>CAZIMY010000120.1:0-5757 GCA_964540315.1 uncultured Wenzhouxiangella sp.
ATCTACACGGCTCTGAACACTCTTTCCCTACACGACGCTCTTCCGATCTCGACAACAGCCAGTCCAGGGGCGTTGAGTTGGGCGAGCGTGGCGCGCTGGCGCTTCAGTGAACCGCTCCACGCAAGCCATCCAGCTGGCAGCTGTTCGCTGACGCGCCGGGCCAAATGTTTCGCTTGCACCCGTCCCCGATCCGACAAACGGTCATAATCGTCGGTCCCAAGCATTGCCTGGCCATGCCTGAGCAAATACAGCCGCGGCGACGGGGTCTCCATAGCTGGCTTGTGCGATTGGTCTTTAGATGGCGCAGCTACCGCCGCGCCGCTCCAGATATTGCTGGTGATAATCCTCGGCAACCCAGAACGTTTTTGCAGCCTCGATCGAAGTGGCTATCGGCCCGGGAAAGCGGCCTGATTGATCCATTTCGCGGCGAATCTCTTCGGCCGCAGATTTCTGAATATCATCATGGTAAAAAATAACGGAGCGGTACTGCGTTCCAATATCCGGACCCTGGCGATTGACCTGGGTGGGATCATGCATGGAGAAAAATGCCCTGGCCAGGGTTTCGTAGGGCACTCTGGCCGGATCGAAATACACTTGCACGACTTCTACGTGCCCCGTGCTGTCAGTGCACACCTGCTCATAGCTGGGGTGATCGACGCCACCGCCCATGTACCCAACTTTTGCGTCAAGCACGCCGGGCACTTGACGGAATCGCGCTTCCACCCCCCAAAAACAGCCTGCGCCAAAAGTAGCTTCAGTGGTCATACTTGAAGTTCCTGGTCCGAAAACAAACGAGCGCAATAGTACCTGAGCAAGCCCGTCGATCGTGCGAATATCCTATACACCATGGATACCTTTCTCTGGCACGACTACGAAACTTTTGGAGCGGACCCGCGCCGCGACCGGCCCGCGCAGTTCGCGGCCCTGCGAACAGACAGCAATCTGGAACCGCTTGGCGAGCCGATCGTGATCTACTGCCAGCCGGCCAACGATATGTTGCCCCACCCCGACGCCTGCATGCTCACCGGCATCACACCCCAAATGGCACGCAACCGGGGCCTGCCGGAAAATGAGTTTGCCGCTGAGATTGCCAAGGCCATGCAGCAGCCCGGGACGTGCACCGTGGGTTACAACAACTTCAGGTTTGACGACGAGGTGACCCGTCATCTTTTCTGGCGCAACTTTATCGACCCTTACGCCCGTGAGTGGACGAACGGCAACACCCGCTTCGACTTGATTGATCTGGCCCGCATGACCAGAGCCCTCCGGCCTGCCGGGCTGCAATGGCCGGACCGAGAGGACGGCACTCCAAGCTTCCGGCTTGAGGACCTTGCCGCTGCCAATGGTCTGGATACCGACAACGCCCACGATGCCCTGGCTGACGTGGAAGCCACCGCGGGCTTGGCCAGAAAGCTTCGCGCCGCGCAACCACGTCTATGGGAGTGGGCTCTGAAGCTGCGACATCGGCATTTTGTCAGCCAGCTGGTCGAAACTCGCCAAGTTCTTCTGCACAGCAGTTCCCGCCTGCCGGCGCGGTGGAGCGCCACGGCGCCCGTGCTGCCGCTGATCGGTCATCCGCTTATCCGATCCCAGTGGCTGGTGTGGAACCTGCGCGAGGATCCGAGCCCGTATCTTGAGCTGTCTGAAGAATCGCTTGCTGATCTGCTGTGGACGCCGGCGGCTGACTTACCCGAGGGCGCGCAGCGTCTTCCTGTGAAACTGATCCGAACCAATCGTTGTCCCATGCTGGCGCCAATGAACGTGCTCGACGGTGAAGCAGCCCACCGCCTGGCGATTGAAACCAATGCCGTCGAGAAACACGCGGGCGCGCTCAAAAGACACCCCGACTTCTGCAAGCGGCTGCAAGCGCTCTTCGATCAGTCGAGATCAGGCGCTGATGACCCGGAACTCGCGCTCTACTCAGGGTTCACGCCCAAGGCTGACCTCCCCGTGCGAGATCGCGTTCGGCGCATGACGCCCCAGCAGCTGAGTCTGCTCGATGAGCCATTTCAGGACGATCGGCTCAACGAATTGCTGTTTCGGTACCGTGCGAGGTTGTGGCCGGAATCTCTAGACACGAGAGATCAGGCCCGTTGGGCCGATTACCGCCGTCGCCGGCTTGTCGACGATCCGGAGCTGGCCAGCATCCAGCTCACCGAGTACAGCGAGCGCGTGCGCAAACTTGCCGAAAGCGCGCCTCGGCAGCCAGACGTTCTCGACGCGCTTTTGCGCTGGCCGACGGAACTTGGAATCGACCTAAACGGCCACCAGCTTTCAAGCACTTGAGAGACTTTCATCATGTAGAGACTTCGGTTGTTATACACAAGTGCCTGATTTTGATTTTGACATTTTGATGACAACTGAAGCCAGCATCTTAAAGCCTTGATTAACCACATAAGCTGATGTTTTAATTAGTTTTATTTAAATCTGTACAATTTCTTACCAAAGCCCAGAACAGGCGCCGCCGCCAAACATGAACGAAGCTTGCCCACAGAGTTATCCACAGCTTGTGTGGATAACCTGGGTCAGCAGGCACCGGTCATGGCCAAGAGCCCGTCAAACGACAGCTGAGAGGCCTGCCAAGTCGTCTCTGCAGGGTCCGGATTGGCGACTGATCGGCCCAGTGAGCGCCTGAGCAGTCGATCGCTGCGCGGCGATACAAACTCGATCACGCTGCCATCGTCGAAACGCATCATCAGAACAACCGGTGGCTCACCGGCCCCGCCCGGTCGTGCAATCACTCCAGCGATCGTGCGCCCGACAATTTCGTTGCGCAGTTCTCTTGGACTCATTGCTTGGCTCATGGCAAATCTCCTACATGGTTTTGATCAGTTCAACCTGATTAGATCAAAGCGATTTCTCAAAACCTGAGAAGCAATCCACTGGGCGCTCAGCGCCGGAATTTCGGACAACTCCGGGGGCAATTTTGCCGATTCCGGCATGGCGCCGCGTTTTCTAATCTGGCGTCACCGTCGAACGCTGGGTTCGGCGGAGACCCATGAGATCTCAACAAACTGGAGAACTAAACATGCTCAAGAAGATGATTGCGGCTTTCCTGATCGCCCTGACCCTGACCGGCTATGCCGCAGCCGAACAACAGGCCGTCGATATCAACAGCGCAAGCGCCGAACAGTTGGCCGAACTCCTGACCGGCATCGGTGAGGCAAAAGCTGAGGCCATCGTCGAGTATCGGACGGAAAACGGGGCATTCGAGCATCCTGACGAGTTGGTCAATGTTCGCGGAATTGGTCTGGCCACGCTCGACAGAAATCGGGACCGAATCCTGGTCAACGAGCCCGAGAGCACGCTGGACTGAAACGGCTGGGGACGAAAAACAGGTGAGCCGCCGGCTGAGAAGAAGCGGTGGCTCACCTGTTTTAAAAAAATTGGCGACTAGGATTTCAGGTCAGCGGGCTGGACACCGCCATCCCCCCGATAACGTCGCTCACCCGCCTCAATACGCACGTCCAAGCGGTTCTCGGGTGGCGGGAGCGGACAAGTGGTGTAAGCATTGAACGCGCAAGGCGGGTTGTATGACCGATTGAAATCGAGAACCACGCGACCGTCTTCCGGCAAATCAGCGTAGAGAAACCGGCCAAGACCGTAGCTTTCACGGCCCGAGGTGCGGTCGGCCAGGATAAAAAACAGCTGGTCACCGGAGCCTATGGCTTCCAGCGCAAACTCTTCGCCGCCAAACTCGAAAACCGCCCGCCCGGGGTTGTTCTGCTCGCGCAGATCTCCAAGCACATCGGCTATCGGGATGGTCGTACCTTCCGGATGAGCCTCCCAGCGCGCCTCGATGCGCCAGTCGGGGTCAAAATCAAAGTAATCCAGGCCGAGGAAATCCAGTCGTGTCTGCGCCTGACTGTCGCGCGCGCGCAGGACCAGATTGTCGCCGCGACTGGCCAGCTCAAACCAGCCGGTCCCCGCGCTGACCTTTGTCGCCGGCTGCTCACCGCGAATCGTCAGGTCAATCGCAGAATCCAGCTTTTTCTCGTCGACACTGACGGCTGCCCCGGGCGCCGGTTCGAATCTGGCCTGCAGATCTTCGATCACCAGCGTGCCCCAGCGGTCGGGACCTGAGACCATATCGACATCATTGGCCGGGTCCGCGCCCACCGTCCACTCTCCGTCTCCGAGAAATTCAAGGGCGACCAGGCTGAGCCAGCCAAACGGCGCAACCAGGCGCTCGAGTCGCTGCTCATGCCATTGCCTGGCATCAGCCTCCCATTCGGCGGCAGGATCGTTCGCCCAAACTGGCGCGGCTGCAAACATCAAACATAGAGCAGCACCAATGATTCCGCAAATGCGGGCTTGATTATTTCCTTCCATAGATGTCCTCCAGACGCTCAATGTCGTCTTCGCCAAAGTAACTGCCGGTCTGAACTTCGATGATGTGCACATCATCCCCCGCATGGTTCTCCAGACGGTGGAGTTGACCGGCCTGTATCCAGGTTGCCTCGCCCGGGGATAGTTCAAACTCACGCTCTTCGATTCGTACCGTCGCGCGCCCGGAAACAACGGTCCAGTGTTCGCTGCGGTGCTGGTGGCGCTGCAAAGACAATACGCCTCCGGGCTTGACCACCAGGCGCTTGACCTTGCAGTCATCAGCATCTTCAAGCACGGTGTAATTGCCCCATGGACGGTGCACGGTTCGATGATAGGTCGCGGACTCATGATCGGTGCGCTGCAGTTCGTCGACCACCGCTTTGACCTCCTGGGCCCGGTCACGGCTGGCAACCAGGACCGCATCGCCGGTATCGACGATAACGAGGTTGTCCACACCCACCGCGGCGACAAGTCGCTGCTCCCCCTGAACAAAGGTGTTACTTGAGTCGACCAGAACCGCTTCACCCTTTACCCGGTTTCCGAGTGCGTCTCCTTCATAGAGCTCGCTGATCGCCTGCCAGGAACCAATATCACTCCAGCCACAGGTCACTGGCACAACGGCCCGGCGACGCGCTTTTTCCATCACGGCAAAATCGATGGAATCGGCGCGGACGGCAGCAAAGGCGTCTGCGTCCAGCTCGACCGGTTCAGCGTCGTTGGCGCTACTTTGCCAGACATGCTCTACGCCTTGAGCAATATCAGGGACCAGCTCTTCTAGGGCTGAGAGAATCGCGCCGGCAGTGAAGCAGAACATGCCGCCGTTCCAAAGGTACTGGCCCGACTCAAAGTAGCGCTGCGCCGTGTCCGCGTCAGGTTTCTCGACAAACGCGGCGATCTCCTGGCCACCGCTAAGCGCCGCGCCAGCCCGGATGTAGCCGTAACCGGTTTCGGCATGGGTGGGATTAATGCCGAGGCAGGTCAGCCAACCTTCAGCTGCAAGGGCCGCTGCCGCGGCCACCGCTTGTGCAAAAGCAGCCTGATCACGAACCAGGTGATCGGCCGGCATCACCAGCATCAGCGCTTCAGGCCCGAAGCGATCGGACACCCAGTGCGCTGCCGCAGCGATGGCCGGCGCAGTGTTGCGACCCGTGGGCTCAAGCAGGAAATGATGCTGGGCCTCTGGCGCAGCTTCTCGATAAAGGTCACGAGTCAGGAAGTAATAGTCACGGGCTGTCACCGTCAGCGTGACGTCGTCAGACGCGACCTTCAAGGCCCGCGAAACGGTACTGGAGGCCAGTGTCTTGCCATCTGCCAGACGCATGAACGGCTTGGGATGAGCCTTGCGCGAGACCGGCCAAAGCCTTGTGCCAGCGCCGCCTGAGAGAATCACGGGTATCAACATGGGCTTTCTTTCCATTGTTGCAAACA
>CAZIMY010000120.1:5857-7769 GCA_964540315.1 uncultured Wenzhouxiangella sp.
TCTGAGAATAGCAGACAGGAAATTGCCCGGACAGGCGCTGTACAACCAGGCGGTGCGCAGAATAATGGCGCGGGCGCCAGAGTCCTGAACGGCTTTTTCACCGGCCCATTTACTTCGCCCATATTCACTGACTGGGTTGGGCTGATCGCTTTCAGACCAGGGGCGCTCCGACTGCCCGCTGAATACATAGTCGGTCGAATAGTGAATCAGCAGGGCATCGTGATCGCGCGCCCAGGCGGCCAGTTTATCCGGCAGCCAGCGATTGAGTCGGTCGACAGCCTCTGGATTTTCTTCGGCGGCATCGACCGCCGTCCAGGCGGCTGGATTGACGATAACCGTAGGCTCGACCTGGCTTAGCAAGTCAGCCAGGGCACGCTCATCGCTCAGGTCGCAGGCGAGATCGCCTCCGCGCCGTGAAGTCGTCACGACCCCTCCCACTGTTGCGAGACAAGGCGCCAGGTGGCGTCCCAGTTGCCCTTCAGCGCCAGTCAGCAGGATTTTCATGAAGGCAGACGATCATCGCCAAGATCGCCAAGATCGCCAAGCCGCGGGGCTTGCTGGTCCTTTCCAGACAGGCCGGTGGGCGGTAACGGCCAGTCCACTGCAATGTCGGGGTCGTTCCAGGCAATGGCCGAGTCGAAGTCGCCGTGATACGGACGGGTACACAGGTAGTGGAAGGTGGCATGCTCACTCAGGACCTGAAAGCCGTGGGCAAACCCTTCCGGAATCCAAAGTTGTTGATGGGCTGCGCCGTCGAGTTCCGCGGCCATCCAGCGTTTGAACGTGGGTGAAGATGGACGAATATCCACCGCAACGTCGAACACCGTGCCCTCGCTGACCCAGACCAGCTTTCCTTGAGGCTCAGGCCACTGATAGTGCAGCCCCCGCAGAACGCCGCGACTGGATCGAGAGACGTTGGCCTGCACAAAATCAGGCCCGATCCCGTGCTCAAGATAGTGCTCCCTGCGCCAGTTCTCGAGAAACCAGCCACGATCATCGGAAAACACCTTGGGCGAAATCAGCTGAACGCCGGGCAGATCGGTTGCCTCGACTTTCATGGCTCGAGTGGGCTGGCTGCAACCATGCGCAAGTAGTCGCCATAGCCGCTCTTGGCCAGCGGCTCTGCCAACTTCAGCAGCTGGTCGCGGTCGATCCAGCCCTGGCGGTGAGCGATTTCTTCCGGGCAGGCCACCCGCAGACCTTGACGGGACTCAAGCGTTTCAATGTAACCGGAGGCCTGCTGCAGTGAGGCATGGGTGCCGGTATCCAGCCAGGCATAGCCGCGCCCCATGCGCTCGACGGTCAAATCCCCCGCCTGCAGGTAACAGCGGTTCAGGTCGGTGATCTCCAGTTCCCCGCGCGACGAGGGTTCCAGCTGGTCGGCAAAATCGCACGCGCGCTCGTCGTAAAAGTACAGCCCGGTCACCGCGTAGTTGGACTTCGGACGCTCAGGCTTTTCCTCCAGGGCAATCGCTGTGCCCCGGGCGTCCATCTCCACCACCCCGTAGCGCTCGGGGTCGCTGACCCAGTATCCGAAGACCGTCGCCCCGCGGGCGCGCTGGTTTGCCCGACTGAGCAGCTCACGCAGGCCGCCGCCGTGGAATATGTTGTCGCCCAAAATCAGGCATGACGGGCCACCGCCCAGGAACTCGCGTCCAATTCGAAAAGCTTCGGCAAGGCCGTTGGGCTCGGGCTGAACAGCATATTCAAGCCGGAGACCCCACTGGCTGCCGTCACCCAGCAGCTGGCGGAACAGGTGCTGTTCGTGCGGGGTTGTGATCAGCAGGATCTCGTTAATGCCCGCCATCATTAGCGTGGTCAGCGGGTAGTAAATCATCGGCTTGTCGTAGACCGGCAGCAGCTGCCTGCTGATGACCTGGGTCAGCGGGTAGAGCCGGGTGCCGGAACCGCC
>CAZIMY010000121.1:0-1918 GCA_964540315.1 uncultured Wenzhouxiangella sp.
CGGCCTTCCTGAGCCGCTCTTCCAGCTCAAGCCCCTCGAACCGCTTGTAGCGCGGTTTAGACAGGCCCACGAAGGCGAGGTTGCCAAAGAAGGACAGGCCCCGCAGAAAGCCAGGGCAGAAGGCGCGCGGCTCGAATGTCCCCTGGCCCTTGTCCAGCCCTATCACGACCCCCAACTCGCCCGTGCCGGAGTTCAGCAGCCACAGCTCGCCATCGTGAAGGCGTGGGGAGTGGGGCATGGACAGCCCTTCACAAACGATCTCGTTCGTGCGGATATCGATCACCACTCCGCCATCGGCCCTGCGGTCGCGCCAGCCGTCAATCGTGTCTGACCGGCTGATCGCCGTGGCGTAGGCCGGTTCCGTACCGTCCATGGCGAGGCCGTTCAGGTGGCAGCGGTCCTCGTTGACCAGCGCCGAGATAAAGGGCGGCCGCCACA
This sequence comes from uncultured Wenzhouxiangella sp., assembly GCA_964540315.1. Lineage (GTDB taxonomy): Bacteria > Pseudomonadota > Gammaproteobacteria > Xanthomonadales > Wenzhouxiangellaceae > Wenzhouxiangella. Next base: position 439 of record CAZIMY010000121.1, read on the forward strand.
CAGGCTCGAAGCTATGCCGGGGATGCGGGCGGGCCAGACAGTTGAATCGCGTGTTCACGAAGATCGGCTCACCATCCGCATCAAGGCCGATGTCATGGGCGTCCAGCGCGCCGGTAAAATGCGTGCGTCGCGGGACAAAGCAGGCGTCGAACATGTTGTTGGCCCGCTCATGTGGGGCCAGCACGTTCTCAAAGCGCAGCACATGATATGCGCCGGTCATGGTCAGCTGACCGTTCGGCCCGAATGAAAGCCCCATCGGCTTGGCGTGGGCTGACTGATGTACATGTGCCGCGCCGTCCGGCTGCACGCCCACAGTGTAGAGCAACCCGGACTGGTAAGAGGTGAAAGCAATCGACGCGTGCAATCTCCGAAGCGTGTTAACCAGAGTGCCAGACATCGAGAAATGCACGGCATTTTTCTGTTCCGGCGTTGCCGGAGTGTCTTCGCTCGTGTTGCGCGCCATACGGTCGGAGTCCAGTTCAGTTGTCATAGTAAAACCGCCGCGCAGAGTGTTCGGCGGTTGTGACTGACAGGTCTCCGCCCAAGAAGGGCAGAGACCGGTTCTTCAATATGCTCGGTTAGACGATCTGCCAGCGAGGTGCCTTTGTCAAAAGCGAACGGCAAACCCAAGATTTGCGCGGGCATCCGTCACTTCGTTCGACGTCCGGCCAAGCTCAATGCCGCCGCTCAACTCAACGGCACCATCCTCTGAGCTGTAGGTGAACTCGGCCCCCACGAATGCGCGGGTACTGTCCCAGTCTCGGCCAGATCCCGAGGCGTCCATATAAGACGTATCGAACCCACCACGCAGTTTAGCCGACAGTAGGCCGTCCTCGAGGATGATCTCCTGGAGGCCACGTTCGACTTGGAACCGCGCATTGTAGAGATGGTCTTCACGACCCGCCCCCTCCGCAAGCGTCAGCGGACCAATGCTGAGGGAACTGGTTTCCGTCTCGATAAGGGTATAGCTCAACCGAAAGCTCGGCGTGACCGTGCCAGAACCGACGTCGAACTCGCGCGCCACCGTGATGGCAGGCGTGACATAGGTACTCTCTGCGCTGACATCCGTTGTGCTGAAACCCGGCATCAAGCGGTTGTCGGCGATCACCAGGCCGTCCGAGGATGCATCCGTTTGCCCAAAGGTCAGCGACGTATCGATATCGAAACCGCCGGCCGCCAAGTTGGCATAAACGCCCGCGAACCGGTGGTTTGCCTCGGAGTCGGCCCCGAACGTGGAATTCGCCGCTCCGAAGAAAATGCCGATTGTCTCCCCTAGTTCCGCGCCCACCATGATGCCACGCGTGTTCACATCTCGGGTGACGCCGTCGCCGTCGGACCGCCGGCCAAAGAACGTCCCCCAACCGAGGTTACGAACACGCGCACTACCCCGTGTCACTTCAGGGGTGAAGGAGGCGCCCGACGTGTTGGCGGCGAGCGCATCGAGCGTAAGCGACCCCACGTTCTGGATCACGCGACCTGT
>CAZIMY010000121.1:2018-7665 GCA_964540315.1 uncultured Wenzhouxiangella sp.
GTTCTGGATCACGCGACCTGTATCGACAGCGGCAAAGGATTGGTTGGAGGCCACGTAGATCGTGTCGCCTTCGACGACATACTCGCCATCCGTGACGTTGATCTGGGCCGGCACGTCACTGCCCTCGGTGACGTCCTCCATGCGGACGATCGCATTCAGGCCCGGCCCGAAATTGATTGTTGCCGTATCATGGTTCGCGATCTCGATGTCGCCGACGAGAACCGACCCGGCCTCGAGATTGATGACGCCCGCGGCACCGGAATAGTTATCCAATTCGATAGAATGGTAGCTTGAGATGATCGTGCCGCTATTCGTGACCGTGGCTGTGTTGCCATCGCCTCCAGCCACCACCTCGATGCCGTGAGTACCCGACCCGCCCGAGACGATGATCCGCCCGCGATTAACAACCCTCGTATCGGCTTCATATGAATAATCTTTGAGTTCAATGCCCTGCCCATAAGCAGAGGCATTTATCGCGATGTAGCCGGTATTCACCACCAGAGCCTCGCCTCCGACAACGTTGTAGTCTGCGTCAAGACCAGTACCGTACGCAAATACTCCCTTCGGTGCGGCTCCTGTGATAACGATGCGCCCGGAGTTCAACACGTATGGGGAGTTGGCGTAACCGAACGCCAGCATGACCCCACGGTTGCCGCCCGACCCGGTATCAATGCTGATGCTTCCTGAGTTTATCACTGTTGCCGTGCCGCCCTGTTGCGGACTTACTTGAATGCCTCGGTTGCCACCACCGGTACCATCCCTGATGTCGATATCGATGGATCCCGAGTTTATCAGATAAATGTCGCGAACCCCGTCGTGAAACAGTCCGCGGTTCCCTCCGCCGTTAGTAGAAATCTCTATTCGACCGGAATTTTCGACGCGCATGTAACCATCGACGCCGTTGAACTGGAAGCCTCGGTTGCCAGCGGCTCCGTTGGAGCCGAAGACACCGGCATCGATGTCGATCAGTCCAGTGTTGCGCAGGTCGATATTGTCACCATTACCGCTGATGAAAACGCCGCGGTTGCCCCCATCGTTGGCGGTGATACGAATTGCCCCATCATTGGCAACTGTCATGTTGGTGAATGTACCATCGTAGGAACCCGTCGTATCATTATACGCGCCAACCAGACGTATTGCCCTGTTCCTCCCGGTGTCGAACCCTGATCCGTTAACCTGGATATCTATGTCACCCTCGTTCCGAATGACCACCCCATTTACATTGGATGGCGCATATCCGTAGACTGCATGGTTATAGGCTGCGTACGAGGTGCCGCTGCTTGCACTCGCCGTGATGGAAATGGATCCGCCGTTGAGTACCTCGGCGCCGTCCAAATCGCTCAGCGTGACACCACTATTGAAGCCATTGTCCTCGCCGTCTGTCGAGGTGATCACGATCTGCCCATCATTTGTGACCCGGCTGTTGCCACCGGCCAATACGACCCCCTGACCGCCAGAGCCGTCATACGCATCGCCATAGCTAGTCGTGAAGGATCCAACGCCGGTCGTGGTTACAGAAATCCGCCCGGCATTCGTGACCGTGTTGCCGCCACCAGTGCCGGTGACTGCCGCATACGGCGCTTGGTCCGTGTCGATTTCCAGTGATCCCGACGAGGTGATGGCCAGCGTGTCGCCGCCGTCCAGCGTCTCGCCACCATTCTGGATCGTTTCCTCGCTATCGATCGTGAATGTCTGCGCATAAGCCCCTCGCCCATAGCCCATCCCGACAATGGCCCCGAGGGCGGTGCCGAGCAGCAGGGCGCTGGTTTTGCGCGGTCGCTTGGGCTGAGCCAAGGGTGCGGTGAGAGGTGCGTGCGTGGTGCCTGTGGTGTTCGTCATAGTCCTGCCGGTCGTTTGTGTGCGCAGATCCGCCGCCACCCTTTCACGCCGCGTACCGGCGAGCAGGAACGGACAGACCATGCGCAGAGATGCCGCTCTGTTTCTATTGCGGTTTTTGCCAAAGATTTTGCGCCAGCGAAACTGTCAGGCCCTGACCTGTCCAATCTGGACATGGCCACAGAGCGCCTGCCCTCTATGTTCGCCGTCGACGGTTTTTTCAGTGGGATCAATCTGATGCTTACAACCGACCCCCGCACCATGAACCTCGTCGCCCTTGGTATGGCGAAAGTGACTTACGGAGCGCTTAAGATCTTGAAGCGCCATTTAGGCAATGACTTGGAATTGGCGATGATCGGTTTCGCGGTGGTGATGCGCACGCGGCGCGACCTTTTCCAGCTTGTCGAGCGTGATGGGCTGAACGCAGACACGGTTGCGCAGATTGCCAGTGAGCGGGGCTTTTACACCTCGTTGTACGAAGTTCATCAGTACACTGGCATCAACCGTGGCACTGTACGTCGCAAGATGACCAAGCTGCAGGAACTCGGCATTCTGGAGAAAGTCGATGAAGATAAGTGGCACTTGGTGGACTTTGAGCATGGCGAAGAGGTGCGTCCCGCCATCATGCTGCGCGAGTTGTTGCAAAACTACATGGCGATTACGAATAAGCTGGAGGCGCTGCTGCCGGATGAGATGCAGCCTTTACTGCATACTGCGCTGACTGATTTAGGGCCGTTGGAGGCCAAGGCGCTGCTGGACGAGGACGTGGAGCGAAAAGTCAGGCGCGGCCTTGTGGCGCACCACTGAAACGCCTTGCTCCTCATTCCCGTGATTGCGAACCATGTCACTTGTCCAGTGTTGGGTCGCTGCAGCTTGGATAAAAAGCGTTGCTCGGTAACGCGTGCTGATGCTCCAAGCTCAGGTTAGTTTGTTCAAAGGTACTGCTACGGCGGGCAGGTGCGTCCATACGGCTGACGACGGCAGTTGGCCTCGCCAGCCTGCGTCGTTTTTCAAATAGTTCGGCGTCATGATCCGGGCCTCATGGAGCTTGCGCGACCTTTCGCAGCACGCGGCCTTCCTGATGTCGATTGTCCCACTCAGCATCTTTTGGGCATCGCCCCGTGCTTCACCGCAGGACTTCAGAAGGAACAGTTGCTACCGCGCCGTCTGCTCGTTGATCCGGCAGAAATGCCAATCACAGTACCCCCCCTGTTTTGGGCAGCTTGCAACAGGCAGTCACAGTGGCCTTCAGCGCATCAAAGCATTCTCGCCCACAACCACAGGCAACACAACGGAGCAACCATTGCACCTAAAGATACCTCGCTTCACAGGGGCCAATTCGATATCCGGGTCATAGGCCGTGCGATAAGACATGAGCAAACGTGAGGGAAAAGCAGTGGAGTATCCCAACCCTACCCCCTGGGTGTGCAACGAGTGCGTTGACCCTGATTGTTGCGCCGCGCCTGGCACAGGGCTAGCCGGCTTGTTTGTGGCGGTCATTCTGGGTGGTATAGTTGCAGGTGGCGTGGGAATTTCAGGGGGTGGCTGGCTTGCTGTGATTGGGGCTTTTTACCTTAGTGGGTTGATTGCATTCGTTGGATTTCTCGTCTGGATCTTTCTGAGGTCTCCATAAGAGACTCACCGGACAGCGGCCCCTGCGACGGACTAGACCTGCGCCTCTTGAGTTTGGGTCGGTTATGGCGATCGCCTTGGTGGTCCTGAAGCGATCCATGTTTTGATTAACACGGCCAAGGGTTTTAGGTGCCGTTAAGGAGGTAGCGGCCTTACGGTATCACGGAAAAGCGCTCCTAATAAATCTCAGAAACGGCACAGTTGCGATCAGAACCAGGCATCCCAGCATGGCCGACCGAGTGTGCATTAAGAATAGCAAACCCTGATCTTCGGGCGGCAGCAAAAGTTTCTAATGGGCGACCCTTAAGAGATTGGCCTGCGTGACAGGATTTTCCGCCTGAAATTTTGGGTAACGCGGATAGGGGCGCGTTGAAGCGGTTGCATATGAAGCTATCCTCTTCGATGACGGCAATAATTTAGCGCAATCCCGTTGCAAAGTTGCGTTGCAGAGCGGGATGCGGAGTGCAGGAGTGCCGTTGATGTCGTATGCTGAAGGCGAAACTTGGGCTGGCGTTAGGGTTGAGGACCGGAAAATTACTCCCGTCGAAGCTGAGGTAATCCGAAGATTGTTCGCAAGCCATCCCACTGCGAACCTGTCTGCAGGATTTGATCCAGAAACTTGCCCACACTTGCCCGAATGTCTTATCGCCCCCCTTGCCCTGGCGCCCTTGCAGGACATCGACCAGGGAGACGATGATTTTGCGACGATTGTCACAGGCCTGCCTCAATCCGCCACCGTATTGTTGATGGCGATGCTCGCAGCAGGTGGCTTGGCGGCGGTGACTGACGAACAGGCAGCGGCACGGAAGCGGACAGCCTCCCACTCTCACGAACACGCGGAGGCGAAATCTCTGCTTGAAGCCAACGACTGGCTTGACGAAGCCCGGGGCAAGGCCCTCACAGTAACGTTATCGCTGCTGCCGGCTCTGCCACAAGCCTGCCGATACCGCGTGTTGATGATGTTGCCCGACCCCACGGAGGTGACAGCCGCACATGCACGGCGATCAGTCCAGTTCAGCGAAGATAAAGTGTCCGATTACGACATCCTCTTGGCGAAGAACCTACAACAGCTGCGATCTATTGGCGATGTTTTGGATGCGCATGAGATCCCGCTTTTGTTCCTGAGCTACGCCGATGTGACCTGCGATCCACTGGGGGCAGCCCATCGGATAGCATCGTTCCTTGAACTGGATCTCGATATTTCGGCGATGGCCGGGGTAGTAGATCTAAATCGCTGACAAGCGAGCGGCTCTGATTTACCTTGTCGGCCGAGGCCGACGGATGTCTGCTCGGCCGAGGCACCCCCCCCCGGGTGCATCGATAGTTCTATAATGGAACCTTTTCTGAGGAATGGTCGAACCGACTGGGCCGTTCTAGTATCATAGATTCACTGCCGACCAGGAGGGCTGCGGCCTAACAGGATCTTCCTCGCAGGATTGCGCAAAGCTCAACCGCACGCGGTGTTCCAGAAGGCAATCCGAAGCCGCGTTCAATCAGCATGCTTTCGGTCACGACGGCGATGTCCACGCTTTCGGCCCGCTCATTATACGCGCCATCGCCAGAAGCACGGTCTACGTTTTGAAGGTGGAACAGCATGAGCATCTCGTCGCTAAGCGACGACCAGAGCGTATGACGAGCAAAGCTGGCCCACTCAACATCATGTACAAGATAATCGAAATCCTGCCAGTCGCCCGTCGTCATGGCCTCTGCGGAGTGGAAACCATTGGTTCGTCCGGTTTGGCCGATGTCCTCGAGGAAGCCTGAAACAACGCCACTGATCGTTGTCGATGCATATGCAACGGCGGCAAAGGCAAGGGTAGCTAGAGCGACGGACAACGCTACGAAGTCTACCGCCACTGCGCCGCTTTGCGACGCAACGAATTGAGACGTATGATTTTTGATCGCCTTAGCGAACACGAAGTGCCTGCTATGAGCAGGGCGTGGGAAATAGCTGCGCATGAAGATCTCAATTAAAATGAGCGTTAAACAATGCCTTACTTCTGCCCAAAAATTGCCAGAATAGAAACGCGCCAAAAGAGGTATACGGTTATCTTTCGTTGCCCACCGTCAAGGCTTATTCCGAGAGGACGCTATCTGGACGCCTCATCGAGGATCTCGCGTCAGTCGCCAATGCGTGGGCTGAGTTTGGCGAGCGGCCCCTGATCGTGTCGCATAAGGA
>CAZIMY010000122.1:0-7639 GCA_964540315.1 uncultured Wenzhouxiangella sp.
CCTACACCTGTGCCGATGGTCGCAATGGATCTCAACGTTACTTGTGTGGCATAACGTCTTAGCTAAGCGGCGCGGGACTTATCCGCGTCCGAGTGAGTGAAACGAACGGCTTGAGCGCCTTGTTAGTTGACTGTCGTGCCATGATTTCTGGCAAGCGCGACAATTAGGCGCTTGTCGCGGGCCCGCTTTTCCCAAAAAGCCTCGGTTACTGCTGCGAGTCCCAGCATGAAAAGCACCCAAGGATGAACTATCCCAAGGATGAGAGGCGCATCATAAAAAGGATACGCAAGCTGGCCATAGAAGCCCCAACCCATAACAAACAAACCAATCGCCATCTGGAGCCATCTGATGTAGCGCCAAGATACGAGATATTTTTCAGCTTGTTTAACGCCGGCATCTTTTGAGGTCAAGTGGTCGGTTTCCATATTTTCCTGTTCAACTAACGTCTTAGCTAAGCAGCGCGGGCACAGACCCAACCCGGCTTTACCGGCCCGGGAGTTACCTCGCGTCCGCTTGAGCGTTTTGTTGGGCTGCGATGCCCGCATGTAACTGGATGCCAAGGGCTCGAGTGACCTTTAAGATTGTGTCGAACTCAGGAGATCGTTCACCGGATAGAGCTTTATACAAACTTTCCCGGGAAAGGCCCGTATCTCGGGCAACCTGAGTCATCCCTTTTGCTCGGGCAATATCGCCAAGTGCTTTGGCAATAAAGGCAGCATCTGCTTCAGGATCCTCGAAACAAGCCTCCAGATAGGCCTCTATTTCTTCGTCCGTGCCAAGATGCTCAGCTACATCAAATTCAGAGGTTCGAGTCTTGCTCATTTTTGATTACAACTCCTGAGCCAATGCAATGGCCCGTTTGATATCGCGACTCTGAGATTTCTTGATGCCACCGGCCAGAAGAATGACTACAGTATTTCCCCGGCGAGTGAGGTAAACCCGGTAGCCAGGACCATAATCAATTCTCAGCTCAGAAACACTATCGCCAACAAGCTTCCAGTCGCCAAAGTTTCCGAGAGAAAGCCGCCGGAGCCGCAGAAGGATTCGGGCTTTGGCTCGAGCATCTCGCAGCCCGTCCAGCCACTTGGCAAAAACCTCAGTTTTCCGTACCTCGACCACTAATCTAGTGTAGCCCTGTGGCTACAGTCTGTCAATGTAGCAGCTTTGAAGCCCAACGTCTGAGCTAAGCGGCGCGGCGTTGGCCGCGTCCGGCGGAGGCCCGCAGGGCCGGAGCGAACTTGAGCGACTTGTTAGGTAACATTTATCGGCGACTCCGGCAACTTTAGTTTCATGCCTTCATGTGATGCCGAGAATCCCAAAGATTCATAGAATTTCAATGCTTCAGGGCGTTCTTTGTCGGTTGTAAGCTGGACGATGTGACACCCTCGATCCTGCGCTCGGCGGATAGCCCAGGCAAACACATCACGGCCAAACCCAGAACCTCGAAATTGGCGATCCACCCGGACACCCTCAATCGTCGCGCGCCACCCTCCCTGATGGGTGATGTAAGGCGTAAAGGTTAACTGCAATACCGCGATGATGCCCCCGTTCTGTCCTTCAGCTACGACAAGCTCATTATTCGAATCCTGCTCGATGGCCTCGAACGCTGCATGGTAGGAACCGGGCAAGGGGTCGACTGACCTCTCCCGCTGTGAACCCAACGGATCGTCCGCAAGCATGCGAACAATTTCAGGCAGGTCAGCCGCTACAGCCGGACGAATTTTGATAGAGGGTGCAATCATCGCAATTCTTGTTACCTAACGTTTAGCGTAACCGGCCGGCTTTGGAGTGCCAGCGGAAAAGCCGGTCCGCGTTGACGCTTTTGTTAGGCCAAAGACTGCATGTCGCTGTCAAACGATTCATACGTCTTCCAATTAAGCATTTGCACAACATTAAATGCGAGATTCCTAGTGTTGTAATGAGTAAATTCATCTCCAAAATCGATGGCAAGCTGATTAAAACAATCTATAACCGGCTGTCTTGTATTACCTTCTTCCCAGTGCAATGACTGGTTCCTTCCTTGCCAGATTATGGTTTTGAGAGCCTGGGATCCTACGCCTCTTCCATTTGGACAAAGGTGCAATCCGCCATGCACGATAGAAATACCCTGTTTGGCATATTGTAGAATGCTCGCTGACATAGCGGCTCTAGAGAATTCTCGCACCTGAATTTTTTGGTTTAGATCGTCTACGGTTATTGCAACCTCATGCCGCTCCTTGTCAGGACCAAAATATGTCTCCCAATGAACCCCAACTCCCATCATTACATCATCTGGATCGTCATCATATTGAAACGCCTGCGCGCGCCGATAGCCTCTCTCCGTTTCGGCAGTTAGTCGGTCCAATTGCTGACGAAGACTTTCTAATTCTTCGACATCGGCCCAAATGGTAGAAAGCAAGGCTTCAACGGCGTACTTAATTTCGTTGATGTAGTTGGTCATATACATAGCGAAACTGGCCTAACGCCTGAATTCAGCGGCGTTTGAGGCGACGCCTTTTTTTGCGAAAGCAAAAATGGGTGGCGGGTCAAACGTCCGCTGCAATGATTTGTTATACGTCTTTTCCACTGACCTAACTTAGCCTTGCAACCTTGCGCCGGAGCTTGGCTGCAAGCTCACGTTTCTCAGCGCCGTAGTGCAGTTCACGATGACAGTTTGGGCACAGGGCTGCAGCGTTATTTGTAGTGTCTTCACCGCCATCAGCCAGCCTGAGAACGTGATGGACTTCCAGGAACGGCGAGCAATCTTCGCGTGTGAACGGGGCAGGTTTACTGCAGCATTCACAAACACCTGCTGCCTCAGCCAAAACCCACGCCACAACAGCCGGGTCCCGGACAAATTGGGTGACAGCAGCTTGAGAACTTGAAGGTTTTTTGTTGCCAGCGGGTGGCTTCTTGGGAGGTGTTTTTTTGAGCTTTTCAACTGCAGCATCAAACTCAGCGGACGTACCTAGCCGCTGACCTTCGGCTTCGGAAATTAGTCTTTCCAGCACCTGGATTACGTTTGCCCCAACGTTTCGTGCTGGTTTTAAGCCGGATACCCATTGACGCCCCTGCAAAGAGAAGACATACGAGATATTTTGCATCCGATACTCGTACGATTTAACCGTGCGGCCGAATTTCTTAGCAAGATCTTCGTAGTAGCCCTTTTTTGTAAAGGCCGCTCTCTTGGATTCCTTTCGAAGCATCTCGACGTATGCTTCGACAGATGCACGCAATTCTTCCTCGCTCCACTTCTCGCTCACATCCTCTCCCTAAGACGTATAAAGCCTGGGCTCAGGTGCGTTTGAGGCGACTCCAGCTTTTGCGACAGCAAAAGTGGGTGGCGGGTCAAAAGTCCGCTGCAGCGATTTATTATGTTTCAACACGACCGAACTCCCGAACACCCTTGCGCCAATAATAAAGACCAAAACCCGTAGCCACTATTGGCACGGCGACGCCGAATTCATCTGCAAACCACACAGTGCGTTCATTCGCCTCCGTCAAGGGTGCAAAGAACTTCTGAAGAAATATGTTGTGGCTCATGTGAAACGTTACTGCCGGCCACAGACTGTTTGTTTTGTAGCGAAAGTACGCCATCACAATGGACATTGATACAAGACAAACCGTGAATATTCCGAGCTGGAATAGCAGCGGGGTTTCCGAATTGCCATAGAAACCCAAAAACATGAGCGGCCAATGAAACATTGACCAAAGTACGCCGCTAAGAATTGCCACTTGAGAGAAGCTGAGATTCTTGGATAACGCCGGCACCAAGAGCCCGCGCCAACCCACCTCTTCACCCAGGACACCTGGCAGAAGTAGTACGAAGCTCACAGTCGCGGTGAGAACAAATCGCAACGCAATGATGGATTCATCTGACCACGACTCCAGCATGTAGCCGCTTCGTATCTCCTCCACAGCGCTGCTGTCGTACCAACCTCCTAGTGAAAATCCCCAAATGCCGACATAGGCAACCGCAGCATAAGCAAGTGGGATCAGGTAGCTTTGATACTGATACTTCCATTTGCCCCAATGCCAACCAAGGGAGCTGAGTTCACGACCGCAAACGAGACAGGCTCCAACAGCTGCCAACCCGACTGTAAGCATCAATGGACTTGCGCTTTGAAACCTCAGCAGTAACCACACGCCCAACGGATACAGGCAAACCACAAGCAGGATAAAGGTGCCAGTAATTCGCCAAGAACTATTCAATGGTTTGGCCCCGCGCCAATGTTGGATTTTGAAACATAACTAGTAATTAGATGGACAGACGCTGGTTTAATTGATTAGACGAGCAAATGTCCGTTTAATCCTGGATTTCATCGGCGCTCTGCGCTCTTTCAACGCAAAATCAGAACCCTGCATTCCCGCCTGCTCTGGTTTAGACGAGCATTTGTCCGTTTAACGCGGTGATTTCCTACACTGCACCACGCCTGTTTCCGATTCTCCATGCTCGCGCGCCGGATTTCAATAGTTGCCATCAGGATTCAAGGAAGCGAGCATGGCGAAGCGATTGATGGATCGGGTTCGGGAAGCCATTCGCGCCCGGCATTACAGCTGGAAGACAGAGCAATCTTATGTGCACTGGATCAGGCGCCGATATCCGCACCGTCCAGCAATTGCTTGGGCACTCGGACGTGCGCACGACAATGATCTACACCCATGTGATCAATCGCGGCGCCCTGGGCGCGCGCAGTCCGCTGGATACTGCCTGATGGTTAAGTCTCGTCCGCGCTACCGCAGCGCGGGTGCCGAGGCAGCGCGCTGACCGGGCGCAGGTTGGGTGCGGTTTCCGAAGTCCTGTTTGTCCGCCTTGCGCCCCGGCCCCAGCCTAGCAGCGGGGGCGGACGGAATCGAGCGCGATCCGGAGGTCGCTAGCCGGCGATCTCGCGCAGGACTTTCTCGGCCGCGGCCAGGGTTTCGATCACGTCGGCCGGGGAATGGGCGCTGGAGACAAAGCCGGCTTCGAAAGCGCTGGGGGCCAGGTAGATGCCCTCGGCCAGCATGCCGGTGAAGAAGGCCTTGAAGCGCTCCAGATCACAGGCTGCCGCTTCGTCGAAGTTGGTCACCCGCTCGGCGTCGGTAAAGAAGAAGCCGAACATACCGCCCACGGCTACCGTGGCCATGGGGATACCGGCGGCATCGGCCTTGGCTTTCAGGCCCTCGGCCAGGCTGGCAGTAATCTGGCCGAGATGGTCATAGAAGTTGGGCTGGCCGATCAGTTCCAGGTTGGCGATGCCGGCGGCCATGGCGACCGGATTGCCTGAAAGCGTGCCGGCCTGGTAAACCGGACCGGATGGGGCGACCAGCTTCATGTACTCCGATTTGCCGCCAAACGCACCCACCGGCATGCCGGCCCCAATCACCTTGCCGAAGCAGGTCAGGTCGGGGGTAATGCCGTACAACCCTTGCGCGCCCTGCGGGTGGACGCGGAAGCCGGTCATGACCTCGTCAAACAGCAGGGCCGCGCCATAGCGGTCGCACAGCTCGCGCAGGCCTTCCAGAAACCCGGGCGCGGGTTCGATGCAGTTCATGTTGCCGGCAATGGGTTCAACCGCCACGCAGGCGATTTCGTCCGGGTACTGCTTGAACAGCGCTTCGACCGAGTCCAGGTCGTTGAACCTGGCGTTCAGGGTCAGCTCGGCCAGCGCCTTGGGCACGCCGGGTGAAGTCGGCACGCCCAGGGTCTGAGCACCGCTGCCGGCTTTGACCAGAAAGCTGTCGGCGTGGCCGTGGTAGCAGCCCTCGAACTTGATGAAGCGCTCGCGGCCGGTGGCGGCGCGGGCGACGCGCATGGCACTCATGGCGGCTTCCGTACCAGAATTAACCATGCGCACCTGGTCCAGCGACGGGATCATCTCGCACAACATTTCGGCCATGGTGACCTCGCCGGGGGACGGGGTGCCGAAGCTCAGGGATTTGGCGGCCGCTTCCTGCACCGCCTCGACAATCTTCGGATGGGCGTGGCCGCAGATCATCGGCCCCCAGGAGCCGATGTAGTCGATATAGCGCTTGCCGTCCACGCTCCACATGTGCGCACCCTCGGCCCGCTCGAAGAAAACGGGCTCACCGCCGACAGCGGCAAAGGCACGCACGGGTGAATTGACGCCGCCGGGCATGTGGACGCGGGCGCGGGCAAACAGGTCGTGGCTTAGGCTCATAAGAATCTGGCTCCGTTGTTAGACGTGGATTGGCGCGCCGACTACTTGCGAACGGGCCGTTGCCGCGTTCCTATACAATGGCGCGCTTCGTCGAATTGCATTTATAGAGGAATGATAACCGTGAGCGAGGATCAGGAATTCAAAAGCTGGATGTGCATCATCTGCGGCTGGATTTACAACGAAGAGGAAGGTGCCCCGGACGACGGCATTCCGCCCGGGACGCGCTGGGAAGACGTGCCCGAATCCTGGGTCTGCCCGGACTGCGGTGCCGGCAAGGAAGACTTCGAGATGATCGAAATTTAAGAGAGTCTCTAGCCCGCGCTCACGATACCGCTCAGCCAGCGCCCGTCTGGCCATAAGCGAAACCAGCGGGCTTTCGGCCCGGTTGGGTCCAGCGTGAACCGGGGTGAACCCGGCTGGCTGTTGGCCACGGTCGACGGGGCGGAAAGACAGCCGATGCCACCGTGCTCACCGCTGAACGCCTGGTGAACGTGCCCAAACGCAACAATCTTGACGGTCTCCGGGCTCAGCCGCGCCCACAAACGATCAGGTTCGGTCAACGGGTATTTGTCGATCCAGGGCGAGTCGACCTGTAAAGGCTGATGGTGCACGAACACCATAGCCGGCCGCTCCCCGGATAAGGACTCAAGGGGTGCCAGCCGGTCTTCATCCAGATGGCCCTCGGGTCGATCGGGTTTCGCAGAATCCAGCAAAGCGATTTGCCACTGGCCCCATTCAAGGACTGGGCCGGAGGCGTAACCGGCCGGCTCAAAAATGTCGCTCATCACCTCACGATCATCGTGATTGCCCGGAATCCAGCCTGTTTGAGGTGCTAAGCCTTCGGTTCGCTGCAGCGCTCTGCGATAGGCCTCAGGCGACCCGTCCTCGGCCACATCACCGCTCAGAATGAGTCCGTCCGGCGCCAGGAGGCGACAGGCGGGTAACAGCCGCCCAAGATTGGCATCGGCGTTCTGGCCGCGGTACTCGGCGGCCGGATCGGCCGAAAGATGAGAGTCCGATAACTGAAGCAAAGTGAAAGGCTCAGACACGATTGGCTATACCCAATTAGGAAGGCCCCAAGTTTCGCAGAAAGCCAATCGCCGTTTGGTCAGGGGCATAATCTAACCGTAAGGCTCATATCAAGAGATCGACCCCATGAAGCAGTCAACGCCCGATTTATGCGACGCCCATCCAGATCTTGTCCAGGTCGTCAGCGGCCTGCACTGGCAAAGCTTCGGCGGGGTCGCGGCCTTCGGTGGGCCCATTGAGACGGTCAAGTGTTTCGAAGACAATTCCAGAGTCAAGGAGGCCTTGTCCGAGCAAGGCAACGGTCGGGTGCTTGTGGTCGACGGCGGCGGATCGCTGCGCAACGCGCTGATCGGCGACCTGATTGCAGCCAAGGCGGCCGAAAACAGCTGGGCCGGGATCATCATCTACGGTGCTTGCCGCGATGTTGACGTTCTGCCCGATATACCGTTTGGCGTGATCGCGCTGGGCTG
>CAZIMY010000123.1:0-7445 GCA_964540315.1 uncultured Wenzhouxiangella sp.
AGTGCTCCCGCAAAGACACCGTCGCGCCCGCGCAGAATAATTCAGAGGCTCCTTAGGCGCAGACGGGGAACATAGGAAGCAAAATGATCTGCTCTAGCCACTTTCAGCCCTCAGGGCCCCGCATGATCTGTGATTCGATGATATCCGTCAGCCCGCTTTCCCTCATTCGTTGCATGCTCAGTTCAACAAACCCACACTCTCTTGTAATGGCCATTTGCTGCTCGGTTGAAACACCATCGATAGAATTGAGCTCGCTCAACTCAACCATGCTGTCCACGGTCGCCGACCCGCTATTCAGAGAATCAAAAACGGTCTCCATCTCATCGAGCATGTCGTTAACACCTGAACGACCGATAATATCGGCATACCCATCGAGCATGCATTGACCCGCCTCTCGATAAGCCTCATCCCAGTCGCCATCGGGAATTGCGTCGCGCAGATCATCGATATCAGCGCCCATTGCGCTGTACTCTTGAATCATTATTTCCATGACAACATCGTGACTGCTTTCTGAAATCGCCTCAAAACGGTCGAGCTGATCATCGGCCGCGACCGTCAGAGAGGCCCCCAACAAAACCACAAAACAGACCGTCAGAAAATATGCTCTATACATGATTGATCCTTGAAACGTGTTGATAACCGAGGAACTCTAGCACCATACGGCGGGCATCGTAAAAGGAAAAGGCTAAAACGCAGCGCTTTTTCTACAAACTATAGGGGCCGGGATCCACCCCGCTACAGCCGACGGTTTGAAAAGGGCTGAAAACTTCTGATCGTGCCTGGCGACTCTACGTCACCTTCAAGGATCACGGTGAGCAAAAAACTCTCCCCTAGACAATCTCTACAGACTATCTACCAGGCTCTAACGGGGAACAGCGCTCGCGGCAACCCGACAGCCGTTGCGTTGGCTGTGTCCATCTGCTGAAAGGTCAAGCTCCACCCTCCGCCCTGCTTTCCGAATCGTCCAGCGGCTGCACCAGATCCTCTTCCTGATCACCGGGTGGAAGGCCCCGGGTTTGGCGAACACCTCCGAGCCTTAAAAAAATGGCCTGCCAACTAGTGGGAGCGATTCATAATGAATCCTCCCTTTTCATGCCCCTTGGGAGGGCCTTGATCTAAAAAAAGCGTTTCGTTCAAGGCTCAGGAAGAGCCGAACACTCTCCCAAAGAAATTACCTCAATCTGTCCATCAGGCGCTGATGGGGAATAACTGAGATAACTAACAGCGATCAGAGTGTCCAAGCTTCTCCTTCAGCGATCTACAGCGCATTCACATTCCTCACTGCGATTAGTCAAGCGTCGATTCCACAGCGACTTCGCCGGCCATTTTTAAGATCACACAAGTGGAGCCTGTTTTAAAACTGTTTTAGTCGATTTAGCCTTGGGGCGGCTCGTCGGGTACGCTGGCCGGCGTCCATTCAGCGGACTTGCGCTTGAGTTCTGAAAATTTCTTGGAGACACCGTCAAGCTTGCTTTCCCATTCCCGGTTGGGTTCCTGGCCTTCGGTGACCTTGAAAAACACCTGCATCAGCGCCGTCATACCAATCGGTTCAATGACGGCCTGTTTAATACCCCAAGCAAAGACCAGCGCGAGGATCAACGCAAGTGGGCCGGCAGCGCCTGGGAACAGGGACACCACACCGGCGACCGGCGCCAGGATAAGAAGGAACACCAGGAAGGTCAGACCCCATATCACGAACGCCAGCCAGAAAGCGTTTTTCAAAAACATTTTGTAGTTTTGCGCGTAGAGCACCAGAGCCGTTCGGCTGGCTTCCCATGGATTCTCGGCGTTGATTCGGATGTTGTAAGCCAGAATGACTTCGTCGAGATAGGTCAGTGACAGGTTGATGATCGTGTTGACGAACTTCGCCGCGCCCTGAATACCCGGAATAGGCAGAAAGTTGGTGATCGTGAAAAACGTCCGGTTGAAAGCCTTCAGAATTCCTTTGATCAGTTGATCGACACCAAACAGTACTGAGGACTGCGCGAACCGATCCCGCACCACACCCTGCGCATAATCGATCTGCCCCTTGCCACCAGGAATCGTTTTGCCCTGCATCAATTCGACCAGAACCGCTATGTGCCCGGCCTTGACGATGTAGAGGAGATATTCACGCAAAAAATAAATCATCGCGCCGGCAAGCCCAAAACCCGCCATGCCGCCCCACATACCCCCGGCTTCAGGTTCGCCGCCGATGCCGCCGATGCCGTACCCTAAGCCGGCACCGACGCCAGTAATCAGCACATAGGCCAGCGTGATTCCAAAGTAGATCAGGAATCGGAAAACCAGAAATGGCATCGTCCGACCGATCAGCGACAGTACTTCTCCGAGCTTGAAATCCATCATAAAGCAGGTTCCTACTGGTTTGTCTAAATACTACCTCGTGTGGCCATTCGAACCTTTAAGTTCCCGTTTCTTGCTCACGTTAAGCTGTAAAGGCTCAAGTATCACCAACCACATTCCGGGCCGTGCGGGGGCTTGAGGCGCGTAAGCCAAAGATTTTGGTTTTGAGGACAGCAGAAGCCAATCACCATTATTGGAACGAAATTGACTCAACAAGCTGCTTTGCAGCATCTTCATACTCGTCCACACATTCTTCGATCTGCGGGGGCACCATCACGATCACTTCCAGCTGTCGAGGTTGGCCGTTAATTTCCGGGTACAAGTCGTACCGGATATCCAGACGAGCGATATCCTCACGGTAGGCCTTGTTGCCATCGGGTAACTCAATAAATGGTGTACCCTGGGCGGTTCGGAGGCGGATCTCCATGTTCTCCGGCGATATGGGCTGAAGTGCGAGCCCAAAGCGCAGGGTAGGCGCCTGAACCTTGCCGGTGGCGATATCCATTGCAGTGGTTCCCTCCGGCCGCGCATTGACCGTCAATAAAGTATCGGGAACTTCTCCAACCTGCAGTTCGTATCCTTCTGGTCCTTTGAACTCGAAGTTCACGCTGGCGTCGACCGAATAGACCGTATCGATATCGAATGACGGACACTCGGCAACGGCAGGCGTTGCAATCATAACGAGAAGGACTGAAATGATGATTTTTACCATAGCGTACTCCACAGTTTTGAGCGCTGAGCACGTGTCAATATAAATACCTACAACCCCAAATTCCAGCTTGAGCTTGATGCGGGAACGCGCAATGTCTCCTTCCATGCGGAAGCCTAGCCCGCATTTAGCCAGATTTTCGTCTTGATTGTTTCAATTGCGTTCACGCGACGGGTGGCTCAAGTATCTTTCAATGTCTTAATAGTGAAATCTCAAAGCGCATGTCGGACAACATGACTCCAGCGTCGTCAGCAGTCTGCAGTTCCATGTCCTCAACGCGGCCAACGGCGATCCCGGTTTCGTATGACTCGAACGTGACCATTGCGTAGCTGCCGAAATCAATCCGTTCTGGAGAAATTCGGTGTTAAGGACACAGCAAATTGACTGTCGCCTCGGCCTGCTCGCCGGCGCCCTCGATCCCAAATCGAGAGACGGTAGCGGTCAAAGTCGCCGTGGGTGGGGTGATCTCGACGGTGTCAAATTGGCCCCCGAAACCAAGATTCCAGCCGCTGGAGCCGCCGGGAAACATGAGGTCCAGTCTGCTACTCAACTCAGGGGTATCTCCGGCCCACCCGACAGCGAACTCTGTTCCATCCTCAAGTTCAGCAGTGAAATCAACGGCGCCCATCGAGCCGCCACTATCTGTCAAGTAGCAGCCGAATGGCTCATCGGTTGAAAACTCATAGGTTTCTCCATTGAGCGTCATTGTCGCCGTTGCCAGACCACCGTCTGTATTCACACCTTGTTGCTCGAGTATTTGCTCGGCCTCTTCGACAAAACCCTCTGGGCTGGGCTCCGTATCCGAGCCACAGGCGGCGAGGAGAAGGCACGCCATGCAGGCTGCAGCGCGAGACCCGATAGAAATTCGACGCATGACTGATCTCCGGCTTGGTCGAGTTGAGAATGTGAAGCAAGCCACGAGTATAGTTATTCAACACAGCCATTTCCAGAGCAGGTCTTGTCAATAGTCTTGCAGCGAAAAACTGCTGTAATTTGTATCAAAATGAAAGAGACGTCGCTTTCGGCTGACTGTCGATAACCTCGGCCGACTTGCTCCGGAGATATTCCTATAAGCCCCAATAAGCCAGAGGCAGCGACTGAAGCAGTTCTTCGCGGTGCGGCTCAACCAACTGTACCGTCTCCTCTGATACCGAATCTGGCAGATTTTCCGGCACGCTGGCTCCCGGCAACTGCACCATTTGCTCCCGAACGCTCTGGCCGATGGCCAGATAAGCTTGGTTGCGCACCCATGCGTATTCTCCCAGCGAGAAGTCGTGGGCGTTCAGCGCTTTGACCTGTGCGCTCTTGGCAAATATCAGCAAATCCGCAATATCGCCATAGGCACCAAACGCTTCTGCAATGCCAGCCATATCGGTTTGGTCATTAAGTTGTTCGTCAATAGCCTTGAACTTTGCTTCCAGCTCTTCCATACGGCCTGCGATTTCCTCGCGCATCTGGCCCTGCGCTGCAAGGAAACGATCTAGCTGTTCGGCGTCTAGCGTGGCACCCTCAGGCGGACTGTAGGGGCCGTCATTTTCAACCGAGTTATTCAGTTGCTCGAACTCTTCGCCAAGCTCGACAAAACTCGACGCCATTTCCATGCCGGGCTTGATGAACTTAAACCAAGCCACCCCGCCGCCCGCCACTGCCAGCACCAGCAGCACGGCGAAACAACCTATCGCGAAATTCTTCACAGTACTCCTCCTGTTCAGCGACCTCTGCCAACAAGTGTACGCAACCGAGTCCTCAATCGCATCACTGAGACCAAAAAATCTGCTAGAAACTGGATATGACCGCATCTTCTGACACACGCATCCTTCATGCCAACCTGTCGTTGCTGCATATCGGCTATGGACTCAAGATCGGGCAACCGCCGCCTTCGGATATTGACTCACGGCCTCCAACGTTTGACAGCCAGGCCTATAGCCTTGTACGCTCCCGCGGTGTGCACTGCGCACCTCAATACCAGTGCGCTACTCGCAGCAAAACCCCTTAAGAGGGATCATCATGATGAAGTTGATTACGAACACATTACTGGTGCTGACGATCGTCAGCCTTCCTCTTCTGGCATGGGGCCAGGCGGGCACGACCACCAGAGTCACACAAGGTTCGGGCCAGAGCATGGCCGACATACGGTCCGAACACTACAACGGGCCGAAGGCGCGGATCGCCGTGGCTCGATTCGAAAACAAGACTGCCGACTCGTACAATTGGTATAGCCCATCGATTGGTGATGGAATGGCCGACATGTTGACCACCGCGCTAGTCAATTCTGGACGCTATATCGTGCTTGAACGCGCCAATCTTGACACCGTAATTGACGAGCAAGATCTAGGAGCTAGCGGTCGAATTCGCGCCGACACAGCGGCGGCGATCGGTGAGATTGAGGGCGCGGAATTGCTGGTGGTCGCGGCGGTCACTGAGTTTGATGCCGATTCGGGCGGCATGCAGATCGGCGGCAGCGGTATAGGTAATCGTGTTCTCGGTGCAATTACCGGCGGGTCGCGTTCGGCGCACATGGCCATTGATCTCCGCGTTGTCGATTCCACCACCAGCCGGATTCTTGCCGCGACCAGCGTCGAAGGCGAAGCGCAAGATTTCAACATCGGCGGAGCGCTTGCTGGCTGGACCGGATCGGTCGGTCTCAGTGGCGGTCTTTCCTCATGGGAGAACACGCCGCGCGAGAAGGCACTTCGTGAGGTGATCGGCAAAGCAGTCGAGTACGTCATCTCGGTAACGCCACCGGCGATGCTGCGATATGACAGCATGGGCAATCCAGTCAGTACACAAACCAGGTCCTCAACGACAGCCGCAAGCAGCGGCAGTAAATCGGGCGAACGTGTCGTTATCACCGCTCCGTCTGTCGACGCACTGCAAGGGCCCAGTGAAGCGACTCCTACGGTATTCAGCGTTCCTGCCGGCACAATCGTTTCGGCAAACCTGCGCGCTGGCGACTGGGTTCAGATCACCGATGTTCAAGGCCGCACCGGCTGGGTGCCGTCCGAGCACACGCTGGAGGTTCAGTAAAAGCAACCGCCTGTGTTCGCGTAGGTTAAGATAGAAAGTCGCCATATCGGATCTGAGTCTGGCTTGGTCGAACGCAGTCTTGCATTCGAGGTTTACGCCACTCGGCCGGTCTTGCTCAATGCCGGCATCACCCTACTCCACTAGCGCTCTCCCGCCTACTCAACAACCACCTCATACCGGGCACCGGGCGCGAGCGAGACGCCACGCTCGATAAACGGGCTGGCGGTGTCGACGAGAATACTGTATTGACCCGGCGGGACCTCCAAGGCTTCGCCGCCGACGAATCCGCGAGCAACTTCGATTCCGGCCAAACAACGATGTCACGCCGCCGCCTTTTGTGCCCCCAGTGCTGCGGATTCCGCGCGACGCCGGGCAGATCACGGTGCAATTTGGACATGTGGACTTAAAACGCACGACGCGCTCATATCGTCACTTGCCTTGGGTTTACTTGTTCTCACAAGCCATTCATTCAAAGAGCAACCTTTCGGTCTCGAAGCTGGCGCCTTTTTACAACAAGGAGGAGGCGGCGCTCTACAAAGAAGCAGCCCGCAAAGGCAGCGGTTTCTGCCTGAAAATCGTTGAAGAGCTTTCTCTCAGGAAACAGCCCACCAAGAGCAGAAATATCCTACGCCGGACCGCGTCTTATCAAGCCACTGCGATCTCCGAGCCCTTGGCACGCTTCCTCCTCGTGTCGGCTTTTACGGAAGGTGAAATCAACTACTTAAATCACGGCCTGACAGAGAATCATATGCAGGTTCTCAGAGATGCAGATCAGTCACCCTATGATGACTTAGGTATCTGCTTTCTAAAAGCAACCAGTGAATCGCCCCGGGTTTTCAGGAGACCATTTTGTTTAAGTCAGGCTGCCAAGCCTGACTCGCTCGGTTGCTCATAATACGCCTGCTCGTACTCGATCGGCGGAACATGTCCGATCGCACTGTGCAGACGTTTGTTGTTGTACCAATCGACCCAGACCAGCGTCGCATATTCCACCGATTCGAACGTTCTCCACGGGCCCTGATGTTTGATGACTTCAGTCTTGTACAAGCCGATGACGCTTTCTGCCATCGCATTATCGTAGGAGTCGCCCTTGGAACCTACAGAGGGCTCAAAGCCGGCTTGAGCTAAACGCTCGGTGTACTTGATCGAGAGATACTGGCTGCCGCGATCGCTGTGGTGGATCACACCCTTCGGGCCGCCTCTGGCCCAGATGGCTTGCTCCAGGGCATCCAGCACCAGCTCTGAGCGCATGTTCCTGGACACTCGCCAGCCAACGATCCGGCGGGAAAAGACGTCCAGGATGAACGCCACATACACCACACCCTGCCAGGTTGGTACGTACGTAAAATCGGCCACCCACAACTGG
>CAZIMY010000124.1:0-7441 GCA_964540315.1 uncultured Wenzhouxiangella sp.
TCCCTCGCTGAAGGCCGTATCGCCCTTTACAAAAAGCTGCTCATGGGTCATTTCATGGAAAATCAGACCCGCCAGCCAGGCCTCTCCGCGGCCCAGCATGGTGTTGAGCACCGGGTCGGCAAACCAGCCCAGGGTGGAATAGGCCGGCACCGCGAAGACTGCCGCATCAAGTCCCTGGCTAGTCAATTCATCTGCCAGCGCATCTGCTTTCGAGCGCTCAAAGAAGCCCCGGTAGGCCAAACAACCCACCAGCGGGTAGCACCAAGTCTTGGGCTCGATCGAAAAGCGAGGGGCAGCAACCACATTCCAGACCGCCGCGTCTCTGCGCAGGTCGGCATATTGGGTGTAAGACGAACTATCCGGCAAGGCCAGCTCTTCAACCGCAAAAGCGCGAATTTCCAGAGCCAGACGCAAGCGGCTGGCCAGCACGGGATCGGTCGCCGGATTATCCAGCAGTTGTGCGATATCCTCCCGCTTGGACAGGATATCAATCTGACCCGAGGCAGCTTGTCCGTACCAGGACAGGCTGGCACAGCCTGACAGACCGACGAACACCCCGACGAGGATGACCGCCATGAGCCACGACTGGTTTCTGGAAGAAGATTTCTGGCGCACTTTTGGCCCACTGATGTTCAATGACGATACCTTTGCCGACGGCGAGGAGGAAGTCAGCGCGCTGATCGAGCTGGCTGGCAATACCCCCCGACATATTCTGGATCTGGGTTGCGGACCGGGCCGGCACGCTTTGCCCCTGGCACGCGCAGGGTATCCGGTCACGGCCGTGGATACCAGTCGCGTTTTGCTTGATCAGCTTGAGCAGTCAGCCGGCGGTCTGCCCATCGAGACGATCGAGGCCGATATGCGCGAATTCCAGCGCGACCAGGCCTTCGATTTCGCTCTCGTGATGTGGACCAGCTTCGGCTACTTTCGCGACGAAGCCGATCACAGACGGGTGCTCGACAACCTGAGGCACAGTCTCGAACCCGGCGGCCAGCTGGTCCTTGACCTGGTCGGGGTGGAATACCTGGCCCGCAATCTCGAGCCGGTTCATCTCACCGAGTACGACAATGACCGCCTGCTGATCGAGCGCCCGCTGCTGACCGACAATCTCACCCGTCTGGAAAATGAGTGGCTGCTCATCGACGGCGACAAAGTCCATCGCGCCGAGTTTTCGCATCGGGTCTGGTCAGCCGGCGAAATTACCGCGCTGTTGACGCGCAGTGGCTTCGACGTCCACGGTCTTTACGGGGATTGTCGCGGCGGCCTGTATGATCTGGAAGCAGAACGCCTCATCGTGATTGCCGGTCCGGCAACGACCTTGGAAGATTGAGGGAGAAGAGCATGGATAAAATCGAGAAAAGCGAAACCGAATGGCGCGAGCGCCTGGACGAGGAGACCTTTCGCGTCACCCGTCAGGCCGGCACCGAGCGGCCCTTTACCGGCCAATACAACGAGCACTTTGACAACGGGGTTTATCACTGCGTTTGCTGCGACCACCCGCTTTTTGATTCAAGCTCGAAGTTTCACTCTGGCTGCGGCTGGCCCAGCTACCACGGCGAACTCGAAGAAGCCGGCATCAAGCAGCGCTCGGACACCTCGCTCGGCATGCGTCGGACAGAACTGTTATGCCCGAAATGCGATGCCCACCTAGGCCATATTTTCAATGACGGGCCGCCGCCAACCGGCTTGCGCTACTGCATCAACTCGGTTTGCCTGACCTTCAAACCCCGCACCTAATCTTGGGACACAAGAAATCGCTGAGACCGCTCGGCAACGTGGCAACCGTTCTGGAATTAAGCCGGATTTCACAGCCCGATATTGACGGGGAATGAAATCTAATCGTTAAGAAGGGCGACGATTTCCGCGGCGGTCTTCTCAGCCGACGCGGGGTTCTGGCCGGTCACGAGGCGTCCGTCTGAAACGACGTATTCCTTGAAATCTCCGCCACCCTCAAAGGACGCTCCGCGCTCCACCAAACGGGTTTCCAGAAGAAATGGAACGGCATCGGTCAGCCCAACGGCCGCTTCTTCAGCGTTGGTGAATCCGCCGACGCGCCGACCCGCAACAAGATAGGAACCGTCTGACAGTTTCACGTCCAACAGCGCCGCCGGACCGTGACAAACCGCACCGACAACACCGCCGGCCTCAAAGATACCGGCAGTCAAGCGATTGACATCGGGGTGGCCGGGAAAGTCCCACATGGTGCCATGACCGCCGGCAAAGAAAACGGCATCAAAGCGCGACGGTTCAATCTGTGCGAGCGGGCGCGTGGTCGCCAGAGACTCCACCGCATGCAGCGTTTCCCAGAACGCTCTGTTGACCGGGTCCTCAAGATCGAAGCTCTTCGGATCCATCGGCGCAAAACCACCCTGGGGGCTGGCAAAGACCACTTCCAGGCCGGCATCGCGGAATACCTTCCACGGGTGAGCGACTTCAGACAGATAATAGCCCGTTGGCTCGCCCGTATCGCCCAGCTCAGCATGATTGGTCACGACCAGCAAGATTCGACCCGAGCTGGCGAGAAGACTGGAAGAGACAAAAACACCGGCCGCCAGAACAAAGCTGGCAAGAAGAACTCTTTTCATGGACATATTGCTGCAGTTGATGACTGCACCGGACTATAACGCCCAAGCGCAGACGCCATCGCCGACCACCAGGATATTCCCCGGGATTCTTGGCCATTCCCTCACAACCAGGGAACATACTGCGCAGCGCTCACAAGCGGGCACGCCGTCAGATACGGCCTTGATTGAAGGATGGAGAAATGCGTAAGTTGATATGGATAGGCTGCGCTGCTGTCATTGCTGCGGCAGCCTGGTGGTTCTGGCCTCAGTCTGACGGCGATGCGGCAATAGAGCTCACCACTCAGCCGGCAGATCGTGGTGACATCACCCGCATTGTGTCGTCCGTCGGGTCGGTTCGAGCACTAAATACAGTAGAGGTCGGCTCACAGCTATCGGGGCAGGTCATCGAGTTAAGCGCCGACTTCAACACGCCGGTTAACGCAGGGGATCTGCTCGCGCGGCTCGACCCGCAGACCTTCGAACGCCGGGTCCAGGAGGCTGAAGCCAACCTGGCCGTCGCGCGCGCCAACGTCGAAATCCAGTCCGCCGGCATTGAAAAAGCGCGCGCCAATCTTGTCAACGCCGAGCGCGAATTCGAGCGCCAGCAGGCACTGGTGGAGCGTGGCAGCGTATCGGCTTCGGCCCTGGACAGATCCGAGGCGGCGTTTTATTCGGCCGAGGCGGATGTCTCCATTGCCGAGGCTCAATACCAAAATGCGCTGGCCACGGTTCAGCAACGAGAGGCAGCACTCGAAGCGGCGCGCATTGATCTCGATCGCACGGAAATTCGCGCCCCGATCGACGGCGTCGTGATTGATCGGGCGGTGGACATTGGCCAGACTGTTGCGGCCAGCCTGCAGGCTCCCGTGTTGTTCTCGATCGCCCAGGACCTGACCGAGATACAGATTGAGGCCAGCGTCGATGAGGCCGATATCGGCAGCGTACGCGAAGGCGCCAGCGCTCAATTCGGCGTGGATGCGTTCCCTGGTGAAACCTTCGATGCGCGCGTCGGCCAAGTCCGGCTGGCGCCCAACGAAGACCAGAACGTGGTGACCTACACCGTCGTGATCAACGCCAGCAATCCCGACCGAAAGCTTTTGCCCGGCATGACCGCGAGCATCGATATTGTCACCGGGCAACGCGAGGGTGTGCTGCGCGTCAGCAATGCCGCGGTTCGTTTCAGACCACCGGAAGACCTGGCGCCGGAAGCAGCCGAGAGCGGCGGCGAACGCGGCGGTCGGGGCAACCCGGGTGAGGCCATGATGGAGATGCTCGAAGAGGTCGGCGTTGACGAGACAACCAGGGAAACCGTTGGCACGGAGCTGCGCGAGGGCTTTGGTGGCATGGTCGGACTGTTCCGGTCCGGCGCGGATCGAGAAGTCATTCGCGAGCGGATTTCCGAGATGAGTCGAGAGGTTTTGGCTCGAAATCTGTCATCCGAACAGTTCGAACAAGTCCAAGCGCTCCAACGCGAGCGCGAAGCCACCCGCCCCGGCGTTGTCTACAGCGCCAACCCGGACGGCACGCTGCGCGCCCACAACGTCCGGTTAGGCATCAGCGACGACCGATTTACCGAGATTGCATCCGGCGACTTCGACGCCGGCGTGGAACTGATCACCCGCCTGCGCCGCACGGACCCGGACCAATGAGCGAGAACTCTGCGCTGATCTCGGCCGAAGCGCTGGACAAGGATTACGTGATGGGCAACAACGTTGTTCGTGCGCTGATTGAAGTCGACGCCAGCATCCAGCCCGGAGAATTTGTTGCCATCATGGGGCCGTCGGGATCGGGCAAATCAACGTTCATGAACTTGCTGGGCGCGCTGGATCAGCCCACCCGAGGCAAATTAATGATTGCCGGACGCGACCTGACCCAGATGGATGACGACGCACAAGCGCAGCTGAGGAACGAGACCCTGGGTTTTGTGTTCCAGCAGTTCATGCTGCTGGCGCGAACGAGCGCGCTGGACAACGTCAAGCTCCCGCTGATGTATGCGGCAATGGATCGTGACGAGAAGCAGGAGCGAGCGGTGGCCGCACTGAAGCGGGTGGGTCTGGGAGAGCGCATGGACCACAGCCCGGCGCAGTTGTCTGGCGGGCAGCAACAACGTGTCGCCATTGCCCGCGCCCTGGTGAACCAACCACGCATGATCCTGGCCGACGAGCCGACCGGTGCGCTGGACACCGCCACCGCCGAGGAAATCATGAGACTGTTTGCCGACCTCAACGCCGACGGGGTGACCGTCATCCTGGTCACCCACGAAGAGGAAATCGCCGAGCACGCGCGTCGCATCATCCGGTTTCGCGACGGCCGCATCACCAGCGATGAGAAAAGGCAAGCGGCATGAGCACGCAACGACCCGGACTGAGTTTGACGGCCAGCCTTTCCATTGCGCTGCGATCGATTCGGACCAATGCGATCCGCAGCATTCTGACAATGCTCGGCATCATTATCGGCATCGCTGCGGCCATCGTCGCAGTTTCAATTGCCCAGGGTGCCGGCAAGCAGCTCACTGAGCAGATCGAACAGTTCGGCACCCACGTATTGCAGGTGCGCTCCGGTGACAGTTTTTTCGGTGGCCGATCGCGCGGTGCCGGTTCGGCGAGGGCCGTAACCGACGATGATCTTGACGCACTGCTGGAGGTCGATGGCGTCGAGGCCGTATCCGGGCGGGTTTCGGCCCAGGTCACGCTGGTGGCGGGCGGGCGCAACTGGAGCACGTCGCTGTTCGGCGTCGGGCAGGACTTTGGCCTTATCCAGGACTGGCCCATTGCTGAGGGCCGCGGCATCTCAGCCGGCGAGGCTCGCCGGGGGGCGAAGATCGCGGTCATCGGTCAAACCGTGGCCAGTGAACTCTTCGAGGGCGCCGACCCCATCGGTCAGAGAATCCGCATCAATCGGACCCCGGCCACGATTGTCGGCGTGCTCGATGAAAAAGGCGCGACGTCCTGGGGACAAGACCAGGACGATACGATCTGGATGCCAATCGAGACCGTCAGAAGCCGCGTCTCCCGAACGCCCGGCGGGGTGATCGACGATGCCGGGCGCATTTACCTGAAGGTTTGGGATGATCTCGACGTGCTCGAAGTGCAGGCCGAGATCGAGGACCTGATGCGCGTGCGGCGCAACATCCAGCCGGGCGCAGACGATGACTTTCGGGTAATCAACTTCGCCGAGTTCATCCGCGCCCGCAACGAAACAGAAAGCCTGCTGGGCTTTCTGCTTGCCGCATTTTCAGCGACATCGCTGGTGGTCGGGGGTATCGGCATCATGAACATCATGCTGGTCTCGGTGACCGAGCGCACGCGGGAGATCGGACTCCGTCGCGCGGTCGGTGCGCGATCGAAAGACGTGCTGACCCAGTTTCTCGTCGAGGCCACCGTTCTTGGATTGATCGGCGGCGTTGTCGGGCTGCTGCTCGGAATTGGCGCCACCTCGCTGGCGGCCCGGCTGGGCGAGTTTCCGGTTCTGGTCAGCCCGGTCACCCTCGTCGGCGCCGTGGTCACAGCCGTCATCATCGCGGTCTTCTTTGGCTACTATCCGGCCCGACGTGCTTCCAAGCTCGACCCGATTGACGCGCTGCGCTTCGAGTAGGATTTTCCGGTGCGGGCCATCTTCTTTGAGTCGGCGCAAGGAATGACCAAGAAACGCAGGCAGCGTTTGGCCCCGAGCTTCGGAGAAGCACCCGTGAGCGGGCAGCGTGCAGCATGATCGTTGACTACCTGATTCTCTTCGGCTCAGCGTTTCTCGCCGCGACCATCCTGCCTTTCTATTCAGAAGCCGTGCTGTTGCTGATGCTGTCTGAGGGACATAGCCCGTCACTGTTGCTGCTGGCAGCGACCGTGGGCAACACGCTGGGTTCATTGATGAACTGGGTGCTGGGGCGCTACCTCCTGCACTTTCAGGACCGCAAGTGGTTCTGGTTCAGCAAGAAACAGATCAGCCAGGCGCAGAACTGGTTTCAGAAGCGTGGGGTCTGGTCCCTGTTGTTCGCCTGGCTGCCGATTGGCGGCGACGCACTCACCCTGATCGCCGGCATCATGCGCGTGCGTGTGTCCGTGTTCCTAGTCCTGGTCGCGATCGGCAAGATGGCGCGTTATGCCGTCATCATTGCCTTTGCCGATGCCGTCTGGCCTCAGGCCTGAGGAAGAGATGCTTCAGTGCCGCCCGGGGACGCTCAAACCCGGCGGACCAAGGCTAGCGGCCCACCCCGGTCTAGCCGACCAGAATCCCTGCCCAGGCGGCATTGAGTAACGATACTAGCGCGCCGGCCAGTACGGCTTTGAGCCCAAGACGCGCCAGGTCGGGTCGGCGCGAGGGCGCGATGCCGCCGATGCCGCCGATCTGGATGGCAATCGACGAAAAATTAGCAAATCCACACAGCGCGTAGGTCGCGATCAGCACCGAGCGCTCGGACAAATCGACCTGCGCCTCGGTCAGCGCCACGTAGGCGACAAACTCGTTGGCCACGATCTTGGTGCCAATGAGTCCACCGACCTGGATCGCCTCATCCCAGGGCACCCCTACCAGGAACGCCAGCGGCGAGAAGACCCAGCCCAGGATCAGCGCCAAGTCCAGCGGCTGACCAATCCAGCCTTCCAGGCCAGTGACGGCGCCAAACCAGCCCAGCGGGCCGTTGACCAGAGCGATCAAGGCCAGGAACGCCAGCAGCATCGCCCCCACGTTCAGCGCCAATTTCAGGCCCTCGCTCGCGCCACCCGCAGCGGCTTCAATCAGGTTGACGTGCGGGCGCTCGATCGTCGTGCGCACCGTGCCCACGGTCTCGGAAACCTCGGTCTCGGGCAAGATCAGCTTGGCCATCACCAGTGCGGCCGGCGCGGCCATGATCGAGGCCGAGATCAGGTGCTTGGCAAAAA
>CAZIMY010000125.1:0-7284 GCA_964540315.1 uncultured Wenzhouxiangella sp.
GTTCTCCACGAAATGCTCGAGGCCTACCTTCCCTCGCGGAACAGAACAGAATACGTCGCCCCCGGAGCCCAGAAGCCGGCCGGAGGCAGCTGAGTTGGTCATGCGACCCAAAAAAGCCGTCGCGGGCGCGCCGCTGTGGATGGTCACGTTTGCCGATATGATGACCCTCCTGGTGACTTTCTTTGTCTTGCTTTTCTCCTTCGTTGTCATCGAAGAGCAGAAATACAAGGCGCAAGCCGAATACATCCGTGCGGGCTTCACCGCCAGCGTCTTTGAGCAAATGCGCGGCCGGGTCGAAGTGGGCAACGCGGGAGATCAACTAGGTTCGATTGTGCCGAACTTTCCGACCCTACCCTCCGCGCCTGATCTTCGGGAAAACAACGAACTTCAGCCGACCGGCAGTATCGACAACCCGGAGCCGGTTGAACCCGGCTCGGAGGGACAGGCACCGGAACCTTTTGAACCAAGCATGGACGGCCAGGCTGAGCAACTGACGGAATCCAGCACGGCTGAGCAAGTTGAAGAAGCGGTTACAGAAAAATTAGGCGGCATGATCGACATGGGCGATGTAACCGTAGAGCGGCTGGAAGACGAGGTCATCATTCGGCTACAGGATCGCTTCGCTTTTGAGGTCGGCAGTGAAATCATCCAGCCCCAGTTCCGAGCGATGCTGATGGAGATCAAGGATTTGCTCAGAAACATTCAAGGCGAATACCTGGTGTCGGGCCACACCGATAACGTCCCGATCAGGACCGCGCGCTTCCGCTCAAACTGGGAACTTTCTGCGGCGCGCGCGGCATCGGTGGTCCATGAGCTGACAGAGGACGGCACCATTCCGGCTGAACGTTTCCGTGTCGAGGGGTATGCAGACACCCATCCTATTGCCGACAACGAAACCCTGGAGGGCCGCTCCAGAAACCGGCGCGTCGAAATCCTGATTCGGCCGCGCACCACCGTTGAACCGTTGCCGGAGGAATCCATCATTGAGCTCGATGAATTGCCGGAGCTGCGCGATGAACCCAGCTGAAGATCAGGAGCAGCGGGGCTACCATCGGCTGGGCTTTGAGGCGCGTCTGAAGCTTACCCACCTGGACGACCAACTGATCGATCGTCCGGCTGATCTACGAATCAGTATCAGAAGCGAATTGCGCATGCTCCACTGGCTTCAACTGGACAACCAATATGTGTTCGTCCGCGACTCTGCCCTGAGAAGCAAACCAGCACTGTCACCGCTGATCCGCCTGATGGACGCCAAACTCAATTTTCTGGCCGGTGAACTCTTCAGCCGACATGCGCTGGACACCCCCAAGCAACGAATCGACATGAGCGCGACCGGCATCTCTTTCGAATGGATCGATACACTAGCGCCCGGCTCTCTTTGGCTGATCACCGTCGACGCCGACGATATTGAGGCCCCTTTGCAGCTGCCAGCCATTGTCCAGCGAGTCGGAGACGACGCCGATCCGGATTCGGGCTCAAGGCCCGTTGCAATGGAGTTTTTTGCCTTGAGCGAAGAGGAGACCGATGCCCTCGCATCGTGGATCGTGGCCCGACAGGCCCATGAGTTGATTCGCCGAAAAAATGCGGGCGACGCACACCGAGACGATTGAACAAAACGGGAAGGCTCGCCCTGCAGAATTCAAATTCAATCGCTAAACCGCAGTTTTGAGGCTCAGCTCCCGCAAGCGACCGATCTGGTCGCGTAACTCGGCCGCCTGTTCAAAGTCCAGGTTCTCAGCAGCCTTGAACATTTTCTTTTCCAGCTCCGCCATCTGTTTTGAGGCCTGCTCCGGAGAAACAAACTCGGGGGCATAGTCGGCGCGCTGTTCGGCCGCTTTGCGCGCGGTTTTCTTCTTACCCGGCGTCTGATGCGCGTCAGCCATGATGTCAGCAATGTTCTTGACGATCGTCTTAGGCGTTATGCCATGCTCCTCGTTGTGGGCGATCTGCTTGCTCCGCCGGCGGTCGGTTTCCTCGATGGCCCGGCGCATGGAATCGGTCATGCGATCGGCGTACAAGATAGCCCGGCCCTTGACATTTCGCGCGGCTCGGCCAATCGTCTGGATCAGCGAACCCTCCGATCGCAAGAATCCCTCTTTGTCGGCATCGAGAATGGCGACGAGTGATACCTCGGGCAGATCAAGGCCTTCTCTCAGCAGATTGATCCCCACCAAAACGTCAAAAGCACCCAGGCGAAGATCGCGGATGATCTCCACCCTCTCGACGGTATCGATGTCGGAGTGCAGATAGCGGACCCGGATATCGTGCTCGGCAAGATACTCGGTCAGGTTCTCCGCCATTCTTTTGGTCAAGGTGGTCACCAGCACGCGGTCCCCGGTGCCCACGCGGTGCCCGATTTCCGACAACAGATCGTCAACCTGGCTGGTGACCGGGCGCACCAACACTTCCGGGTCCACCAGGCCGGTCGGCCTGACGACCTGCTCGGCCACCACCGGCGAGCGCTCCAACTCCCACTGCCGCGGCGTGGCTGATACCAGAATCATCTGCGGGGCACGCTGCTCGAATTCCTCGAACTTGAGCGGGCGGTTGTCCAGGGCCGAGGGTAGACGAAACCCGAAATCGACCAGGGTCTCCTTTCTCGCCCGATCCCCTCGGTACATCCCGCCAATCTGCGGAATGGTGACGTGCGACTCGTCGGCGATCAGGATGGCGTCACGCGGAAGATAGTCGAACAAGGTTGGCGGCGACTCGCCCGGCTGTCGTCCGGTCAGGTGACGCGAATAATTTTCAATACCCTGGCAGTAGCCCAGCTCCAGCATCATTTCGATATCAAACTGAGTGCGCTGCTTGATACGCTGGGCTTCGAGCAGCTTACCCGCATTCTCCAGCTGTGGCAGCCGCTCTGCCAACTCGGCCTTGATCGCTTCAACCGCATCCAGCACCACTTGTCGCGGAGTGACGTAATGGGTCTTGGGAAAGATCGTCAGTTCGGTGAGCTTGGCGCGAATCTCGCCGGTCAGAGGGTCAAAATAGCTGATGCGCTCGATTTCATCATCGAAAAGCTCAACCCTGACGGCCTCGATTTCCGAATCGCCCGGAAAAATGTCGATGACCTCGCCGCGGACCCGGTATGTGCCACGGCGCAGCTCGAAATCGTTGCGCGCGTATTGCATCTCGGCAAGCCGGCGAAGGATTTCGCGCTGGCTCATGCGCTCGCCCACAACCAGCGGCAGGGTCATTTTCAGAAAAGCACTGGGATCTCCCAGACCATAAATCGCCGAGACCGTGGCAACAATCAGCACGTCGCGCCGCTGGAGCAGCGCCTTGGTCGCTGAAAGCCGCATTTGCTCGATATGCTCGTTGATCGACGCATCCTTTTCGATAAAGGTATCGGTCGATGGCACATAGGCTTCCGGCTGATAATAGTCGTAATAAGAGACAAAGTATTCGACGGCGTTGTCCGGGAAAAACGCCTTGAACTCTCCGTAAAGCTGGGCTGCCAAGGTTTTGTTCGGGGCCATGACCAGAGCCGGCCGCTGGACGCGCTCAACCAGGTTGGCCATGGTGAAAGTCTTGCCCGAGCCGGTCACACCCAGCAAGGTCTGGTGCGAATGCCCGGCCGCCAGACCGTCGACCAGTTGGCGGATCGCCTCGGGCTGATCGCCTCCGGGCTCATAGCCGGAAGCCAAGCGAAAACGTTGGGCCATTAAGGGTTTTCGGAGAGAAAAATCATAGCCGCCAGTATACTAGGCGTCCACTGAACCAAGCATACAGGGAGTACACTCGTGAGCGTCCAACTGTCCAAGCGCGTCGGTCAGGTCAAGCCCTCGGCAACGATTGCCATGAGCATGAAAGCAGCCGAGCTGCGCGCTCAGGGTCGCGACATCATTTCGCTCAGTATGGGCGAGCCGGACTTTGATACCCCTGAGCATATCCGCGATGCCGCCATCGCCGCCATTCATGGGGGCCAGACTCGCTATACCGCTGTCGACGGCACGCCCGAACTCAAGCAAGCCGTCATCGACAAGCTGTCGCGGGACAACGACCTGGATTACGAGGCCAATCAGATCCTGGTCTCCAACGGGGCCAAGCAGGCCATATACAACCTGCTTCAGGCGACGCTCGACCCAGGCAGCGAGGTGCTGATTCCGGCACCTTACTGGGTGTCTTACCCCGACATGGTGCGACTGGCCGACGCCGAACCCGTCATTCTCAACACCACGCCCGATACCAATTACCTGATCAGCCCTGCGCAACTGGCTGCTTCCATCACTGACCAAACCCGGATGCTGATGCTCAATTCGCCGAGCAATCCTACCGGTCAGGCCTACTCTCGCCACCAGCTTGCCGAGCTTGGAGAAGTTCTCCTCGAACACCCCCGCATCCTGATCTGCTCCGACGATATTTATGAGCACATCTGGTGGGCCAGAGAGCCCTTTGCGAGCATCGGAGAAGTTGTCCCGGCCCTCAAGGATCGCCTGATCGTCATCAACGGCGTCTCCAAGGGCTACGCAATGACCGGCTGGCGGATCGGTTATGCCGCAGGGCCTGCTGATCTGATCAAGGAAATGCGCAAGGTTCAGGGTCAGAGCACATCCAACCCCAGCTCGATCAGCCAGGCTGCTGCAGTCGCCGCTCTGGCGGGCGATCAAGGCTGTGTGCACGACATGTGTAAGGCCTTCAAACAACGACATGACTGGCTGCAGCCCGCGCTGGATGGCTTGCCAGGGGTGTCTTGCAAGCCGGGCATGGGTGCCTTTTATCTGTTTGCGGATTTCAGCGACGCGATCCAATCACTGGGGCTGGACGACGATTTGGCTCTGGCAGAACACCTCCTCGAGCACGCCGGCGTGGCTTCCGTTCCGGGCACGGCATTTGGCGCACCTGGTCATCTGCGCCTGTCTTTTGCTTGTGGTCTTGACACCCTTCAGTTGGCGGTCGAGCGCATTGAAAAGGTACTTTCCCCAGCGGCCTGATCTGAAAATTCCTACAAGACCTCGCGATCGGCGCTGACAGATCTCGACGGCAGCTTTCCGATTCCCGCCGCATGGCCTGGTTTCGACAATGTCGCTAAAGCCTTACCGCAAGGAGTTAGCGATATGGGAAGTAATCAGCAGGGACTGACGCTGATCGAATTGATCTTTGTCCTCGCCGTCGTAGCCATCTTGGCCACCATCGGTTTGCCGGCAATGGCAGGATTTGTGGCGGAAAACCGGGTTTCGGCGAAAACCAACCTCATGATGGCGCACATGCAGTTTGCGCGTCATTCCGCAATCACTCGGCGCGCCAACGTCGTGGCCTGTCCCAGTGCAGACCAGTCTAGCTGCAGTGGCAGTAACCGCTGGGATAAGGGATGGATCGTTTTTATCGACCGCAACAACGACCGCGAGCCCGACTCCACAGCAGACATTATTCGCGTTGTCGCAGCACAGGACCAGCTCACCATGCACTCCGGCGGGCGTCATAGGGTTCGCTTCCAGCCCTCCGGCGCCGCCTACGGCACCAACCTGACCATCCGCGTCTGCGACGCCGACGCTGTGGCCGAAGCGCGCGCAATCGTGGTCTCAAATCCAGGACGGGTCAGGGTGCGAAGGGACGTCAGCGGCGCGGAGTGCGAGGTCTGACCGTGAGCCCGCGGCCTCAGCGTTTTTTCACTAGGGCCATTTCTTCGTGATAATATTCAAACATGCGTTTTAATCGAACGTTCGAAAGTGCCTGAGCCGTCGACCTGCGACCGCATTCTTGATGCCGCGGAAGCTTTGTTCGCCGAACAAGGCTTCTATCTGGCCAGCTTGCGGCAAATCACCCAGGCAGCGGGAGTGAATCTGGCCGCGGTAAATTACCATTTCGGCTCGAAACAGGCCTTGCTGCTGGCGGTATTCCGGCGACGTCTGGATGCCTTGAATCAGGCTCGGCTGCTGCAGCTTGATAAGGCCCTCGCCGAAGCCGACGGACCCAGGCTCGAAGACGTTCTCGACGCCTTTGTTTTTCCGGCGCTGGCTTTTTCCAGAGGCTCTGACGCCGATGGTCACCGCTTCATGCAGCTACTGATGCGGGCTTTCGCTGATCGCGACGAGGAACTGCATGCCGCGATCAGCAGCGAGTATGCTTTCGTAATGCGTCGCTTTGCAGACGCCATTGCGCTCTCACTGCCCGGGCGCGAGCCAGCACTTCTGCGCCGTCAGCTCGACTTCCTGGTAGGCGCCCTCACCTACACCATGGCTGAAAGCAAGTTGGCTGACACACGCTCCATTGCTTCAAGCCTTGTTCAATTCGCTGCCGCCGGCCTTCGGGGCAGCCATCAGAACGCTATTCCTGGCGATTCCACCGCTCAAACTGGTGCCCGCGGCACCCTGGAGACCTCCGCATGACCCTTGGTTTTCTCTCAGCATTCATTATCGGACTGCTGGTCCTGGCTTACCTACGGGCGCCCGCATGGGCCGCGGCCGCGCTGTCGGCGGCCGGCCTGATGGCGACATCCCTGGCCACTATCGCCTGGCCGGTAACGGGCCTGATGGCCATTTCCGCCATTGCCTTTGCAATCATGGCCATCCACCCGCTTCGACGGGCGGTGATTTCAGCACCGCTTTTTTCGTGGTTCAAGACCGTTTTGCCGGCGATGTCAGCGACCGAGAAGGAAGCGCTGGATGCAGGCACCGTCTGGTGGGATGCGGAATTGTTCTCGGGTCGTCCGGACTGGAAAAAGTTGTTCGACATGCCGCCTCCGGCCTTGACCCGGGAAGAACAGGACTTCATAGACGGCCCCGTTGAAGAACTCTGTTCCATGTTGGATGAGTGGAAAATCAACCGCGAGCTGAAAGATCTTCCGCCGGAAGCCTGGCAATTCATTCGGGAAAAACGCTTCCTGAGCATGATTATTCCGAAGGAGTACGGCGGGCTGGAATTTACCGCCCAGGGCAATGCCGCCGTCGTTACCAAAATCTCGACCCGCAGCCTGACTGCGGCCGTCAGTGTCATGGTTCCGAACTCCCTCGGCCCTGGTGAACTGCTGATGCACTTCGGTACTGAAGAACAGAAAAAACACTATCTGCCGCGTCTTTCCTGCGGCGAGGAAATCCCCTGCTTTGCCCTCACTTCTCCGCAGGCCGGGTCCGATGCCGCGTCCATGCCTGACGAAGGGGTTGTCTGCAAGAAAGTCATCAACGGCGAAGAGGTGCTTGGACTTTCAGTTACCTGGGACAAGCGCTACATCACCCTGGCCCCGGTGGCGACCGTACTCGGGCTGGCTTTCAAGACCCGCGACCCGGACGGTCTGCTGGGCGGCAAGGAACATCTAGGCATCAGCTGCGCGCTGATCCCCAC
>CAZIMY010000126.1:0-7211 GCA_964540315.1 uncultured Wenzhouxiangella sp.
AGACCGGTCGCAAACAGCTCGACGAAATTGGCCCGCGATGCCTTGAAGCCGCTGGTATTGACGTTGGCAATATTGTTGGCCGTCGTGTTCAGGCTGGTCGACGCCGCATTCAGGCCGGAAAGTGCAATCTGGAAAGGCATGGGTTTGACTCCTTGTCAAATAGGTTCAAGATTGAATCTAAGAAATTTCTCTGGCCTGGCTGAGCGGAACGGATCCGATGCCGGCGATGTTGAGTACAGCACTGCCGTTTTCAGAAGTGCCAAGGGTTACGCTTTCGATACGCCCCCAGACCAGCGTGTCGGCGGCCTGCATTTCGTTACCGACCCGCACGCTCGCCGAGATTGAATAACTGCCCGGTGCGCGCAGCGTGCCGCCGGCATCAAAACCATCCCAGGAAAAGGTCGCTTGCCCATTTGGGCCAATATCAGCCGGAATGCGGCGAATCAGGGCGCCGGTTCCGTCGCGAATATCGACCTGGGCCTCAAGTGCCCCCGCGGGCACCGAGAACGCGCCGCGGCTGGCGGTTTCGCCATCGAATGCAACGCGGTCACTGCTGACC
This sequence comes from uncultured Wenzhouxiangella sp., assembly GCA_964540315.1. Taxonomy (GTDB): domain Bacteria; phylum Pseudomonadota; class Gammaproteobacteria; order Xanthomonadales; family Wenzhouxiangellaceae; genus Wenzhouxiangella. Next base: position 560 of record CAZIMY010000126.1, read on the forward strand.
AACGCCGATCGGTCAACCAGCGAGGCCGCCTGCAGCGCCTGCCCGCCCTGCAGCGATTGCGCGGTCGCTTCAAAACTCTCTTTGAGTTCCCCGATACCGGAAACCGTCGAGAACTGGGCCATCTGACCCAGGAAATCGCCGTTCTCCATGGGCTTGAAAGGATCCTGATTTTGCAACTGGGCGATCATCAGGCTCAGAAACTCTTCTTGCCCAAGCTCATTGTTTTGGCTGCCGGCCATGGCCGACGGATCGGTGAACTGGCGAATATTCGAAATACTGCTGAGGTCCATGGTGGTCCCTACTCCTTTCTTATCGGCCCATTTGGAGGGTGCGCAACATCAGGTCTTTCGATGTATTGAGCACTTCGATGTTGTTCTGGAACGAGCGCGATGCCGAGATCATGTTGGCCATCTCTTCGGCGATGTTGACGTTGCTCTTGTAGACATAGCCTTGCTCGTCGGCGAGCGGATTACCTGGCTCGTACAAACGCTGCGGGGCGGCGTTGCTTTCAATCACGCCCAGCACGCGAACACCGACTGCGGCGCCGTTGCCGCGGTCCGCTTGGTCGAGCGCGCTCTGAAACAGGGCCTGACGGGAACGATATGCGCCCTCTTCTGTCGTCGAGACCGAGTTGGCGTTGGCCAGGTTGGACGCCGTGGTATTCAGGCGCACCGACTGCGCACTCATGCCGGACCCGGCGATATCAAAAATCTTGAACAGACTCATTGACTGCGGCCTTTGATGGCGGTGATCAGGCCGCGGACGCGACCGCTCAAGAATTCAAGGCTGGCCTGGTAGCGCACCGAGTTCTCGGCAAACGCCGCCTGCTCTTGCTGAACGTCAACCGTGTTGCCGTCCTGGGCCGGCTGGAGCGGGACGCGATAAAGCGCCGCAGCCTGGCCGGCGGTTGTTCCGTTGACGTTCAAATGCCGTTCGTGGGTGACCTGCAAAGCCTCGCCGGAACCAGCGGTTTGGCGCATCACTGATGCAAAATCAATATCGCGCGCCTTGAAGCCAGGCGTGTCGGCATTGGCAATGTTGGCCGCCAGCAGTTCGGTGCGCTGGCTGCGCAACTGCACCGCCTGAGCATGAACGCCAAAATGTTTGTCGATACTAAAGGCCATTAAGAGGCACCTCGTTTCTCGCCGCGAATGTCTGGCAACGACTGAAGCAAACTCTGTGCCACCCCCCTCGCGATAACCCGTTTCCGGCTGTTGAGCGCGCCAAACCGGCAATCGGGTGCCGGGATCGAACGCTGTGATCGGGATGCAGCCGGCAAAAGCTTGCCGCCTGGCCGGTCAGCTGGGGTGGCATCGTTTTTGCTCGCTGGTTTGAGCATGAACCGGGAATCCTTGACTCGAATGAAAAGTGCGTTAGTCCTCCACGTGGCAAAGTTTGTGCCCGCCATCGGCCTGGTACTGTTGCTAAGCCCACTGCTGGGCGCCGCTCAGGCCGAGATTCAGTCGTTGGCCAGCATCCGCGAGGCCGCCGAGTCTTTTGTACTGGAGCAGATGGGAGCCGCGGCCACTGGCGTTGAAGCGAGCGCAGGCCATCTCGATGCACGCCTGAGACTGGCCCAATGTGACCAGGCACTGGAGACATTCAATGCGGCGGGTAATCGTCTGAACGGCAACGCAAGTATCGGTGTGCGCTGCGACGGTAGCCGACCGTGGCGAATCTACGTGCCTGTGAAAGTGACTCGGGAAGTGGAAGTAGCCGTACTGGCGCGCAGCCTGCCCCGGGGGGCCAGCCTGGCTGAGGATTCGATCCGGATGCAGCGGATGGATACCCACGCTTTATCGTTCGGTTACTATGAGAACGTGGACGATGTGAGAGGCCAGACCCTGCGTCGCGCCGCGGCTGCCGGGACGGTTATTTCGCCGGGCTTGGTGGATATTCCACCGACCATCCGAAAAGGCGAGCACGTCACGCTGGTCGCCCAGCGGCAAGGCATCGCCATTCGCGCCCCCGGCCGAGCCATGGTCGACGCGCAGATCGGCGATCTGATTCGAGTACGAAACCTGTCTTCGGAGAGAATCGTGGAGGGGAAGGTCCGGGGCCCCGGGGAGGTAGTCGTTCATGTCCCCTGAACCAGGTGCGTTTCAAACGGGTGTTTTCGGGCCGATTGGCCTCAAGAAATCACTGCGACGGCCGCTATCCCTTATAATCGAGAACAGTATTCAGCGGAGACGGCACAATGGCTGAGAGAATTGACGGCTTCATAAGACCCCCTCAGACCCAGTCTGACACGAGGGTTAATCGTCCGAGCAGCCCCTCGGAACAGCCAGCACAGACATCTTCCCAGTCGGCAGGGCAGTCTCAGAGCGCCCAGCGCACAGACTCCGTCAGCCTGACTGAATCAGCGCGTCAGCTGAGCGAACTGGCCAGCGAAGCGTCGTCCGGAGAAGCGGTCGACATGGGTCGGGTCGAAATGGCGCGCCAAGCCATTGACGATGGCACCTACGAGGTTGATCCCCGGCAGATCGCAGAGCGCTTGCTCTCCATGGAAGACACCATCGGGGAATAGTCCTGATGCTTCACGGCCCTGACCAATTTCGAGAAGAACTGAAACGCTTGTTGAGCGCCCAGTCAGAGCACGCTCAACAGCTGATTGGCACACTTGAAGCCGAGCGCGATGCGCTTGCCGACGGTGACGCCGAGGCACTCGATACCCTGACCGGCCGGAAATCCACCCTGCTCCAAGGGCTGGAGGACATTGCTCTTGAGCAGCAAGACCTGATCGACGGTCTGGCTCTCGAAGACGGAGACCGCGGCCTTGAAACTGCTCTGGCATGGTGCGATCCGGCTTCTGAACTCAAGGCGACCCGACAAACAGTCGGCAAGAACCTGCAACGCTGTCGAGAACTCAACGACCGCAACGGTCTGACCGTTCAATATCGGATGGGTTACGTTCGCCGGGCGCTCAACGTGCTGAATGGGGATTCAGCCGGTGACAGCGGGATTTATGGCCGCGACGGCCGAACCACCGGCAACGTGCACTCCCGCTTGCTGGCATCGGGTTGAGCGCAGACCACGCCAACAAACCTGAACCAATCCAGGAACCGAAGGCAGTCGAGAAGCTGCTTCGTCGCCTGATAAACGCCAGGGCCATGGTTCAGATTCAGCATCCGCAGTCCGAGGACGGCCACCTTTCAACCATCATCGCCCTCAAACCCTACTCCGGGCTGTATTTGGACGCGCCTACAGAATCGGTCATCGACTTGTATCACCCCAAGGACGAGCTTCAGGTCCGCTCCCAGCTTGACGGCACCGATATTCGTTTCCAGACCCACCTGCAAATCCACAGTCGCTACGAAGGTTACCCCGCATTGTTTTGCGAATGGCCCTCGGAGATTGCTCACTACGAACGCCGGCTCACATTTCGAGTGCGGATGGCCGGTCAACGCACCGGCGTCACACTGGACCCCGACGATACCAGCCAACCCCATCGCGGCCGGCTGATTGACCTGTCGGTTGGTGGCTTCGGCGCGCTGATTGACGCCGGAGCGCAACTAAATTCAGGCGAGATGCTAGACTGCACGCTGGAGTTGCAGGGCGAAAAGCTCGCTGCGCAAGCGACGGTGCAGAGCGTTGCCCCCGTGCCGGGAGATCGATTTTCGCGTCTGGGTGCTCGCTTCGTGGATCTGTCCCCGCTGCAGGAGCGCAAATTGGGCAAACTGATTCTGGAGCTCGATCGCCAATCCATTCAGCACAGCAGGGGGCGGTAGTAAACAGGCTATAGCTCCCCGACGACGTGGGTGTACAGCAAGGATGACGACCAAATATACGGCACCAGTGCCGCCCGGCGAGCCGGCTGATCTTGACGATTCACCAAGCAACCTGGTTTATCTGGCTCGTCAGCCCATTTTCGACGACGAACAGGGCATATACGGCTACGAACTGCTCTTTCGTGATTCCCGCGAGAATCAGGCACGCCTGGGTCCGGATGGCACCTCGGCGACGTCAAAGGTCATGCTCAATACCATGATGGAGCAGGACCTTGGCAAGCTGGTTGGCAATAAGCTTGCCTTTTTCAACCTCGATCATGAATTCCTTCTCGCCGGCACGGATCTGCCCCTGAGCGCAGACCACATCGGTATTGAGATTATCGAAAACGTGCCCGTCGATGATGATTCGATTTCTGCCGTCGCCCAGCTCGATATGCTTGGATACACCATTGCGCTGGATAACTTCAGCTGGCGCGAAGGCATCGAGAACTTTCTTGAACACGCAAGCCTGGTAAAGATCGATATTCTTGAGCACGATGTCATGGCCCAGATCGACATCATCAAGAAGCTCAAAGGCCACAACGTTGCCATGGTGGCCAAGTCTGTAGAGACCCGGTCCCAATTTGAACAATGCCGCCGATTGGGCTTCAAGTACTTCCAGGGTTTTTTCCTCTGCAGACCAACAACCATCACGGCCAAGCGGCTTCCGGAAAGCAAGATCAACGTTATGCGTCTGGTCAAGCAGCTGCAGGATCCGAACGTGACGCCGGAAGAACTCGAAGCCATTATCCGCAACGACGTTGCCCTGCACTATCGCCTGCTGCGCACGGTCAACTCGGCTTACTACGGGCTGTCGGTCAAGATTCAATCCATTCAGCATGCCATCGTCTATCTCGGCATACCCACCATAAGAAGCTGGTCTAGATTGCAAATCATGGCCGGCGTTGATGACCGACCCAGCGAGTTGATGCGGCTGGCGCTGATCCGCGCGCGAATGTGCGAGTTGATGACGGCCAACATGGCCAAACAAACCCAGGACATGGCGTTTACCGCCGGCCTGTTCTCGCTGCTTGACGCACTCATGGACACGCCGATGGACGAGGTCATCAGCATGCTGCCCCTCGATGACGACCTGATCGATGCCCTGGTCAAGCGGGACGGCCCCTATGGCCGCCTGCTTGAGACCGTCATCAACTATGAGCGCGGCGAGTGGGAGAAGATCAATGACGAGCTTTTCCCGGTTGACCGTCTGCGACGCAGTTATCTCGAGTCGGTTGCCTGGGCAACCGAGCAATACCTGGCGCTGACCGAATAAGGAGAGCCTGTGCCTGACCCAAGACTGAAAGAAGCCGTCGAGCATCATCTCGCCGGCCGCCTGCCGGAGGCAGAAGACCTCTATCGAGCCATTCTGGCTGATGATCCCGCGCATCCTGATGTTGCTGCAGGACTTGGCGAAATTGCTTATAGAACCGGCCATTTTGAGGACGCGGCCCGTCTGCTCCATCAGGCGTTGGAGCAAGAACCGGGTAAACCCGAAATCTGGAAGTACCTGATCGAAGCCTTGGTCAAAGCCGGCTACAGCGACGATGCAGAGAAGGTTATCGCGGAGGCACAACAACTGGGCGTGATCACCATCGACCCGAATCAAGCGCCTGCCAACCAGTCTTGACCACGACCGATACGAGCGCCAACCAGGCAGCTTCAGAGGCAGAGCTCCAGGCAGCGGACGCCGCTGTCTCCAAAGCCGAATTCATCACCCAGCCTGAGGATGCGGCGCATGCCGGCAGCCACTGGCAGGACTCGGACACCATCGGGCTGGATACCGAGTTTGTACGTGAGCGCACCTATTTCCCCCGCCCCGGTCTGATTCAGGCCAGCGATGGCCAGTCCGTCTGGCTGCTCGACGCAGTGGCCCTGCCTCGGATGGAGTCTTTGGCAGCGCTGTTGGATGATCAAGAAAGGGTCAAAGTCCTGCACAGCGTCGGCGAGGACATGGAGGTTTTTCAGATTCTGACCGGGACGGTTCCCGACCCCCTGTTTGACACCCAGGTCGCCGCAGCCATGCTGGGTTATCCGCTTCAGCTGCGATACGAGCAGCTTGTGGCAGAAACCCTGGGCGCCGAACTTGCCGGCGGAAAAGCCAGATCAGACTGGTGCAAGCGCCCGTTGGCCCGCGATCTGTTGACCTATGCGGCCCAGGATGTCATCTGGCTGCCGCGCCTGAAACATCATCTCACCGAACAACTGGACCGCAAGGGGCGGCTGGCCTGGCTGCTTGAGGATTGCGCGCGCACCGTCGCCAGCGCCCGCAGTGACGAAAGGCCACCGGCTCTGCTTCGGGTCAAGGGTGCGGGTCGGCTGAATGACGAAGCGCTGGCGGTACTGGCAAAGCTGGCCGAATGGCGCGACGCGACCGCCCGCCATCGGGATTTACCCAAGAGCTTTGTGATTCGGGATGAACATCTGCTCCAGGCGGCTGAGAAAACAGCCGGGGTCAGCCCAGACGCAGCGATCCGAGCGCTACCTGATCCGGTTCGACGTCGCTATCGTGACACGCTGTTCAGCCTGCTGGAAACACAGGATGACAACGACTTTTGCCGTCCGGCCGAGCTCGTGCAGCTGACTGGTGAGCAGCGGGAGTGGATCAGTAAAGCGCAGAAAACCGTGCGCTCAATGGCCGAGGACCTGGAAATCGACCCCGCCCTGATCGCCAGTAAGAGAGAACTCACAAAAATTGCGCATGGCAACAGCCCGGACTGGCTGAAAGGCTGGAGGGGCGACTTGCTCGGCGACAGCATGCCGGGCAAATAGGGCCGCTTCTGCTAACATTCTGGGTTGATTTTCGAACGCCTCGGTAGCTCAGGGGATAGAGCAGCCGCCTCCTAAGCGGCAGGTCGCAGGTTCGAATCCTGCCCGGGGCACCA
>CAZIMY010000127.1:0-7209 GCA_964540315.1 uncultured Wenzhouxiangella sp.
CTGGCGAAACCTGCGCAGCAGGGCGTGCAGCGTCGGGGAGACGAAGGTCGCGATCGACCACTGAATCTTGATCTGCTATCGCCGGGTAGTATTAAAATACCGTTTCCGACATGGATCAGCCTAGCCATGGCACGACAGTTCAGCAGTTTTAAAGAGTTCTACCCCTACTACTTGTCCGAACATCGCAACATCCAGTGTCGCCGGCTCCATTTCATCGGGTCTTGGCTGGTGCTGATCGCGCTTTGTCTGGCTGTGGTTCACGCGTGGTGGTGGTTGCTGGCAATGCCTGTTTTTGGCTATGGATTTGCCTGGGCCGGTCACTTTCATTTCGAGAAAAACCGGCCCGCGACCTTCAAGTATCCTTTTTACAGTCTGCTTGGCGACTGGGTGATGTTCGCAGATATTTTGCGCGGTCGGGTGCGAATCTAAGCTCCGGGGCTGGCGCATGCGCTAGAATTTCCAGCATCTATTGACGGGGAAACATCATGAGTGAGATTCCGAAAGACCTGCGCTTTTCCGAAAGCCACGAGTGGGTCAGCGAGGAAGAGGAAGGCGTGGTCAAGGTTGGCATTACCGATCACGCCCAAGAGCAGTTAGGTGATCTGGTGTTTGTTGAACTACCCGAAGAGGGCGCAAACTTTGGTCAGGGAGACGCCTGCGCCGTGATCGAATCAGTCAAGGCGGCTTCGGATATCTACACGCCGGTTTCGGGCGAGGTAGTGGCCCTCAACCAGGCGGTGATCGATTCACCCGAGATCATCAACAACGACCCCTATGGTGACGGCTGGTTGTTTTCGGTCAGGCTTGACGATAATGATGAACTCCACGGGCTCATGACTGCCGACAGCTACACCGATCACATCGAAGACTGATTCTTTCGTGCCGCGCGCTCGCCGTCAGTAAGACCAGCCAAAACGGCGGTAGATGAAGCCCAACAGCCAGGCCGGTCCGATCAGCAAAAAAGCGATGTCTTTGAAAAAGGATGGTTTCTTGCCTTCGATCTGATGGCCGACGAACTGGCCGATCCAGGCCCCGACAAAGACTGCGAGCGCCACCGCCCAAAGCGGAGCGGCCAGGTTCGCCTCCAGAAAAGCGCACAACGAGAGGGCGGCCACCATGAACAAACCGACACCGATAGACAATCGCGGTGAAAGGGCCACATACCAGGCCTGAACGAGTAGTGAAACGGCGATCGCCCAGTTCAGCCACGTCACCGGGCTTGGTATTGACCAGACCAAGGCGACAACGGACCAGAAGATCAAGGGAACACAGATCCAGTGGATCAGTTTATTCGTCGGGTTGCGGTGGCTTTCGCCGTATTCCGCGAACCAACTGTCAGCAGACCGCATGGGTAACTCTCCTTGGGCGCGTGGATGAGATTAGTTCAGAAGATTCTACCTGTTTGATGAAAAACAGGCTCGCCAGGCCTCGGAGATTTGCTTGTCCGCCACGGCCAAATCAGCGTCGTCGGGGTGGCGCTGCAGCCAGCACACATGCCTGGCTCTAACGAGTAATTGCCAGGCCTGCTTGAGAGAGCCTGCTGTTGCCTCGCTGAACCAGTTGCAATGTTCGAGCAACTCGATTTGCTTTTCGGTCGTACGGCTGCTGACTAATTCGGGTTGGTCAGCCGCTTTGCACAACACACCGGCTTCCGCGATGTACTGGAGATCGGTCATCAGAGCCTTGATGGGTGTTTCCGATCTCTCTCGCCGCTGGCGAGCGCGCATGTCGGAAAGTTCTTTGAGCACGTGATTTGCGCAACGTGGTTCAGCAAGTACCCGGTGCCGGATTTGTTCAAATTGCTTTTCCAGGCCACGACTGCCCGCAATCCAGCGCGCGCGGATCAGCGCCTGATGTTCCCAGGTCCAGGCCTGCTCGCTCTGGTAGTGCTCGAAGCTGTTGATTCGGCTCAGTAGCATGCCGGCTCTGCCATTGGGACGCAGGCGTGTATCGATTTCAAACAGCCGACCGCCGGGCAGGGGCGTTTGCATGAGGCTGATAAGACGCTGGGCGCAGCGTACGGGTGGTGGGTCTGCACCATGGAGAAAGACAAGGTCGAGATCAGACGAATAGTGCAGCGACCTGGCGCCCAGATTGCCGTACGCGATGATCGCCATGTCGCTATCCTGCGCCTCAAGAAGTCGCAGTATTTCCGCCAGGACTGTCTCGGCGATCAGGCTGAGTTGTTCGCCCGCCTCGGCCGGTGTCAACCGCTTGTCCAGTTCGGCCAATGCGGTTCGCAGAAAGCCGGCCTGACGCCATCGCGACAGATTATTGAGGCTATCTTCGAGCGCCTCTGAATGCATCGTCGGCAGGGCCGGCAAATCGAGCCCATGGACCGGATCAAGCAGGTCGTCGAGCAGCTGGGGTGATTGGGTGATCCACTGGCTGACGCGTTCGCTGATCGAAAACACCCGCACCAGCCGCGTCAGTGTCTGTGGTTTTTCATGCAGCAGGGACAGATAGGCTGATCTTCGGCTGATTTGCTCGACAAGCTTGAGCAGTGCCGGGACAACCTCTTCAGGCAGCGGGGTACGGGCGACTGCCCGGAGCAGTTCTGGCATCAGGGAATCGAGGCGACGTTGGCCTTCCGGCGTCACGTTTCGCCGGTTAAGACGTTTGTCCAGCTCAAGCAGCAGAGCGGCCATCTCGCCGGGTTTACTAAATCCAAGGTCGGCGAGATGTTTCTCAAGACTGCTCGTTGGTGGCCAGATCGGCGGCGTGGCATCGGTCCGCGATGCCCGAGTCTGAAAACGCTCGCTGAACTGCGCCGCGATTCGCTGCTGGTGCGACGCGGTTTCTCTTTCAAGTTCATTGCGGTCTCTGCATCCCATCAGCGCTGCCAGGCGCTCGAGGACGTTTGGTTCAGACGGCAGATGGTGGCCTTGACGTCCCGTCATGGCCTGCAGCCGATTTTCAAGAATTCGCAGGTAGCTGTAGGCTTCGGCCAGGTCTTTTGCAGGCTGAGTTTCGATCAGGCCCAGAGCAGTACAGGCCTCAAGACCGGGTAGAAAACCCGGGCGGCGCAGTTCGCGGTCGCGTCCACCGCGCAGAATCTGCTGGCTTTGTACGAGAAATTCGGCGGCCCTGATGCCGTCGGGGCCGCGCTTGATATCTACACCATCCTCGCCTTTTGTATTTGCTTCGATTCGAGCATGAAGTTCCCGCAAGCTGTCGAAGATTCCGTAATCCAGATACCGCCTGTAAATGAACGGCTCGATCCCGTCCAGAAGGCGTTTACCTGTCGTGATGTCCCCGGCCACGGGCGAGGCTTTGAGCCAGGCATAACGCTCCCAGGTGCGGCCTTCGTTTAAAAAGTATTGCTCCATGGCCGAAAGTGACCAGACTAGGGCGCCGGCTTCTCCGAAGGGTCGCAATCGTGTATCCACAATCCAGACCCGGCCGGAGGCTGTCACGCTATCGAGCAAGCGGATCAGCTCGTGGGTAACCAGCTGGAGGTAACGCCCAGCGTCCAGTTGGCGTGGGCCGGTACTGATGCCTTTGCCGTCATAGGCAAGGACAATGTCGATGTCAGAGTTGAAATTCAGCTCGTTGCCGCCCAGCTTGCCGAGCCCAAGAATGGCTAAGCGAATCGCGCGGTCATTGCTGTCCCAAAGGGCGCCGCAGCTTTTTCGGACCTGGCTTTCGGCTGCGTCCAGAGCAAGGTTCAGGCAGTCGCGGGCCAGCGCGGAGATGGCTTCGCCCGTTTCGGCGACGTTGGCAGTCCCGGCCAGGTCTTTCCACAGAATGTGCACCGACTGCAGTTGACGGTAGCGGCGAAGCGCGAGTTCAGGGTTGGCAGCCAGGGTCTCGGCATCGGGCTTTTTGACCGGGATTGATGGCGCCGGGTGTTCCGGGAATCGGCGCCAGGCCTCGGCGACGAAGGCGCAGTGTGCCGACATCCAATCCGCCGTCAATGCTTCAACCGGCCGTCTCATGGTTGCGGCTTCTTTTTTGCGGCTGAGACCAGTGCCTCGAACAGAGCGCGCTGGTCGGACCTCTGAGGCAGATATTCAGGGTGCCATTGCACGCCTAGCGCGAAGCTGGAGCCATTGCTCTCGATAGCCTGGATGACCCCGTTATGTTCGCGCGCGCATGCCATCAGCCCGGAACCGGGCTGATCGATGGCCTGCGAATGCAGCGCATTGACCCTGACCGATGAGAGCCCGAGCACGCCGGCGAGAACAGACCCGGGTTCAATATGGATTTGCTTGCGCGGCAGGACGGAGCGGATTTCCGGGTGTTCTTCATAAAAGCCCTGGAGGTCCTGATGGAGGGTGCCGCCGTTGACAACGTTGAGCAGTTGCATGCCCCGGCAGATGCCCAGCAGCGGCAATCCCCGTTCTTGTGCCTGAATGATCAGCTGTTTCTCCATGGCATCACGAGCGGGATTGAGACCGCCATGCTTGGTCATCAGCAGGCGACGAACGATGAGAACCAGTGGAAACAGCAACATGCCCACAAGGCGTTGCCAGCCGCGCTGACGGCGGTCGTGGAGGGGCCGAGGCCTGGCCGAAGTCTTCGCGCCATACAGTTCCGGATCGACATCGGCGCCGCCGCCGATGATCAGGCCGTCAACAGCTTCGATGGCACGCAACTTGCCGGGCCGGATCCTCAGGGGGCGCCCGCCGCTTCGCCAGACCGCAAATGCGGAGAATAACCAGGCGGCCAGCCCGCCTCTGTCGGGCCCTGTAACGCCGATAATCGGACGCGTTTTTTTCATGAACGCAGTTTGCGAATCACGCTGGAAAGCCACTGTTTGGCTTCGCTTGAGTCATGCAGACGGGATTGACAAAGTCTCTTCAGATCCTGCGGTTGCGCAGCCAGCTTCTCGACCGCAACCCAGTCATTCCAGGGCACTGCCAGAGACCAGTCGGGCTCGTCGATCAGGCAGTTCGGCAAGCGGTAATGAAACGCCGGGCGGGGTTTGATGAGTTCGTGCTCAACCGGTGCCTCCATAACGCGCGCTTCATCAACGTGGGCAAACAAAGGCAGCAGATCAAGCGGCCGATTTCTGGTGGGTGTGTAGCGCAGATAGTCATCGATCAGTTCCCGGATGCCGGGCTGGTATTCGGGGTCAAGGACATGAACCGCATAGTCTTCGGGAAAAGCGTGGACATAAGGCGAAATGCGGCGGGAAAGGTCGACTTGGGCGCGTTCCAGCAGCCAGTCGTAAGATAAAAGAAAGGCGCGCAGGATGGATAGCAGGTATTCGGCCTCCAGACTGGCACTTTCGATATTGATCTGCAGACCAAAAGCATAGAGCGGGGATGCGTGCGTGCCCTTAGCCCCCGCATTGAGCAGCTCCTCTCGAATCTTGTCCAGCTCGGCCAGATGCTTCCACGCGATTGGCGGGGCGACTATTTCTCTGGGGACCATGAGACCGGCGATCTCGGCCAGCCAGTTTTCCAGATTGTCCCGGGTCTCACCATGACCGATGTTGACGCCCATATCCTCGAGAGCGCTTTGATAGCGCCGATCGCGCAGCAGGCTCGCGTCAAGTTCGATGTTGAAGTCGCCAAGCGATGAATCGTTGACTTGCGACAGGAAGGCGCTTTGGTGCTCGGCGGTGCCGCCGGCGACCGAAACGATCGCCTGGGCGATGACCTGCGGCGGCACCCCGGCGATTTCGAGTTCGAAGCCCACTCTGCGCGGTTGGCCAGAGGCTGTTGTGGTTCTCGGCAGCGGCTCAAACCTAGCCTGTCCGACTCCTGAAGGTTCCATTAGTTGGCACTGCATTCCATAGATTTACCTCAAGCATAGCGAAAAGCCTGGTCTCTAACGGCAGAACCCCGGCACGGGGCCGGGGTTCTGACAAAGTACATCACAGGCAACAAGGCCTGGCGGAGCGCGTTTACATCATGCCGCCCATGCCACCCATGCCGCCCATGCCGCCCATGTCTGGGGCACCACCGCCTTCGTCCTTCTTCGGCAGTTCGGCAACGGCAGCCTCGGTGGTGATCATCAGACCGGACACTGAGGAAGCGTTCTGCAGGGCCGAGCGGGTCACCTTGGTTGGATCCAGAATGCCGGCTTCGATCATGTCGACAAAATCACCGGTGGCCGCGTTGTAACCGTAGTTACCGGAACCCTCGGAGACCTTGGCCAAGATGACTGAAGGCTCACCACCGGAGTTGGCGACAATCTTGCGAAGCGGCTCTTCCATGGCACGCAAAGCGATCTTGATGCCGACGTTCTGGTCTTCGTTGTCGCCGCGGAGATCACGGATGCTGTTGATGGCTCGCACCAGAGCAGTACCACCGCCCGGGACCACGCCTTCTTCAACAGCGGCACGTGTGGCATGCAGAGCGTCTTCAACCCGAGCCTTTTTCTCTTTCATCTCGACTTCAGTCGCAGCACCCACCTTGATGACGGCAACGCCGCCGGCCAGCTTGGCGACTCGTTCTTGCAGCTTTTCGCGGTCGTAGTCTGAGGAGGCTTCTTCGATCTGGGCCCGAATCTGGCCAACCCGGCCTTCGATCGCCTGAGCATCGCCGGCACCATCAATGATGGTGGTGTTTTCCTTGGTGATCTGGATTTTCTTGGCCGAGCCGAGCATGTCCAGCTCGGTTTTTTCCAGGCTCATGCCGACTTCCTCGGAAATCACCTGGCCGCCGGTCAGAATAGCCATATCTTCGAGCATGGCCTTGCGACGGTCACCGAAACCAGGCGCCTTGACTGCTGCGACCTTGACGATGCCGCGCAGGTTGTTGACCACCAGCGTTGCCAGTGCTTCACCTTCAATATCCTCGGCCACGATCAGCAGGCTGCGTCCGGCCTTGGCAACGCCCTCGAGAACCGGCAGCAGTTCGCGAACGTTGGAAATCTTCTTATCGTGAAGAAGGATGAATGGGTCTTCGAGTTCAACCTGCATAGTCTGCTGGTCGGTCACGAAATACGGCGACAGGTAGCCTCTGTCAAACTGCATGCCTTCGACAACATCCAGCTCGTTTTCCAGCGACTGGCCTTCCTCGACCGTGATGACGCCTTCCTTGCCAACTTTGCCCATCGCCTCGGCGATGATCTTGCCGATTTCTTCATCGGAGTTGGCAGAGATGGTGCCGACCTGGGCAATGGCCTTGTCGTCGGTGCACGGAGTCGACAGCTTTTGCAGTTCGGCCACGGCAGCCTTGACCGCCTTGTCGATGCCGCGTTTGAGATCCATCGGGTTCATGCCGGCGGCAACCGACTTCATGCCTTCGCGCAGCA
>CAZIMY010000128.1:0-7092 GCA_964540315.1 uncultured Wenzhouxiangella sp.
CGCGCGCGCATCCCCGGCGAACGGGCCGGAGGCGGTCTCGATCCCCTTGAAGCTGCGCTCGTAGCCTTCCGCGACGACGATGCGCGGGCCGCCGAGATCCTCCGCCGTGCGCGCTCCCCGCATCGCGGCGTCGCCGTACTCGTTCTGCGGGAAGAAGACCCCGACCCGCGCGAGGCCGCGGGATCCGGCATAGGTCAGGATGCGCCGCGCCTCGCTCTCCGGCGTGTAGCCCGAGACATAGACCGGCCCGCCGGCGACCGCGGTGTTCGTCGAGAAGGAGATCACCGGCAGGCCCGCAGCGGCGGCGATCGGGCGCACGGCCTCGGTGCTGGTCGCGAAGAGCGGGCCGATCATCAGGTCGGCCCCCGCCGCGACGGCGCGCTCCGCGACCTGGGCGGCGCGGTCGGGCCGCCCGCCGGTATCGTAGACCTGAAGACGGATCCGGTCCCGTCCGACCTCCTGCGCGGCCATCTCGGCGGCCCGCGCGATTGCCGGAGCGAGGCGGGAAGCCCCCTCGGCCTCGGCGCTGCGGGGCACCAGCAGGGCGACGGTCGCGGTCTCCCGCGGGCCGACCTCAGGCCCGGTCGCCGGGGCCTCCGCCGTGCCGGTCGCCGACGTGTCGCCTCCGCCGCCGCCTGCCTGCGGCGCCGGGCGCGGACCGGTGGCGCAGGCCGCGAGGGCGACCGACAGGACCATCGCGGCCGCCGCGCGGATCAGACGGCCCGCGCCGCCGGGCTTTGACAATCCTGCCTCCATCGGGTCCTCTCGCCATGGGCGCCGGGGGCGCGCGGGGACCGCCCGCCCGCCTGTCCGGCCTTCTCCGGTGCCGGACGGTATGAGCATGGCTGGCGAAAGTAAACGTCCCACCCCCGGCGGGGGGGAGCCCGCGGCCGCCCCGCTCGCGCCCGGGCTCTACCTCGTCGCGACGCCGATCGGCAACGCCGCGGACATCACGCTGCGGGCGCTCGACATCCTCGCGCGCGCCGACGCGCTGGCGGCCGAGGACACGCGCCAGACCCGCAAGCTCATGGACATCCACGGCGTGCCGCTCGGCAACCGGCCGCTCGTCTCCTATCACGACCGCAACGGCCCGGCGCGGCGGCCGCAGATCATGGGCTGGCTCGCCGAGGGACGCTCGGTCGCCTACTGCTCGGATGCCGGAACGCCGCTGGTTTCGGATCCTGGCTACAGGTTCGTGTCCGCGGCCCACGAAGCAGGATTCCGGGTCAGTCCGGTGCCGGGGCCGTGTGCCGCGATCGCGGGCTTGTCCGCGGCCGGGCTGCCGTCAGACCGCTTCTGGTTCGAGGGTTTTCTGCCCGCCAAACAGGCCGGTAGACGCCATCGCCTGCAAGCGCTGGCGGACACGCCGTCGACCCTGATTTTTTACGTACCGGCGCGCGACTTGACCATCGTGTTGGAGGATCTGTGCCAAATCATGGGCGGTGGTCGCCTTGCCGCCGTGGGACGGGAGTTGACCAAGCTTCATGAGACCGTGCGCCGCGGGTCTCTGACCATGCTTGCGGAGTTTTGTCATGAGGACAAGAATCAGGCTCGAGGAGAGGCTGTTTTGCTGGTCAGTGGTTCAGCCGACCCGGCGCTGTCGCCGGTTGATCCGGGCGCGCTGGCGCGCGAGCTTGCGCGGGAACTGGCCCCCTCGAGGGCTGCCGCTGTCTTGTCACGACTGACCAGCTTGAGTCGCAAGCAGGCCTGGGCCCTGATCGAGAAAATCCGCGAAGCAGAACCCTCACCCCAACGCGGCTAATATTCACCCTATGGTCCTGATCGTACTGGCCTTGATTGCCGCGGCGATATTCCTGCCCCAGTGGTGGGTGAAACGCGTGCTGTCCCGTTACCGGAAACCTCAGGACCGTTACGAGCGCACCGGCGCCGAAATGGCCCGCGAGCTGCTCGACCGGCTGGGCCTGGAGGCCGTGCGCGTCGAGCAGACAGAGCCGGGGCAAGATCACTACGACCCCGAGGCCAAAGCCGTGCGCTTGAGTCCCGAACACTACGAGTTTGGGTCACTGACTGCGGTGACGGTAGCCGCGCATGAGGTAGGTCATGCCGTCCAGCATGCCGATGGATACCGGCCGCTGCTGTGGCGCACGCGTCTGGTCAAGTCGCTTCAGAAACTGCAGCGAGTGGGCGTGATCCTGATCGCGCTGATGCCGGTGGTGATTCTGGCGCTGCGCCTGCCCAGTGCCGGCGTAGCGCTCTTGGTTGTCGGTCTGGCCAGCCTCGCTTCGGGCATCGTGGTCCACATGATGACCTTGCCGACAGAATTCGACGCCAGTTTTCGGCGCGCTTTACCGCTGCTCAACAAGGGCGGTTATCTGCGCAAGGAAGACCGCCGCCACGCCCGGCGCATTCTGACCGCGGCTGCGCTGACCTATGTTGCAGCCTCTCTCATGGGCCTGCTCAATTTCTGGTACTGGATCAGAGTGCTCAGGCCCTGAGGTCAAGGGCGGGCAGACCGAAGCCCGAATCATCAGTCAATGCGCACGACCACCGCGTCCTGGCCAACCCAGAAGGCGCGCTCGCGGTAAAGGGTAATCGGCCTGGCCAGGGCCTCGGTGATTTCACGCTCAACGACCTCTCTTGTCGTCAGGGTTGTGCCGTACTGCGACGCATCCAACGACGGGGATTCACTGCTGGCCTGGAAAAAGATGCCAGTGTTGTCGAATTCAACCCCGAACTCGGACGCCGCCTGCTCGTTGTGAAAGCTCAAAACCAGCAATCCACCAGGTTTGACCGCTTTTGCTAGCGTCTCAAGCCAGGGCTTCCAATTGGCGACCGGCAGGTGGGTAAACAGCGACAGCACGAATACCAGATCATAGCGGCCAGGGAAGCGCACTTCGTCGGGATGCATGGATGATTCGAAAGCGCGAACGCCGAACTGCTCGCGGACAAATCCGACCGAACCGGGCAGCACGTCAGAACAGGTCAGACGACCGGGCAACAGCGGCGCCAGGTGACGGGTGAAGCGACCGAACCCGCAGGCAAATTCCAGCATGCTTTCAGTCTTGGATAAGGGACGGTCGACTGCCTCAAGCAACAGCATCAGCTCACTGAGCGTGCGCCAGCCATCGGCCAGATAGTCCCTGATCGGATTGTTTGAGTCCGGCGTCCCAGCGATGAAGGCGAAGATGTCGTCGTCTGGATGAATCTGACAGTTGATGCGCATCCAGTGGCCAAACCGCTCGGGGTGATTGAGCCTTTCGAGCGCATTGTGTGCTTGCAGACAGGTCGGATGGTCGAGCAGGATCTGGCGGTAGGACGCCCCGGCCTGATCTGGCTGGGTTGTTTCCAGGCGTTCTGCTTGGCTCAGCAGGAGATCGATCGACTGACTATCTTTCATGGGTATCTTCGACGACAGGCTGAGCGATGGTAGCATTCCGGCGATCGATTGAAGGAACCCCGCATGACCCTGCCCGAGCGTCCGGACCTTAGCCTGAGGGCTGCTGCAGACCACCAGCTGGCGAACGCCCAACTGGCTGGAGTGCTGCGCCAGCACTGTCCGTACGTCGCTCCGGATGCAGGTTCCGGCGGATTTTCTACCGAGATACCCCCAGGGTGTCAGATGCTGGAATTTTCCCTTCGGCATCACCGCGATGCCGCACTCTCGGTGAGCCAGTATTTTGCTGTTGCCCTGCAGCAATACCAGACGCTGCGCCAGATCATTGACCGAGTCTTTGACGACAGCCAGTCCTTGCAGGTGCTGGATTTCGCATGCGGCTACGGCCGCTTACTGCGGTTTCTTGTTCATAGCTTGAGGCCCGAACAAATCTGGGCGGCTGAAATTCAGCCGGAGGCGGTGGATTACGTGACCCATCGCTTTGGCGTGCATGGGCTTCGATCGACTCCGGCGCCGGAAGCTTTCCGGCCGGGGCAGAAGTTTGACGTGATCTGGGTGGCTTCGCTGTTTTCGCATCTGCCCGACGGTCTTTTCCAGCGCTGGCTGAATCAGCTGGCCGGTCTTCTCCAACCGGGCGGCATCCTGTGTTTCAGTGTCCATGACGAGGCGCTGCTCGATGATGCAATGGTGATGCCTGATGGGGGTCTGCTCTACACCGCGGCCAGCGAAAATGAAGATCTGGACGGCGAAATTTACGGGACCACTTTCGTCTCGGAAGCGTTCGTGCAATCGGCAATAAGGTCGGCGCTGGGCCATGGTCTGGACTATCGTCGCTTCAACAAGCTGTTGGCCCACGAACAGGACGTCTACATCTGTGTCGGGCCTGAAGGCCCTGATCTATCGGCTCTGGAGGATTTTCGCCGCGGGCCGAGAGGCTGGGTGGATGACTATCATCGCGATAAGGATCATCTGGTCTTGCAAGGCTGGGCGGCCTCTATCGATGATGGCGATCTTGATGTTCTGGAGATCAGTTTTGCCGGCCGGGTGGTCCGCCTGAAACCCGATGAACCTCGCGCGAATGTCGCTAGGGTGCTGGATGACCCCCGTCTTTCAGACTGCGGATTCACGGTTCGTATTCCCTGGCCTGAGGCCGAAGCCTCGCCCTATCTGGTGATCAGCGCAATCAGTCGGCGCAATGAACGCGCGCTGGTGTTTGCCGGCCAGCTGTATCGATAGCTGGACCGATGGACTATCATGCGCACTGAAGAGTCGGCCGGACAGTCGCTGTGTCGTAACGGCATGGAGGAAAGTCCGGGCTCCGCAGGGCAGGGTGCCAGGTAACGCCTGGGGGCTGGACGGGTGACGGTTCAGCTACGGAAAGTGCCGCAGAAAACAAACCGCCGATGGTTTCCTTTCGGGAAGCACAGGCAAGGGTGAAAAGGTGCGGTAAGAGCGCACCGCGTGGCTGGCAACAGGCACGGCACGGTAAACCCCACCTGGAGCAAGGCCAAATAGGGATGCAATGGCGTGGCCCGCGCTGCATCCGGGTAGGCCGCTTGAGGCGACCGGTGACGGGCGTCCCAGATGAATGACTGTCCTCGACAGAACCCGGCTTACAGGCCGACTCTTCTTTTCTTTCTGTACTTTTTACGGCGCCGTTACCAGGTGGTCCAGCCACCGTCCACCGCCATCACGCTGCCGGTCACGAAAGAGGCTTGTTCGGAGGCCAGAAACAGGGCTGCGCTGGCGATTTCTTCAGCCCTGCCGAGACGCTTGACCGGGTGCAGAGATTCGATCATGTCGCGGCCTTCCGGGGTCGCGCAGGTGGTCGCGCGGATCAGCGGGGTATCCACACCACCCGGCGCGATGGCGTTGACCCGAATACCGGATTCGGCGTAATCAATGGCACAGGTTTTGGTCAATCCGACCACGCCATGCTTGGCGGCCGTGTAGGCGGCGGCAGTTGGAAATCCCACAGTGCCTGCTGCCGAGGAGATGTTGACGATGCTGCCTTTTCCGGCTTTTGTCATGTGGCGCAGTTGGTGTTTCAGGCACAAAAACATGCCGTCGAGGTTGACGGACATCAGTTCTCGATATGCCTCGGTTGAGGTGTCGTGCAGCGGGCCGACCGGGCCGAGAATGCCGGCACAGTTGACGGCGATATCAAGCCGTCCCTGCTGATGAACAAAGTCATCGAGTGAACCTGACACCTCGTCTTCATCGGCCACGCTCATGACGTACTTGACGGTTTTCTCGCGTTCTTGCGGACTCAGCCTGTCGATCAGCGTGTTCAGGGTGTTGGCATCCCGATCAACCAGGGCAACGTGCGCGCCTTCGGCAAGAAAACGAAGGGCCACGGCTTCGCCGATTCCAGAAGCAGCGCCAGTGACATAAACCGTGTGTTGAGCCAGTTGCATGATTGATCTCCCGGGCAGGGTTGGTGATTAGGTTTAGAGCGCTCAAGTATGCCTGAGCACACAAAGGGGCAGATGAAATCCGCGGCCTTGGCGAATGAATCACCGAGCGACTGTGAGATACTGCGTCGCGACTCACTCCTGGCCTGTCTATGCTTCGCCTGTTTGCGTCCAGCCTCTATCTGTCAGTTCGCCTTTGGCTGGCGGTACTGGCGTCGCCGGTGCGTGAGGGCCGCTCAGTCGGCGGTGCGCTGCTTGTCGCGCTGGCCTGGCCTGGGTTCGTCGTGCTGCAGCTGTTGCACTGGCTGGGTTTTGTTCTCGATGACGTCTTCTTTCGGCGCTGGCGGGATGCCGAGGTGCGCGAACCCCTATTTGTGCTGGGGCCACCGCGCTCGGGAACGACGCACTTGCACCAGGTGCTTTCGCAAGATCCAGAAACGACAACCTTCCAACTCTGGGAGTGTTTGTTTGGCGTATCGGTTGTCGGGCGTCGGCTGGCTCTCGCGTTTGCGCAACTGGATAATAAGATGGGCCGGCCCGTCGTGCGCTTGACGAACTGGCTGGCGGGGCCGATCAACAAGCGCATGGCCGATGTTCATCCGCTGGCCCTCACGGCGCCGGAAGAGGATTTTCTGGTTTTGCTGCCGGCCATGCAGTGCTTCATCCTGGTCACGGTTTTTCCCCATGCCGATTGGCTTTGGCAAACGGCCAGGCTGGACTGCCTACCCGATGGCGATGAGCAAGAGCGCCTGATGCAGTTTTATCGCGTCTGCGTGAAAAAACACGTTTATGTCCATGGGCAGGACAAACGTTTTCTATCGAAAAACGCCTCATTTTCTGGATCACCGCAGGCCTTGATGGCGGCGTTTCCCGACGCTCGTTTCTTCGTCTGCACCCGCGATCCGGTTGCCACGGTGCCTTCACAGCTGAGCAGCGTTGAGCCAACGTTGCGGCTGACGGGTTTTGATGGGGTCCCAGTTGCTGTCCGCGAGCGTTTTGTCGATCTGCTCGTCTTCTATTACCAGCATCTGGCGGCGTTCAAGAAGCGTTATCCTGACCGAGTGGTCGAACTGAGCAATGCCGATCTCCACCAAGGTCTCGCTGAATCTGTCAAGGCTGCTTACCGCCACCTCGATTTGCCCGTTGGGGCCGGGTTCGAAAGCGCATTGCTGGCGGCTGATCGGCAGTCACGTGTTTTTCGATCGCCCCATCGCTACCGGCTTTCAGACTACGGGTTGAGCAAGTCGTCTATTCGAGCACGTTTTGCCTCGGTCTATGCAATAAGCGATCCGGGGCCTGATCGTGTCTGAGGATACCGACAGA
>CAZIMY010000129.1:0-7051 GCA_964540315.1 uncultured Wenzhouxiangella sp.
CAGCCACGCGTTCCCCAGGCTCAAGTTCCAGGTTGACGTCTTCCAACACCTGAACGGGCCCGGTTGTTCCGAACCGTCGTTGAAGCCCCCGAAGACTGACCACAGATTCAGCCACCGGTGCTGACTCCGATCAGCCCGCCAATCAGGAGCAGCGCAATCGCGACGCAGCTGACTGAAAGTCGCAGTCGACGGTACCAGCCAGGCATGCCGTACCCGCGCCAGGGTTCATCCAGAAGAAGGTGGATGGTAAACAGGCCAGCCAGCCACAGACTGGCTGAGCTGGTCGGCATCAAAATAGACGGCCAGGCCAGCAGAACAAGAATATTGCTGGCAACGAGCAGTCTTGGGCGCGTCCGCTGGTTGAGCAAGTGCCTGGTCCACAGCGTACCGGCGATAAAAGATAAGATGAGGGCTGCGTAGGCGACGAGCAATTGATCAAGCCACGGTGGGGAAGCAATCATGCTGACCACTGCCAATGCGGCAAAAGGAATGACGCCGCTCCAGGTGAGCGTCCGCGTCGTATTGACGGTGATTGCGTCCAAGGTCAATTACCGGAAGAAAGCCAACTGATAGTTTAGCGCTCAGGTCTCGGTGACGAGTCAAAGTCACCGGAAATAGAGAAGGCCCCGACCGGGAGCCGTGGTCGAGGCCTTCAGAGTGCATTCGGAACGGAGGGAGGGAGTCAGGGCCTTGGAGGGACCGCTCCGAACACGGATGGAGTTTGCGACGGCTGCGGTGAACCTGTCGTGAATAGCGATTTTCATGGGAACCAATCTCGAAGGCGCGGTTCGAAGGTATCGCTGAAATGCGATCTCTTGGTTTCAAGCCCCGATAAAGACGTTTGAATTCGACTTGGCTGGGACGCGAAGATTGTGGTAAGATTACGACCAACCTTGGTAAAACCACAACGGTTGGGCAAGGTCGCAGGGCGAAGCGAAGTACATCACTCCGATATTGTTTGCCCCTTCCGGAAACGGAAGGGGTTTTTTTATGGTTGCTGGGCACCGGCATTGACGCCGAACCTGAAATACGCCGAGGATGGGCTTAGTATCTCGTCCCAGGGCGCGTTTCAACCAAGTGGCCAGGAGTTGTCCTGAATGTTGCAAAAAAACAACAACCCATCCGATATTGCGGGACTTTTTGCGCATGACCCCGGGCGCGGCGCAGACTTTTCGCTGCTGGCCCATGGCTGGTTACTGGACTACTCCAGGACGCCCATGGAGCGAATTACCCGTGATGCGCTCGTCGATCTGCCGAGAAAACGTCAGCTGCGGGAGGCCGTGGCAAGACTTTTCGAGGGTGCGATTGTCAACCCGTCGGAAGCCCAACCCGCTTTGCACATGCAGCTTCGATCCCCTGAAGCTCCGCAGAATTTGACCGCAGAGCGTCATCGAATGCTCAATCTGGCTGACCGTCTGCACTCGGGTGAGGCGGGGTTCACCGATCTTGTCCACATTGGAATCGGCGGGTCGGATCTTGGGCCTCGCCTGGTCGCAGATGCTCTCGACGAGGGCGATAGTGCGCTTCAGGTTCACTGGCTGTCGACGCTGGACGGCCGTCGCCTGGATCGCTTGCTGGCCGGTCTGAATCCCGCTCGAACAGCGGTCGTGATTGCCTCCAAATCCTTCTCCACCGAAGAAAGCATGGGTCAGGCCCGTGCCGTTCGAGACTGGATGGGCGCGAGCTTTGAAACGGGTGCGTGGGCGAGCACTGCCAACGTGGATCGCGCGGTCGGGTTTGGTGTGCAAGTCGAACACGTGCTGCCCTTTCCGGTCTGGACTGGGGGCCGTTACTCCTTGTGGTCATCGGTCGGGGTCAGTGCCGCTGCGGTGATTGGTGCGCGGCGGTTTGCGGAAGTGCTCAAAGGCGCCGCGGCCGCAGACGAGGCCTTTGAGCATGCCCCGGATGGCTCCAGTCTTGCGGTCATGATGGGGCTGTTAATCCACTACTTCCGGCGCGAGCTGAATTTGCCCACGTTGGGGGTCGTGTCTTACGAACCCCGTCTGGCATTGCTGGGTGATTACCTCCAGCAGCTGGTGATGGAGAGTCTCGGCAAGCGGGTGGATTTGGACGACGACCTCATCGATCAGTCAAGCTCGCCGCTGATCTACGGTGGTCGCGGCACCGATCTGCAGCATTCAATTTTTCAGGCGCTCCACCAGGGTACGGACACCCATCCGCTGCTGCTGGTTGGCAGCATGGCTGATCAGCACTCGCAAAAAGCCTGGCAGCGTACTCAGCTGTCTCACCTGCTCGCTCAGGCCTCGGCGATGGTGCATGGGCGCCAGGACGTTGCCCCACATCGCGTTCTGCCCGGCAATCGGCCGGTTGGCGTGTTGCTCACCGAGCAAGTGACTCCGGAGGGATTGGGTGCGCTTTTGGCCAGCTTTGAGCATGCCGTCTACACCCTGTCCGTTTTATGGCAAATCAATGCCTATGATCAGTGGGGCGTCGAGGAAGGCAAGCGTCTGGCCGCAGGCATCCAGAAGCGCTTGACTGAACAGCAGCCCGCGCTGCGAGACTTGCCGGGTTTCTTTTGACGGTTGTTTTGGGCCAGCCAAAGATGTATGTTGCATGCCTTAAACATGCGTTACTGCCGTTTGCATTTCGAAAGTATTCACGGCCATTTTCATCGCCAGTGGTTCACTGGCGTGGATGAGATTCAACAACTCTTGGAGAACTGATCATGACTGATAAGAAAATTCTGACTTCGGCCATCGGCACCCTGTCGGCGTTGTCCTTCTCGCTGGCCGCCGTGGCTTCCGAGTCCTCCGCAGATAATCTTTTCGAGGCCGAGGCTCTGGATCGCGGGTTCATGAGCCAGCAGGCTGAATTCGGTGAAGGAGCCTGCGGCGAAGGTAAGTGTGGAGAAGGCAAATGCGGAGAGGGTAAGTGCGGGGAAGGCAAGTGCGGTGAGGGTCAGTGCGGCGAAGACGAAGAAGTCGAAGACGACAAGGATGAGGAAGGCGCCTGTGGCGAAGGGGCTTGTGGTGAGGGTGCTTGCGGCGAGCCTTAACCGAAGCCCGGTCTCACCCCAACCATGCCTTTAGTTGCTCAGCCGGTCCAAGGGGCCGGCCTCGGTTTGCGAAGGGCCTTGCTGGGCCCGCTGCAGGAAGCCGACCTGTCGGACGTCGGTTTTCTGGAGCTGGCTCCGGAAAACTGGATTGGCGTTGGCGGTCGACTGCGCCGACAGCTGGCCAGCTACACCGATCGCTTCCCATTGGCCTGTCACGGCTTGTCGCTGTCGATCGGCGCGCCGGAGCCGCTGGATCGCACTTATCTGCGCAGGCTCAAGGTTTTTCTGGATGACCATCAGGTCGGCGTTTTCTCCGAGCATCTAAGCTACTGCTCTGAGCACGGCCACCTCTATGACCTGTTACCGCTGCCCTTTTTGCCCGAAACCGTGGATTGGGTTGCCGACCGGATTTCGCAGGTCCAGGAAGCGATCGGTCGGCGAATCGCGGTGGAGAATATTTCCTATTACGCGCCGGCGGCGACTGAGATGAGCGAGCTTGAGTTCATCAACGAAGTCTGCGAACGGGCCGATTGCCAGCTGCTGCTGGACGTCAACAACGTCCACGTCAACAGTGTGAATCATGGCTATGACCCGGGCGAGTTTCTGGCAGGCCTGCCCCATGATCGTGTGGCTTACCTGCACATTGCCGGCCACCATCACGAAGCCGATGATCTCATCGTGGACACGCACGGCGCTCCCGTGGCCGACCCGGTGTGGGATCTACTGCGCCACGCCTACCAGATTCTGGGGCCGATGCCGACCGTGCTGGAGCGCGATTTCAACTTCCCGCCGGTGCCGGAACTGCTGGCCGAAGTGTCAACCATTACCCGTCTCCAACGTGAGCAAGAAAGCCAGCGCGGTCAAAACGCCGCCTGAGCGGCAGCGTCAGCTGCAGGCGGCGTTTGCCGCCTACCTGCGTGATCCGGACAACAATCCCGCGCCTGCCGGCATCGAACAACGGCGCCTGGCAATCTACCGGCGACTGTTTTTCGGCAATCTTCGCAACCTCATGGCCAAGAATTTTCCGGTTCTGCGCCGCATGCTTGATGATGAGCACTGGGATGGTTTGATCCGGGATCTGATGATCCACCACCGGTCCACCACGCCGCTGTTTCCCGAAATTGGCCGTGAACTGCTGGCCTATTTAAGCGACAACGGCCAACTCTGGCTCAAGGATCGGCCCTGGATGGCGGAGCTGGCGCAGTGGGAATACCTGGAAACGCTTGCCAGGCTGCATGAGGCTGAGGTGGCAGAGCCAAGCGGGCCGACCGACGGCCTTCTTGATCGTGGATATGTGCTCAATCCGACGCTGCAAATCGCTCGTTACCAATGGCCGGTCCATCGTATTGGCCCCGCTTTCATTCCGGCCGAAGCGCTGGACACGCCCATCAATTTGCTGGTTTACCGCTGCCACGACGACCAGGTGGCCTTCGAGCGGGTCAATGATCTGACCCTGCGCTTCCTGGCCCTGGCGCAGACCAATGCCGGTTCATCCGGTCGCGCCCTTTTGCATGAGCTGGCCGAAACCTCGGGGATCAGCCCGCCTGAGCCGGTCATTGAGGCCGGCCAGAAGATGCTCAGCCATCTCATCGAGCGCGAAATCGTTCACGCGCGCTGAACTTGCATGAACGGCCAAATGGCCGGAACAGGTCGGGCCACGGACGTTTACACTTAGCAGCCTGACTGAATTAATCATTCGACCGGATCATGACGGAGACAACCTCGGAGATCTACCACCCGGCCGCGCTCGAGCCGGCCATCCAGGCGCAGTGGGACGAACAGCTGCTGCATCGGGCAGAGCGCGGGGACGGCGAACGCTATTACTGCCTGAGCATGTTTCCATATCCCTCGGGCAAGCTGCACATGGGCCACATGCGCAACTACACCATCTGCGACGTGATGTCGCGCTTTCAGTGCATGCAGGGCAAGCGAGTTCTTCAGCCCATGGGCTGGGATGCTTTCGGCTTGCCCGCAGAGAATGCGGCCATGGCCAACGGCGTGCCGCCCGCTGAGTGGACGCGCGCAAACATCGCCCATATGCGAAAGCAACTCAAGAGCCTGGGTTTTGCCATTGACTGGGAGCGCGAGGTCGCCACCTGTGATGCCGACTACTACCGCTGGAATCAGTGGTTCTTCCTGAAGCTGCTTGATCGAGGTATCGCCTACCAGAAGACTGGAACCGTCAACTGGGACCCGGTTGACCAGACCGTGCTGGCCAACGAGCAGGTCGTTGACGGTCGTGGCTGGCGAACTGGCGCGGTGGTGGAAAAACGCGAGATTCCGATGTACTACTTGCGCATTACCGACTACGCGCAGGAGTTGCTCGACAGTCTTGAACAGCTCGACGGTTGGCCGGAGCGGGTCAAGGCGATGCAGGCCAACTGGATCGGCCGCAGCGAGGGTGCCGAAATCACCTTTGCTTGCGCCGATACCACCATCAAGGTTTTCACGACGCGACCGGATACCCTGATGGGAGCCACGTTCATGGCAGTGGCGGCCGAGCACCCACTGGCCAGGCAGGCTGCCGAAAAAAACCCTGAACTGGCGCAATTTATCCGCGAATGTCAAAAGGGCGGTGTGTCGGAGGCCGATATTGCGACCCAGGAAAAACGCGGGATGGACACCGGCCTGAAGGCGATCCATCCGCTGTCAGGGCAAGAGTTGCCGGTCTGGGTCGCCAACTACGTGCTGATGGGTTACGGAGAAGGCGCAATCATGGCCGTCCCTGCCCACGACGAGCGCGACTTCGAGTTTGCCTTGAAGTACGGTCTTTCAATTCGCCAGGTCATCAGTCTCCCCGAAGGCCGGGACTACGATGATCGGCACTGGCACGAAAGCTACGCGGCCAAGGACGGTGAACTGGTTCACTCGGGACCGTATACCGGCCTGTCTTGCAGCGATGGCTTTGCGGCCATCGTGTCTGATCTGGAGAAAAATAATGCGGGCCAGTCACGGGTTCAGTTTCGACTGCGTGACTGGGGCATTTCTCGGCAGCGCTACTGGGGATGCCCGATTCCGGTGATCCACTGCGACGACTGCGGCACCGTGCCGGTACCGGAATCGGATCTGCCCGTTCGACTGCCGGAAGACCTGGTGCCCGATGGGTCCGGCAACCCCCTCGCTCGCTGCGAAGATTTTCTCAAGGTCGAGTGTCCATCCTGCGGTAAGCCGGCCCGACGTGAAACGGACACCATGGACACTTTTGTCGATTCGTCCTGGTATTTCTTCCGCTATACCTGTGCCGATAACGATGGGGCGATGGTTGATGGTCGCACCGATGACTGGATGCCCGTCAACCAGTACATCGGGGGCATCGAACATGCGATTCTGCACCTGCTTTATGCGCGGTTCTGGACCAAGCTGATGCGCGATGAGGGCTTGGTCAATGTCGATGAGCCTTTCGATCGCCTGCTGACCCAAGGCATGGTGCTGGCTGAGACCTACTACCGTGATGATCAGGCCGGTCGGCCGGTATGGTTCAACCCGTCCGAGGTCGAAGTGAAAAGGGACGCCAAGGGCGGCGTGGCCTCGGCCGTGCTGATGGCCGATGGCAAGCCGGTGACAGCCGGTGGGGTTGAAAAGATGGCCAAGTCGAAAAACAACGGCGTCGACCCCCAGGCCCTTGTGGATCAGTATGGTGCCGATACGGTCCGTCTGTTTTCCATGTTTGCTGCCCCGCCCGAGCAGTCTTTGGAGTGGTCTGAGGCCGGTGTGGAAGGATCCTGGCGCTTCCTGCGTCGCTTCTGGAGCGGAGTCTGCAGGCATGTAGAGGCAGGTCTACCAGGCTCCAGCCTTAACCCGGAGTCTCTCAGCGACGATGCCAGGAACCTGCGACGAATCCTGCACGAAACAATCGCCAAGGTCAGCGATGATTTCGCCCGTCGGCTGACGTTCAATACCGCGATTGCAGCGGTGATGGAATGCTGCAATCATTTTGCGCGCTTCCAGCCCGAAAGCGACAACGATCGCGCCCTGGTTCAGGAGTGCTGGACCAGCCTGGTCAGACTGATTGCGCCCGTTACGCCCCATTTGAGC
>CAZIMY010000130.1:0-1275 GCA_964540315.1 uncultured Wenzhouxiangella sp.
CGGGTCGCCATAGAAGATGTCACGGTCAATGAGTTCAGGCAGATCCTCAAGATACGGCAGCGGGTTCGCCGCCCCTTCTTGGCCTAGAGCTGGCGTGGTGATGAAAAACAGGCTGGTGAGCAGGGCCCACAGGGTCGAGCGGTAGGCGGACATATAAATCTCCCGGAAATTAAAGAATATGGCTAAATGTTGACTAACAGACAATAGCGTCTTTTAGAGTCGGCATGCATAGCCCAAAGGTCACATTGGAGAACACGTTTGTTTCCCTGAGAGCCTTTCATGTTCAATCGTCGATGAGCCGAATTACTCTAAATATTTGCTTATGCGGAATTTTATGGAAGATGTAGCTGACTCCAAAGGATACATTGAGTATTGCGGGGTTTTAAAGACCCCGTGCCCATGCTGGTCGCAAGGGCATATCTTGGGGTCTCGAGATTGCCGTCCTCACCTGATTCAGCAACCGCTCCTTGTCTGCACCGAGCTCACCTTTGAGCACAAGCCAGTTCGACGCATGATCGGATCGAAATACCGTGTGGTCTAGTTCAAGGGTCTCCAGCAGAAGCTCCATTTCTGTGAACAGGCCGCGCTGGTCCAGCGGCTCCCACTCGGGAAAACCGGATCTGAACCTAACTTCGCCCATCGGAAAACTCACGACAAGGGTTGCCAGATATTCAGGTTGAGTCGCATTCGCTAGTCGCGCAGAGTTCAAGGCGTGTCGTTTGGAAAAAATCTGTCCGCCCAGACCATTGAGAATCATCACTGAGCGAGTTACGCCGGCGTGCCCAAGCTTGTCAAGCGCGTCTATGGTGGAAGCGTGGGTTTCGCACTTATTAACCTTCTTCAAAACCAGGTCATCACCTGACTCGGCGCCCACATAGGCCATTTTCAACCCGGCATCCTTTAGCTCCCGGAGTTCGTCGACGCTTTTTCTTTTTAAGTTTCTTGGCAGACAATAGCTGGCTACTCGCTCAACCCCTGGCAGATGTTTGCCTATTGCCTCGAGAATCCTCAACAGGCGGTGGGTAGGCAACACCAATGCATCGCCATCAGCAAGAAAAATTCTCCGGATTTGGGGACCAAACATTTCAGCAGATCGCTGGATGCTGGACAGCACCTCCTGCTCTTCGCGAGCCCTGAACTTCTTCTGGGGTGCGGTATACATTTCGCAGAAGGTGCACTGATTCCAAGAGCAACCGTCAGTGACCGGCAATATCAGTGAATTTCCCTCGCTGGGCGGGCGGAACACCGGTTCCACGTATCGTATGGGTATGTTGT
>CAZIMY010000130.1:1375-7033 GCA_964540315.1 uncultured Wenzhouxiangella sp.
CGTATGCGCGATTCCTCCTATTCCACCTTGCGAACCCGCCTTTGGGTTAGAAAACTGTTCAATCCTTTTCTTGAAAAGGCCTCGTTTTGGCTGGCGCCTGCAGCCTCGCTGCAAGCCAAAGAGTTGTTGTACCAGAATATTGTCCATCGGGACCTGGATCGGTTGGATCTGAATCTGCCTGTTTACCCGGTGAGAAGTGCAGCGACCTACAGTTATCTCTATTTGCTGCTGCGCGCCGTTCAGGAAATCGAACCCCTGCGGATACTGGAGCTGGGTTCCGGACTGTCTACGGTGCTGCTGGAACAACTCAGAACCCGCTTTGGCTTTCAGCTGACGTCCCTTGAGCACGACGAGCACTGGGTTGATCTCATTCGATCACAAGGTGTGGACTCCATCGTTCATGCAGACCTCGTTGAGCGCGAGATTCTTGGCTATACGTCCAGGGCTTACGACAGCCGCGTGCTGGATGCAGGCCAACGCTTCAATGTTTTGCTGGTCGATGGGCCAAGAAGAAGCCGGCGCCGGTCTCGCTGGACCGCGCTTGAGTACATTGAAAACTGGCTTGAAGAGGATTTCATGATCATTTTTGATGACGCAGAGCGACCCGGAGAGATTGACACCATCTCCGCGGCGCTACGTTTGCTGGATCAGCGCGAGATTGTGTATGGAAGTCACCTGACCCGCTCGGTCAACAGTCAGTTTGTCATAGCAACCAAGGGGTTTCAGGCAGCGCTACACTTCTGACGCTTGATTCCCGGGTGGACATCGACGGTCGAGTTCAACAGTTCGGGCGCGGTGTCTGGCAATGCCAACCAACAAAGCTGGATTGAAGTTGCCCGCCATACCGCGAGCCAGGCGCGAACGCAGCATGCGGACGGGAAAACGAGTCGCCGATTCGCCTCTGAAGTGCCAGCATGCCACGGCCCACATGGCGCCCAATACCTGCTTGAAGGCGGCTTGCTCATAGCGCTTGACCTTGTTGTTGGCTTGCCCGAGGCGAAACAACCAGTGCTCCGCCCAATCCAGGTATTCACTCGCAGACATAATCGAAGGATCGCGTTTCTGGGTGAGCTGGTAGTGCCACGCCAGGTCTTGCTCTTTGTAGTCGATGTCCAGGTCAGAGAGCGCCTCGGCCTGAATGGCCATTTTTCGGTCTCGACCCAGGCCGGTGGTGTTCTTGGTGATGCGGCCCGCATGCTCACGTCCGCACACCAGTAGGTTGGGCATGTTGGCCATGCGGTGATTTCTGGCAAGGCGCAGGTGCAGGTGATAATCCTGGCAGCGAGGAAAACCCTCGTCGTACCTGAAATGCCGCAGCACGCTGGTGCGGGCCATGATCGTCCGGTTTATCAAAGAGCAATGAAATAATAAATGCGCCTCAACCGATGCTGGCTTAAGCGGGTGGCGGCGGATTCGCCGCAGAAGTTTTCCGTCGGCGTCCATCAGCGTGCAGCCACTACCGACTTGCACGATGTCGGCACGGCGGTCCAGGAATGCGACCTGACGACCCAGCCGATCCGGGTAAGCGTAGTCATCACTGTCAAGTAGAGCGATGTATTCGCCTCGGGCCAGCTCCAGCCCCCGGTTCCGCGTTGCCGGTATTCCGAGATTCTTGGGATTGCATTCCAGTCTGACTCTGGAATCCTTGTAAGCGGCGACGCGCTCAATCGTCTTGTCGGTAGACCCATCATCGACGACGAGTATCTCGAAGTCCGTATACTGCTGAGCCAATATGCTGTTGATGGCCGTACAGACGTAGTCTTCG
The DNA here is from genome assembly GCA_964540315.1 of uncultured Wenzhouxiangella sp. Taxonomy (GTDB): domain Bacteria; phylum Pseudomonadota; class Gammaproteobacteria; order Xanthomonadales; family Wenzhouxiangellaceae; genus Wenzhouxiangella. The sequence continues at coordinate 3,141 of CAZIMY010000130.1, forward strand.
CGATTGAATACCGGAATAAAAACCGTGACTTTGGGAAACTGGCTCATGAGCCGGGGGCAACAGGTGTTGAGTAACGGATTGGCCGCCAGTATAGATTGTTGGCTCAGCCGCGACCCGGAGAGTTGGCGCTAATGGTCTGGATTCGTCAACAGCCGGTCCACAGCGCATCTCGGCGCCTACTCAACTGGGTTAGAGATCGGATTTTCAAGGGCGTTGGCAAGTCCCAGAAAGCCTACTTTGTCACGATCAATGGTCACCGTTACAAGCGCGTTGTGTTTGGTGACAGCGCCCAGGCCCTCGAAGTGGCCAGCGCGCTTGAGGCCTATCGAGATTGTGTGGCACTGCCGCAGTTGGTGCTGGCGCAGGAAAATGAAATCTGGGTCCGTTTTGTCGATGGGCGTAGACCAGACCCCGGCCAAGCGTCGGACTGGCAAGCGCTGAATGATTTTTTCGCGGCACTTTATGCGAAGGGCAGTTATCAGACGGATCTGAACGCGACACCGATCCATCAACGACTCCTCATCGATCTGGCTTTTCTCCGCGACAGCGGCGTTTTTACAGGCAAAACGCAGGAGCGTCTCGCCTTGGCCGCTGAGCGTCTGAAGCCGGAGCAGATCTGGTTCGGTGCTGACTATGTTGATCCCGTGCTAAAAAACTTCGTGGTCAACGAACGCGGGCTGCACGTCATTGATATCGAGAGCCTGCAGAGTCCGGTGGTGCTGGGAACAGGTTTGGCCAAGTCGGGACTCCACTGGCTCGGCCAGCGTCAACACGAGTTTTTCGAGCGCCTGCTGGGCCAGACCGGGGTGCCTGATTTGCGGCCTCAGCAAGAGTACGTGGAGTTGAGTTTTATAGCAGGCTGGACCAAGAGGAAGCTGCTGACCGGTAAATGGTCCAGGGTTAAAGCTGAGCGGTTTGAGCGGTTTTTCTGATCTGATTATCCCCAAGAGCGTGGTGGCGAAGCAGCCGGGGCTGCCTGTGCTATCCTAGACGGTCGACTTTCCCCCGGAACGGTTTTGTCCACGGCGAATTCATCCGCTGGTCATCCCGTTTCGTCGCTGACGGCCAGGAGGCCGAGACCGCATGAAAACCCTGTTTGTCCGCAACATTCATCCTGAAACGCGTGAAAGCCAGTTGAGAGAGTTGTTTTCTCGCGTTGGCACGGTTCGAAAAATGGACTTGCCCCTGGATATCTTTACCCGCCGTTGCCGCGGTGTGGCAATGATCGATATGGAAGGGCATGAGGCGAGAGCCGCTATTGCTGAACTGGACGGGGCTGAACTCAATGGTCAGTCCATTCAGGTTCGGGAGGAACGGCCGCGTGGCAAGAAAAAGCGCGGCGGGCGCCGCCGCTAGACGTCACTGTCAACGGCGGCCAGCGATGCGCCGAGCCGCACGCTGCCGCCCTCGAGCACGCCATAGTGGGCGCTGATGTAGCAGCTGCCCCCCATGGCGAACCATCTTGCCGCTACGACCACCGGACCTGTTCGGGCCATCAGTTCCTGAGAAACGGGCTTGCTGACCTCCCAGGTCTGCACAAAAGGCCCGAAGCGTTCAATAAAAGCACTCGCAAAGTCGTTGCGAAGGGACAGACAGGCCTGTCTGTTTTCCGCCTGGGTCGGGCTGTAAAGCGTGGCCTCAACTTCCCGAATACGGCCATTATCAGCCATCGCCATGATGCTCACAGGCCAGGAATCCACCTGGCTGTCATAACGAATCTCATCAAGGCCGGCGCAGCCGGTTCCTGAAAATGCCGACTCGGGAGCAGACCGGAACGCTTGGCGAACCGCTGTGCGGAAGTCACGATCGACGATCAGGGGTCCGATCCCGCCTTCATGCAAAGCTGCTGGCGGCTCTATGCGCAAGCTAGGGCCAACCACTAGCGCACCCACCGCCGTGACGGCGGCGAGCAATACGACTAGGGCTAGGGTCTTCCAGATCATCAACCCGCCGGCTGAATCACTCCGCAGGCAATTCGGGGGCCCGCGCCACCAATGGGTTGGGTGATGTGATCATCTCGCTCCTGGTGGATCACGAAGGCCGCGCCGTCTTCGTCAAGCATTGCGGCGCGCTCGCCAGCGCCGTGCAGAGAGGCCAGATTCGTGAACAATTCCACCTTTACCGTGCCGTCCTCCCGGACAATGATGTTGGGAAGATCACCGTTGTCTGGGCCCTCGGGGTTCATCAAACCGTGCTGCTTTCCATCGGGGTTCAGGTGGCTACCCGAGGCAACGAAGCCTTCGTCCGGGTCTGCACAGGTCCCGGTGCGGTGAATGTGGATGGCGCGGCGTCCTGGCGGCATGTCGTATAGATCAAGGTCAATCAGGACACCGTTAGGGCCCTCGATGAGGGATGCGCTTCCAACATCGTTGCCGTCTCGGTCGATAAAGCTGGCCGAGGCCTGCATATGGTCGTCGGCTTGGGCCGTACCTGCGGTCAATCCGAGCGCCGCGGCGATCGCTACAGCTGAAATTCTTTTCATCGTTGTCTCCTCCAATCGATTGAAATTGCCATGTCTAGACGCCGATTCTGCGGTCGACGTTGTATCTGATTATAGGTTTAGTCTGTCACAGCACAGCCGAGAGTGGCTCAGATCGGAGTCTGGATTGGGGCTCCCATGCATAATGTCAGCAGGTTTGATCAAAGGAACGCTGCGCCATGAACATCAGTAGAGTGGTTTTCGGATTTTTTGTCCTGCTGGCCTTGACGCTGAACTTCGGCTTTTTTCTCGGGGAAATTGACAACCCTGACCACCACGACGTCTATGAGCTTTTCGCCGCCCTGGTTGTTGGCCTGATTGCCACTGTCATGAAACTGGGCGAGCGATCACAGATGAGCGCTATGCTCCTTGCATCAAGTCTTGTCGTGGACCTGCATCTGATTGCGGCGGTTCTGGTCTGGGCCATTTCGGTCCACGTCCTTGATGTTGGCCTGACGCCGAAAGTGATGGCCAGTATCGTCTCCCTTTCGGGCGGCGCGCTGCTCGCCAATCTGCTTTCGGTCGTTTTGCTCACCATGGAAACGGCAGGCTACAGCCGCTAGCGATTCTGTTATGGCTAGGTCCACCTCGCTGCTTTTCTTCCGGCGCATGCGTCTGCCGCTGATTGTTCTGATCGCGGCGTATTCGATCGCCACGGTCGGATTTACCTTGATGCCCGGCACAGATGCCGACGGCAACCCGTGGCGAATGAGCCTGTTTGATGCCTTCTACGTGGTGAGCTATACCGGGAGCACCATCGGTTTCGGTGAGGTCCCTTACGAGTTCAGCAAGGCGCAGCGCTTGTGGACGATGGTCAGCATTTACCTGACGGTCATTGCCTGGCTTTTTTCCATCGGCAGCATCATCTCCCTGATGCAGGATCCGGCCTTCTCTCAGGCGCTTCGCGGTGCGCGCTTTCGCCGCGCAATTCGCAACTACGATCGACCCTTCTATTTGCTGTGCGGGTATGGGGATACCGGTCGATTACTGACCCGATCCCTGACTGAACTCCACCATCCTGTGGTCGTCGTCGATATAGAGCAGGACAAGATTGATGCACTCGGTGTCGAAGCGTACAAGGCGCCTGTTCACGGATTTTGCATGGACGCCACCATGCCGGAAAACCTGACGGCGGCAGGCCTGCAAAGCCGATGGTGTATGGGTGTACTGGCGGTTACCGCCGACGATCGAGTCAATCTTAAAATTGCGGTTACAGCACGATTACTCAATCAGCGCGCTGCGGTATATGCCCGCGCTGATCAGGGACATGTGGCTGACAATATGCGCTCGTTTGATACCGCCCACGTGGTTCGGCCCGCCGAAGAATTTGTCTATCGCCTGGGTTTGCTCCTGAATCGACCCTATTCGTATCAGCTCTATCAGTGGCTGAGATCCAGCCCCGAGCACGAATTTC
>CAZIMY010000131.1:0-7000 GCA_964540315.1 uncultured Wenzhouxiangella sp.
CATCACGCCCCTGACCAATCATGGAGAAATTGCATCGGTACCAGAGTTCTGTCGTGCGAATGCCTGGCCGGACCAGCCCGAACTCTGGGCAACGGCTGCTCGGGACTCTGGCAATCCAGCCTATCCCGATATACCCACCGCCGTGGGCTTCTGCATGTACCTGCGCAGGGCAGCCATCGACGAGATTGGCGGCTTCGATGAATTGGCTTTCGGTCGCGGCTACGGCGAGGAAAATGACTGGTGTTGTCGGGCGACTGCGGCGGGTTGGCGTCACGTGTTGTGCGACCACGCTTTTGTCGCTCATCAAGGCGGAGCCAGCTTTGGCCCATTGGGCCTGGCGCCTGGCGGGCAGGCAATGAATACGCTGCTTGAGCGCCATCCCGACTACATGGATCGCGTCCAGGCATTCATTGACGCTGATCCTTTCGCGGACCGTCGCCGCGAGATCACGGACTATTACCATCGGTTGACGAGTTAAGTTCGTCTGCCGCCTGCCCGGGCTTGCTAGACTTCCAATCATTACTCAGCGCAGCCAGCAGGTCATGAGCGAAACTAGGAGTCTAGAGTTCACCGGTGAGCGTTTTACGCCCGAGTGTGAGCGTGAAATGGCTTATGAACACTGGCATCGGTACGCTTTCGCCGCCGAACTGGTCGCGGACAAGGTGGTTCTTGACGCCGCTTGCGGCGAGGGCTATGGCTCGCATCTGCTGAGCGCGCGCGCCCATCACGTCACTGGCATCGATATCGACGCTGAGGTTGTTGAGCATGCTCGTAGCCGCTATGAGTCCAAGTCCTTGTCGTTTGAGCAGGCCAGCTGCCTTGAACTGCCCCTGGCTGACGACAGTATCGATGTCGTCGTATCGTTTGAAACGCTTGAGCACTTGGCCGCGCACGACGAATTGATGACTGAATTCCAGCGCGTGCTCAAGCCAGACGGGTTCCTGCTCATCTCTTCACCAGACCGCAAGACCTATAGCGATGAGACGGGATACGACAACCCGTTTCACGTGCGCGAACTGTACCGTGACGAGCTGGAGCAGCTGCTCGAAAGGCATTTCCCCGCCGTGCGTCTGATGGCTCAAAAGCTGATGTTTGTATCCGCGCTGTGGACCATGAAAGGCAACGGCGGCGTGCAGTGGCTAAGCGACCAGTCGGACCCCACTGCAAAAGAACCCGCTTGGCCGCCGCTTTACTACATTGCAGCGGCCGCTGCCGGTGAATCGTTTCTTCCGACGCTTCCGGCGGCCTCGTTATACAGCGATCGCGCCGAGAGCGTGTATGAACACTACAATGATGAGGTTCGAAAACACATTAGGGCCGGCGAACTGCTGGCCGAGCGCGATGCAGAGATCAAAGCGCTTCGCCTGAGGCTGGAGCGACCCTGGTGGCAGCGTTGGTGGCAGCGTTGAACGAGCCGTTTGCCTCTCCTTCAATGTCTCCGCTGTATCGGGTGACAGCAATCGTCGTCAACTACAATTCCGGTCCCTGGCTGGAGCGCTGCGTGCGCGCACTTCGCGGCGACGACAACAAGCCACCGGTTGTCGAAATCATCGATAACGGTTCTGAGGACGAAAGCCTGGCGCTACTGCCGGACCTTCCGGGGGTACGGATGCGTCGCTCACCGTGTAACCTCGGCTTCGCTAGGGCAGTGAACCACGCCGCGCGGGCCGTAAAGACCGAATACCTGCTGATCATCAACCCCGATTGTTTGCTCGTGCCTTCCGCACTGCTGCGACTGGTCGAGGATCTCGACGCCCACCCTGAGGTTGGCATGGTGTCCGGCCGGATCTTCGACATGAGCGGCAACGAGCAGCGTGGCAGCCGCCGTCGCTTGCCAACCCGGCAGCGAGTGCTCAACGAAATACTGGGGCGCGGAAGAGTGGGCGTTGATCTGACCAGCCAGCCACCGCCGCGCACGCCGCAGAACGTCGAAGCGGTATCCGGCGCTTGCATGTTGCTCCGGCGACAGGCCTTCCTGGAGGTGGGGGGATTTGACAAACACTATCCCCTGCACTTCGAAGATCTGGATCTGATGGCACGGTTGGGTCAGGCGGGCTGGCTGCTTCGGCTGCTGCCAGACGTGGCGGTTTCCCACGTTGGGGGTGTGTCTTCGCGGAGCCGCCCCATGCAAGTGGTCTGGAAGAAACATCGAGGGCTGTGGCGCTACCTCAACCGCCACCCAGAACCACCGTGGGTCTGGTGGAACAAGGCATTCTGGTGGCTGGGGATTCACGCCCATGCGCTGGCCGTGATGCCACTTGGTCGCTGGCAGAGGAAGTGAATCCCGGGACCGTGGTTCTGGTCCTTGGCGCCAGTACGACCGTCGGGCAATATTTTCTGGAGCGTGCGCGGCGGGCATGTAGTATGCCGCTGATCGCCGTGTCGCGAACACCACCGAAACGCGCCTGTTCGGGCGTGACGTGGCTGCAGCATGACCTTTCTGAGGGCCCGATCACGGCAGATCCCGGCGTATTGATCAGTTTTGGTCCTGTCGGGTTTGCGGTAAGGCAACTGGCAGCGTGTGCTGCCATTGGACGGGTTATCGCGATCAGCTCAGCGAGCACGCTGTTCAAGACCGAGTCCACCGATCCGGCCGAGCGCGCCCTGATGGACCACATTCATCGCGATGAGCAGCGCTTGACCGGGTTCTGCGCTGAAAAAGGCATTGCGCTCAGTCTGTTCAAAACCACCATGATTTACGGCGGCGATGAAGATGCCAACGTGAGCCGTCTCGGCGAGCTGATCCAGACATTGCCGGTCTTGCCAGTCGTTGGCAACGGCCTGCGCTCACCGGTTCACGCCCAAGACCTTGCGGACCTGGCGATAAAGGCTCTAGCCGATGGCGATGCCAGTCAAGGGACCTGGTTCCTGGAAGGGGGTGAGCGTCTGCGCTACCGCGAGCTTTTGTATCGCATCGCGGCAGCCAGGGGACGCACAACCCGCGTCGTTCAGGTGCCTCTTGCGGTGGTCCGCGCAACGCTGACCCTGGCTCAATGGTCGGGGCGCCTGCTCGACGTCAATGCCGCCATGCTCGCCCGCCAGGCCGAAGACCTGGTCGTCGACGACCGACCGGCGCGCAAGCGCCTGGGCTGGGATCCGCGTCGATTCAGTCCTTGAGCTTTTTGTATTTCAGACGGTGTGGTCCGGCCTTGTCACCGCGCCGGCGTTTCTCGTCTTTTTCGTAGTCGGAGAAGTTGCCCTCGAACCATTCGACGTGTGAGTCACCTTCAAAGGCCAGCACGTGGGTGGCAATGCGGTCGAGGAACCAGCGGTCGTGCGAAATCACAAGCACGCAGCCCGGGAAGGCCAGGATGCCCTCTTCCAGCGCGCGCAGGGTTTCCACATCCAGGTCGTTAGTGGGCTCGTCGAGCATCAGCACGTTGCCGCCGCCTCTGAGCACCTTGGCCAGGTGAACCCGGTTACGCTCGCCGCCGGAGAGCTGGCCGACGCGCTTTTGCTGCTCGGAGCCCTTGAAGTTGAAGCGGCTGGCATACGCCCTGGCCGGGATGCGGTAATTGCCGATGACGATTTCGTCGGCCCCGTCAGAAATTTCCTCCCAGACCTGGCGGTCGTCGTTGAGGCTGTCGCGGCGTTGATCTACGTAGGCCAACTGCACGGTCTCACCAATGGACACCTCACCGCGGTCAGGTTGCTCGGTGCCGGCGATCATGTTGAACAGGGTGGTCTTGCCCGCGCCATTGCCGCCGATGATGCCGACGATAGCGCCGGGCGGCACCTTGAAGCTCAAGTCCTCGATCAGCAGGCGGTCGCCATAGCCTTTGTAGACACTGTCGAATTCGATGACCTGATCACCCAGCCTGGGACCGGGTGCGATGTAGATCTGCTGGGTCTCGTTGCGGCGCTGAAAATCCTTTGAATTGAGCTCTTCGAACTGCCGCAGCCGCGCCTTGCTCTTGGCCTGGCGACCCTTGGGATTGGTCCTGACCCATTCCAGCTCCGACTTGATGGTCTTCTGCCGTGAGGCTTCCTGTTTTTCCTCGATAGCCAGACGGGCTTCCTTCTGCTCCAGCCATGACGAGTAGTTACCTTCGAAGGGAATGCCGTGGCCGCGGTCCATCTCCAGGATCCAGCCGGCGACGTTGTCGAGGAAATAGCGATCGTGAGTGACCGCCATGACGGTGCCTGGGAAGTCATCGAGAAACTTTTCCAGCCAGGCCACGGATTCGGCGTCCAGGTGGTTGGTGGGCTCGTCCAGCAGCAGCATGTCGGGCTTGGACAATAGCAGGCGGCACAGCGCGACGCGTCGCCGCTCGCCGCCGGACAGTGTGCCGATTTTTTCTTCCCAGGGCGGCAGACGCAGGGCGTCGGCCGCCACTTCCAGCGTGCGGTCCAGCTCCCAGCCGCCGGAGGCGTCAATCTTGTCCTGCAGCTCGGCCTGTTCGGCCAGAAGCTCGGTCATTTCTTCATCGCTCATCGGCTCGGCGAAGCGCTCCGAGATCTCATCGAAGCGCTTGAGCTGGTCGCGAATCTCGCCGAGACCGGACATCACCGCCTCACGCACGGTCATGTCTTCGGGCAGCGCCGGTTCCTGCTCCAGATAGCCGATCTGGATACCCGGCTGCTGACGCGCCTCGCCGTCATATTCCTTGTCGACGCCGGCCATGATGCGCAGCACGGTCGACTTGCCGGCCCCATTAAGCCCCAGCACGCCGATCTTGGCGCCGGGGAAAAACGACAGAGAGATGTCTTTGATCAGGGTCCGATTGGGCGGCACCGTTTTGGAGACGCGGTGCATGGTGTAGACGTATTGGCTCATGGTCGGCGTTGGCGGGATATTTGGACAGGCACATATGGTGGGGGTTGGGCGAAGAGAATGCCAGAGGAAAATGGTCTTGGGGTTCCGGGTTCCGGGTTCCGGGTTCCGGTTTTAGGTGAATCATCTTCAAGCTCGGCAGCAATTACACTGAACCCTGAAACCCGAATCCTGAAACCGGAAATGAAAATCCTCGTCACCGGCGGCGGCGGCTTTCTCGGCCAGGCGATAATTCGCCAGCTCATTGCACGCGGCGATGCCGTTGTCAGCCTGAACCGGTCTGCCTATCCGGAGCTAGCAGCTCTGGGCGTGGCGTGCCTGCGTGGAGACGTCGCCGACTCAGAAGCCGTGGTCGAAGCCGCGCAGGCCTGCGATGCTGTGATTCATGTCGCGGCCAAGGCGGGTCCAGGCTTGCATGCTGCCGATTTCGAAAGACCCAACGTTATCGGAACCCAGAACGTTCTGGCAGCCTGTGCTCGGCACAGCATTGGCGTGCTGGTCCACACCTCATCACCCAGTGTGGTGCACGGCGGCGGCGATATTGAAAATGGTGACGAGTCGCTCCCCTACGCTGAGCAATTCCATGCGCCCTATCCCGAGACCAAGGCCAGGGCCGAGCGCATGGTGCTCGACGCCAACGGCTCGGACATAAAAACCTGTGCGCTGCGGCCTCATCTGATCTGGGGCCCGGGCGATAACCAGCTGCTGCCGCGCCTGATCGAGAAGAACCGGGCCGGCCGGCTGCGGTTGCCGGCACCGGACAAAAAGATTGACACGGTTTACATCGACAACGCCGCCGAGGCACATCTGCTGGCTTTGGACAACCTAACGGGGTCCGGTACCGCCGCCGGCAAGGCTTATTTCATCAGCAACGGGGAGCCGCTGCCCAACGGCGAAATCATCGCCCGCCTGTTGGAAGCCGCTGGTGAGAAGCCTCGCATTCGCACGGTCCCCCCGGGCGTGGCCATGACTGTGGCCGGTGCCGTCGAGGGTGTCTGGCGCTTGACGGGCAAACGCAGTGATCCACCGCTGTCGCGATTTGTGGTCGAACATCTGGCAACCGCGCACTGGTACAACCTAGCTGCGGCACGCCGAGACCTCGGCTATGAGCCGAAAGTGTCGATTGACGACGGGCTCAGGCGTCTGGCAGAGAACTGGCAGGCCGTGCGGCTTGCAGAGCAGGAGTAGAGCGCCGGGGGTCAGCGCCGGCCCGGCCACCAGCGGCTCAGGCTGCGCTCAAGCCGAGAGCGTCGGAGTAAATGGGCATCCTCGGCGGGAATTCCGCTGTAGCGGCCGTACTTGAGCTTGACCCAGGCATTCAGATCGGTCTGGCAGATGAAGCTAAACAAGCGATGGTTGATCAGCCTCCTCCCCGGCTTTAGCCGCACGGCGGTACCAAGATCAAGAATGACCGGACTGCCGTTTTCGCTGACCCGCAGGTTGTCTTTGCGCTTGAGGTCGCCGTGGGCAATGCCGCGCTGATGCATGGCCTGAATGATCTCAAGCAACTGCTCGAAAAACGCCGAGTGGTCCGAAAGCGAAGCGTTGCGGAAGTCGCTGCCGGGAATGTAATCGAGCACGAGAAAGTGGTCGTGGAACAGGCCATGGCAGCGCGCAAAGCCGCTCATGCCGTCGAGCTGACGGTAGATCCGGTACTCGCGGCGCAGCGACTGAAGCCTCAGCCAGCGCAGCAAGCCAGTTCCCTTGGGTACCTTGATCGCCAGGTCGAGGCCGTCGATCTGGAAGCGCCGGACTTCACCCTGGTTGCTGGCGCCAAGGGCTGTTCCACGGCTGAAGTCCAGCGTTTCAAGCCAGGTCGATAGATCGCAGTTGGTCGGCGCGGAGGGTTGTTTTAAAGCCATCAAAGGATCATAGCTGAGGGTCGTACCCGTGTTTCTGGCAAAATAATGCCCATTACAACTCGATTTTCCAGCGGGCGGCCCCTATGTTGTTGAGGCCGTTCGGTCGACCGAACGGGTCCGTTTTAAATTATTGGGGATAGCATCCATGCCGATTTACGAATATCGCTGCCAGTCTTGCGGCCATGAACTGGAAAAACTCCAGAAGCTGTCCGATGCGCCGCTGATCGATTGCCCTGCCTGCGGCGAGCCTGCGCTGAACAAGCTCATTTCTGCGGCCGGGTTTCGCCTTAAAGGTGGCGGGTGGTACGAAACTGACTTCAAGAAAGACGGCAAGCGGAACCTGGCCGGAGAGTCTGGCGACGCC
>CAZIMY010000132.1:0-1283 GCA_964540315.1 uncultured Wenzhouxiangella sp.
GCCTAAGCTTCGATTCAACCACTCAGAATCGGGACGATGTCACTATCCAAAGCGATAGCGAAGTGTTCAACATCAGTGGACTAGAGGTCGCGATCCGCAATTTAAAAGTCATTAGCAGAACTGACGTCGGAATCAATGTCGCCTTCGAAGGAAAAAACCCACGCGCTTTTCAAAACCTGCGCATTGAATCGGCAGGTATAGGTCTTTTGTTGAGCCAGGCAGACGGCTCAGTCAATACAGAAATCAATGATCTATCAATCGAAACCCAAGGCACCCATGGGATACGTCTCAACTCCGCCTTCCAGTCTCCTGTAACGCTCTCTGGGATTGACATCACCGCGCCCAACGGAAACGGGATCACAAGTCGCCGAGGCTTTGCTCTGCTTGAGGACTTTCGGATTGAAGCCGGCATTCAAGGGATTGAGATCGCTAGCGGCCTTCAAGTTTCAGACAGTCACACGATTCGCAACGGGTCAATCATCGGCGCGGAAGAGGGCATTTATGTAGCGGTCAATTTCCCGACCACAATAGAAAATGTTCTCATTACTGGAAACGGGAGCGGTGTCGGTATTGCAGTGAATCGGTCTCTTGAAGGCATATCAATCATCAATAACTGTATCAGCGATGTGACTGATGGAATTACTACAGAATTCAACGCTGGGGGAGTGACGATCCAGAGCAATGCGTTTTTTAACTATGCTCAACATGGTGTCGATATAGGCAGCTCTCCGAGCAACCGGGCACAGGTTATTGGAAACGCTTTCATTGCTAGCCAGCCTCCTAGAGCGCTTAGCAATAGCGCTAATCATGAATTCAACGGAAACTATTGGCAAGACGCTACCCTCAATCCGGCTGGTGCCTATATCGATGGTGACATCCGGGACCAAAATCCCCTAGCGTCACCTCCTCCACTTGACTGTGATATTCCGGACCCAGCCCCTCTGATTGCAGAGTACCGTTTAGAAGCCTGTGAATGGACCGGGGTACCGGGAGAAATCATCGACACCTCCGGGAATGGGCTGAACGGTTCGAGGATCAATGACGATGTTATTTCCATTCGCAACGGGTTGATCAACCGCGCTGCACGGTTCAATGAATCCAACAATGACTCGATCATCGAAATCCCTGACCCGAATAACGACCTGGATAACACCGATCAACTCACAATCATGGGCTGGATCAATCCGGCAACTTATGATCCGATCAACAGCAATGCCTTAGGCATCTTCTCAAAGAGGGAAAATCCGGGCAGCCAAAATGCTTATGGAATGTTCCTAGGCTTT
>CAZIMY010000132.1:1293-6984 GCA_964540315.1 uncultured Wenzhouxiangella sp.
GTTCTTCCGACAAACTTTGTATAGATATCGATGGAACCAATAGAAGGTTTTCTTCAAATAGCACCATTCCTCTTAACCAATGGACACACTTCGCTCTGGTTTATAACGCCGGCGAAGCTCGGCTTTATATCAATGGCGCTTTGGATCAGACAAGAACAAATCTATCCTCAAGCATTCGAGCGAGCACAGCGCCTCTCCGTCTGGGTGACCTGGCCCAGAGCGGAACGCGCAAACCCTTCCAGGGTGGCCTGGACGAGTTCAAGTTTTTTGGAGGCGCGCTAAGCGAAGACCGCGTTACTGAAATCTATAACAACGAAGCGGCAGGCCTTGATTGGGAAGGCAACGCTCGACCGCCTGTTCAGTGCGGATTGATTTTCGAAGCGAGGATGGAGCAGGACAGCTGGGATGGCACCCCCGGCGAAGTGCTGGACACCAGTGGCAGTGAGCTCCATGCCACAGCGCTTGGCGATGCCACAACAGCCATTGCCGCGCCTGCTATTCCCGGGAGCCCCGGCACATGCCGTTATGGGGAATTCGACGGGCAAGGCGATGTAGTCCGTCAAACAGAAGCCGCTGATATTCTGGAGGGGCTGGGGGCGGTTACCGTCATGGCGTGGGTTTATAACGAGGCCGAACTGAATGGCAATGACCGGGGCATTTTCTTCACCGACAATGCAGGCAGTGGCAGGGATAACAAGCTAGGTATCCGCTACGATCACGACGGCGCCTTTGGCAATGGCAACAATGTCATCAAAGCCAGCATATCCACCAGTGAGTGCGGAGCCAATCAAGAGTGTCACCAGGTCGAAACGGTCTCAAACGTCATGGTTCTAAATCAATGGCAGCATGTCGCCATGACCTGGGAAAGTGGTGGCAGCCTCAGGGTGTTCATCGACGGCAATGAAGTTGGATTATCGGAGGTCAGGCCAGCGGCTGGTATCGGTGGAACCATTGACAATGTGGAGCGACTGGATATTGGCCTGGGCTCCAAAAACCGTCGCTGGGACGGTCGCATCGATGAATTCCGCATTTTCGACCAGGCACTGGAGGCCAGCCAAATCCAGGTCTGGATGAACGACGGCATCCCCTGCGATCTTGGCTTTGACCATATCCGTCTCACTCACCCGCAAACGGCACTGACCTGTTCTCCAGCCGACGTTACCGTCGAAGCCTGTACAGATGAAAACTGTTCCGACCTTTATCAGGGCACAACCACGGTTGACTTTGTGTCACCCGCCTCAACCTGGATTCCCGATCCCGTCACCTTCGACGGTTCGACCGAAGTCAGTTTGCAATACACCACGGCCGAGGCCGGGGTTTTATTGAATGCACAGGCAGTTGAACCCGCGGCCAGCAACCCGACGCGCTGCTTTACAGGCGCAGTTGAAACCGACTGCACCATGGAATTCCTCGATTCCGGTTTTGTGCTGACGGTTCCGGACCATATCGCGGCCGTCGAAGTCACAGGCACAATCGCCGCCGTCAAGTCAGACCCGACTGATCCGGCCCAGTGTGTCCCCGGGTTCGATAACGAAACGAAGGATATCGGCTTCTGGTCGTCCTACCTCAATCCGGATTCAGGCACGCTGCCCGTTGGGATTGGCGGCAACCTGATCGACGAGACTTCACCCGGCACAACGATTCCGATCGACTTCAACGGCAACGGCGTAGGTAACTTCATATTGGCTTATCCGGATGTTGGCCAAATGAGGCTCTCTGCCCGCTATGAGGGCAGCGGGGACGAGGCTGGGCTGATCATGCTCGGCGAGACCTCCTTCATCGCGCAACCCAGCCACTTCTCGCTCAATATCGCCGATAACCCCGCTGCCAGCGGCCCTGGCGATAGCGTCTTTACGGCCGCAGGCGTTGACTTTCCCGTTGAGGTCTCCGCCAGAAACGCCAACGATGGCGTTACGCCCAATTTCGGACAGGAATCGACCCCGGAAAGCGTGTCGCTATCCAATAATCTGATCGATCCTGTGGGCGGCGAAGAAGGCACCCTGAGCGGCAGCTTCAATGCGTTCGGGTCGGCCTGTGATGGAGCCAGCGCCGGCGGTTTTGCCTGTGGGGATTTCAACTGGTCAGAAGTGGGCATCATTTCGCTCATGCCGAGACTCGCCAGCGGCAGTTATCTAGGCACCGGCGATGTCGTCGGCAATCAATCAGGCAACGTAGGGCGTTTCATCCCCGACCACTTCGTTCTTTCCAGCGGAGACCTGGTCAACCGCCCTGCACTGGCCGCTTGCACGAGTGATTTCACCTACATCGGCGAGCGCTTCGATGCCGAATTCACGCTGACTGCGCAATCGGCCGGCGGCGGCACCGCAATGAATTACGAGGGCGCTTACGCATTCCTGGACGGTGATGCATTGAACCTCAGTGGCGTGCCGGACGCTCCGACAGTTTCGGCCAGCGCAATCTCCTGGATGATGGGATCAGGCGAAGCCAATGCGCAACTATCTCTGCCGCGGAACTCCCCAGCAGAACCCTATCGAGACTACGCTGTCGCCATAGCGCCGGTTGATCAGGACGGCGTCGCACTGCTGAACCCGCCTGAGAACATTGGCACAACCGACCTGGTGTTCGGCCGGATCGTTGTCGACAACGCCATCGGCTCAGAGCTTGGCCCGCTTGATCTGCCCTGGCGAGTCGAATACTGGGAGAACGGAACCTGGCAGGTTCACGCCAGCGACAACTGCACGGCCATCGACTTAAGCAGCCAGGCCAGTCTCGATAACGGGGATACAACCGTCACCGGAACCAACCCGATCGCCGTCGCGGCCGGCGGCGGACCCACTTCCATAGACGAAACCGACAGCACCATCACTGCCCTATCCGGACGCGGCCATTTTCGCTTCACCGCGCCGTTGTCGCCCGGGTGGGTTGACCTGCTGCTAGACCTCGACAGCGAGTGGTCCTTCCTGCGCGATGATCTTGGCAACGATGCAGTTTTCGAAGACAACCCATCCGCCCGCGCCTCGTTCGGACTGTTCGAAGGCAGCCCCAACCGAATTTTTTTGCGCGAAGTCATGCCACGCTGACCTGTTACCCTTTTGGTCATCCCGAACTGAACAGGTGATCGGCTCTCCATGAGCTTCGACCAGATTACGATCCTGGCCATTCTGCTGGTCACGGTGGCTCTCTTCGTCTGGGGCCGCTGGCGCCATGACCTGGTCGCCGCTTCAGCGCTGCTGGCCTGCGTGGTCGCCGGACTGGTGCCCGGCAACGCAGCCTTTGAGGGCTTTGGCCATCCCGCCGTCATCACGGTGGCCTGCGTACTGATCCTCAGCCGCGCCCTCCAGGTCACCGGCGCGGTCGACCTGGCCACCGACCGAATTCTGCCCCGCAGCGGACCGGCCTGGGCGACAACGGCCGGGCTGGTCGTACTGGCCGCAATACTGTCGGCGTTCATGAACAACGTCGGCGCACTGGCCCTGCTGATGCCGGTCGCCGTTCAGATCGCCCAACGCCACAAGCTGCCCCCGGGGCAAGTACTCATGCCCTTGGCCTTCGGTTCCATTCTTGGCGGCATGACCACGCTGATCGGCACACCCCCCAACCTGATCGTTTCGGGCTTCCGCGCTGAGACCGATGCCGGCTCGTTTGCCATGTTTGACTTCACGCCCGTTGGGGCCGTGGTTGCTTTGGCCGGCGTGGCCTTCGTGCTCCTGGCCGGACGCTGGCTGATTCCAGCCCGCGAGCGTGCTGATCTTAAAGACTTCGACATCGGCGAATACCTCACCGAGGCCCGTGTCCAGGCCGGCTCCAACGCCGTCGGTCTCCGACTGGCCGAAGCCGAGCGCAAGATCGAGGACGACGGCGCTCAGATCATCGGGCTGATCCGCAACAAGGACCGGGTTCGCAATCCGCACGGCAATCTCAAGCTGCGGGCTGCCGATATCCTGCTGATTGAAGCCGCTCCCAAGGCGCTGATCTCAGCCCTGAATCAGCTCGACATTCAGCTCGAGGAAGACCGGGAGAGAGCGAGCGTTCCGGTTGAAGACGATGATCACGTCAAAAAGCTGACGGATTCTGCGAAAGACAAAGAAAAAGACGCCGAAAGCGAAGCAGAAGAAGATAAGGAAGACCGTTCCGCGGATGATGAAGACATCATTCTGATGGAAGTGGTCGTCATGCCCATCTCGTCGACCATCGGCCGGTCGGCCAGTAGCCTGAAATTACGTTCTCAGCTCGGCCTCAACCTGCTGGCCGTCTCGCGTCATGGCCGCCGGACGACGGCCCGGCTGCGCCGACTGCAGTTCCGGCCCGGTGATGTTCTGCTGATGCAGGGCCCGCGCGAAACCTTGATGGAATTTGCCGCCGACCACGCCTGCGTGCCGCTGGCAGATCGGGCGCTGCGCATCCCTCGGCCGCGTCAGGCGCTGATTGCCGCGCTGGTGATGCTCTCTGCCGTCAGCGGGGCGGCGTTTGGCCTGATGCCCGCTGCCATCACCTTTGCAGCAGGAGTCGTGGCTCTGGCCGTCAGCCGCGTGATACCGCCGCGCAAGATCTATAACGCCATCGACTGGCCGGTCATCGTGTTGCTGGGTGCGCTCATCCCGGTCGCCAACGCCATGGCATCCAGCGGCACTGCCGACTTGCTTGCCGGACTGCTGCTTGAGCACGCCAGCCTCGGTTCGACTGTAATGGCGCTGGCCCTGATTCTGGTTGTCACCATGACGCTGTCAGACTTCATGAACAACGCCGCCACGGCAGCCGTGATGTGCCCCATTGCCATCAGCACAGCCGAGACGCTTGAAGTGAATCCCGATGCATTCCTGATGGCCGTAGCGGTCGGCGCATCGTGTGCTTTCCTCACCCCGATCGGACATCAAAACAACACCCTGATCCTTGGACCCGGTGGCTTCCGTTTTGGCGACTACTGGCGCCTGGGGCTGCCGGTGGAAATCATCGTGGTCGCCGTGGGCGTGCCCATGATCCTGGTGGCGTGGCCGCTATGAGCCAGATCGGGGCCGCAATCTTCGATATGGACGGCCTGCTGATCGACTCAGAGCCCTTTTGGCAGGATGCCGAGCTGGCCTGTTTTCGACCGCTGGGTGTGCCGATCACCCGAGAGATCTGTCGCGAAAGCGCCGGACGGCGGATCGATGAAGTCGTCCGGCTGTGGCACGACCGTTTCGGCTGGGACGGTCCTAGCTGCGAAGACATGGTGGAGCGGGTTCTGGCCGAAGTCACCCGCCTGATCATGGAGCGCTGTGAGGCGCTACCGGGTGTCCACGACACCATGAATGCCTTGAAGGAACGCGGCATTCCCATGGCCATCGCCTCGTCCTCACCGCCGGCGTTGATTGAGGCGGTTGTAGAAAAGCTGGCGCTGCGCCAGTACCTGCAGCTCACCCACTCG
This sequence comes from uncultured Wenzhouxiangella sp., assembly GCA_964540315.1. Taxonomy (GTDB): domain Bacteria; phylum Pseudomonadota; class Gammaproteobacteria; order Xanthomonadales; family Wenzhouxiangellaceae; genus Wenzhouxiangella. Next base: position 6,659 of record CAZIMY010000132.1, read on the forward strand.
GGCATCCACGAAAAACACAGTAAGCCAGACCCAGCGGTATTCCTGACCACGGCGCGCAAACTCGGTGCTGCGCCCGAAAACTGCCTGGTTTTTGAAGACGCTCCGGCAGGTGTCACTGCTGCCCACGACGCCGGGATGCGCGTGGTCGCGGTGCCGTCGGTGTTCGATCCGACCGACCCGGCGTTTAAGCAGGCCGATCAGGTGCTGGAGAGTTTGCGGGAATTCAAGCTGGAGGACTGGCTGTAGATTCCGGCTGCCGGTGGCTCCGAGGTGGGCACCAGCGGGCGTATCCACTGAAGGCCTCGCCACCGCGTCGAACTGAAGTG
>CAZIMY010000133.1:0-6980 GCA_964540315.1 uncultured Wenzhouxiangella sp.
GAAGCAACAAAGCTAGAAACCGTGACGCCACCGCCTTCAACAAGCAATCGCGCCAGCCCCCGGTCAGCCAGCAGATCGATCACGCTTTGCGGACTGACACCTCCATCCGCCTCAAGAGACACGACCAGGCGCTCCACCCCTTCAGGCGGAGGCACGCGCTCAACATCCGGCCCGACAAGATGGAGCACCGTGGGTTGGCCGGCTTGACGTTCGAAAAGAGGCCCTTTCGGCTGAACCCGACCACGCGGATCCAGGATCACGGGCACTGGATCAGGTCCGTCAACATGCCTGACGGTGAGCGACGGGCGATCCTCGGCAGCAGTCCCCGCGCCGACCAAGACTGCGTCAACGATTGCTCGAAGTCGATGCAGATGGGTTCGGGCCAGCTGACCGTTGATATACCAGGAGTCGCCACTCTCGGTGGCAATCCGCCCGTCCAGGCTTTGCCCCAGCTGGGCCACGGTCAGCCGTCCGGCCCGGGAGACCAGCGGCAGCAGCGCATCCAGCAGATCAATGTCTCCGGCAGGCAGAGGCGCGTCGGAGCGCCAGTGACCTCCGCGTCTCACTTCAAGCGGCGTTTCGCCGATCTTCGCGCTGAAGACAGGGACCTCTGACCAGTCCAGTTTGCGCAAATCCAGCAGCAGGTCCCACGCCGATTGGTGTGACATCATGCGGGCAATTCACAATTCAAACTCAACCGTCACATTACCTTAAAGATGGAAGCTCAAGACAGTTCAAGCCATATGCATCAGACAGAACGCGCCGTTTTTGATTTACGCCGAGGCGTACCGGTCATCATTGACGATGATCGGGCGGATGGCGCAGCGCGCGCGCCGAGCGTGATGGTGCAGCCCGTCGAGGGACTTCCGGGCGAAGAACTTCAGGGGTTCTTGAACCAATCGGATGCCCGGCTGGTGATTACCCGGCATCGGGCCAAGCGGCTGGGACTCAAACTCAGCGGCAGCGCCGCCAGTCTGCCTTTGAGCAAGTCCGCGGCGTACACCGACATCGGCAGCGTCATGCGCGCGGCCTGTGCCGACGCGCCCCTCGATCACTCTGTTTTTTCCGATCCTCAACCGGCAACGGTCAACGAGCGGGCAGCGCTGGCCTTGATGCGTCGCGCATTGTTGATTCCAGCCGTATTGACGATCCGTCTAGACGAACGGCAGCGGCGCGCGATGCAGGTACAGATCGACCAGGGAGAGTGGCTGGCGGTCTCCGCACGCGCCGCAGAACACTGCTTTGAATTGGCGGCCGGATTGCTCAAGCGGGTCAGTGAAGCCCAGGTTCCCCTGGCCGATGTTGCCGAGTCCAAGTTCGTCTTGTTCAGAGAACCCGACGGTTTGAGGGAACACGTGGCTGTAGTGATCGGCAACCCCGACCAGTGGCCCGACGAAGTTCCCGTTCGCATGCACTCGTCGTGTTTGACCGGTGACTTGTTTGGCAGTCTGCGCTGCGATTGCGGTGAACAACTCCGCTCCGGCGTTCAAAATATCGAGAAAATGGGCGGCGGCGTGTTGCTTTACCTCGCTCAAGAAGGGCGGGGCATTGGGCTAGCAAACAAACTGCGCGCCTACACGCTTCAGGACGAGGGTCATGACACCGTCGATGCCGACCAGATTCTGGGGTTCGGAGAAGACGAGCGGCGCTATTACGTGGCCGTCGATATGCTCGCCTCGCTAGGGATTCGCAAGGTGCGACTGCTGACCAACAACCCAGCGAAGCTGAGGGCCCTGGGCGAGGGCGGCATTGAGGTCGCTGGCCGCGAGGAGCTTTACGGCCTGGTGACCAAGGAAAACCGGCGGTATCTGACCGCGAAAGCCAGCCGCTCCGGCCACATGCTCGGTGACGTCCTCGACCGCGCGAAATAGCGCGGGGCAGGTCGCCCCCGAATCAGTGGGTCCAATGAGGTAATCGGGTAACGGCCGCTTCCCGAATGATCTGCGCCAGCTTCTCGCCATAAAACTCAATCAACTGCTGACCCAGGTCGGCAGAAGCCGCCGAGGCATTGCCGACCACCCCTTTTGGATTGAGATCCTGAGCCATCCAGGCCCAGGCGGCTTCGCCTTCGGGACCAAGCACTGCCTCCGGCGACAACTGCTCGGCAATCGACGAGAAACACCCCAGCTTTTCCATTCGCACCCGATCGGGATGCAAGTGCATCATCATGGCTGTCTCGGCCTCGCCACCGTGCAAGCCAAGACTTAATTCCTTCGCACCAAGCAGATGGTCTGGCGCGGCAAAAATCATATAGCTGGCCTTGACCACAAGCAAATCATGAGCTCGCCGCAACTCCAGTGCCGCAGGACCCATCCAGGCAATATTGCCGCCATGGCCGTTGACCAAAAGCAGCCGCCGTATTCCAGCCTTCGCGACCGCCGCCCCAATTCGAGCCAACTGCGCGCTCATCTGTTCTACCGACAGCGACAGAGTGCCGGCAAAATCACCATGTTCATCGCTGGCGCCTAGCGTCAGAGAGGGCAGGAGAAACACCTCCAGCTCGTCGTCCAGCTGGCCGAAGGCGCGCGCCACAATGCCCTCGACAATATCAAGATCGGTGGACAGCGGCAAATGCGGACCGTGCTGCTCGACGGCCCCCAGCGCCAGGACAGCCAATGCGTCGGGGCCGGCCTGCCCTGCCAACTCGGGAGAGGTCATATGTTGCCAACTGTGGATCACGGCTTCGTCCTGATCACCAAGATTTGAGTTTGATACTACCGATCATCATCACGGCGGGCGTACAAATCGCCGGAAGCCAGACCGGCTGCGCCATCCGCCAGCCACTGCCGCACCTCGTCAGCCCCCAACCACTCCGGCAGAAAGAATGTCCGCCGCTCGCCCTCGACCACCTGGTAACGGTATCTTGCCAGCGCTTCCAATCGGTCAACGCAAGCAATTGCCTGGTCCAAGGCACCATTGAGAAATTCGACCGACAATGCGGGCAGGGACCGGGACAGTCCCTTGAGCACCTCAGGCTCGAAACCCTCGACATCTATTTTGCAAAAAGCCGGCTCGCCGTAACGGTCGATCAGGCAATCAAGCGTGGTGACATCGACGCTAACCCGCCGGTCCCATTGAACGCCTTCAAATCCGGCCTGGCCGCGACTGACGCGTGATGTCCATTCCTTCGACAAACTGGCCACCGTTGGATTGGCCAGGCTGGTGACCATCTCTACGCTGCCAGGCTCGCTTCCGACGGCCTGGTCGAGGCAGGTCACTTGATCGTCGCTGGACGTCAGGCGCTTCAGCCAGCCGAACAGGTTTGGCTGAGGCTCCAGGGCGACCACCGTTGCTCCAAGAGCTGCAAACGCGCTCGTCCGGTCGCCCAGATGGGCACCAACATCGAACACCAGGTCACCCGGCTGGACAAAGGCTTTGTAAAAGCTTCTCAGGGACCGCTGCCGTCCCGGACGTCGATAAATCACGAGGGATCGAGCCAGACCAACAAGACTTTTGAGCCCGTCAGACACGCACTTTTCCCAGACGTGATACCCGCTGAGCCAGATCACGGCAGCGGATACGCTGAGGGGTCATTTCACCAGGCTGCTCAGGCGGGGGTGGTGAAAGCTCGAACCACCCAGTCCGGCCGATCCACTCCGGCCTTGCGCTTTGCAGCACGTCCGGGGGGGCAACCTCCTGGGGCGTCAGCAGCAGCCCGCAACGACGCAGGCCGCGACCCGCCAGGGCACTGCCCGAAAGCCAGGCGACCAGCGGCGAAATCAGCAGACCCAGCCAAACCGGACTCATCCACCACAGATACTGCGGCGTCAAGGTCGCGGCCCCGATCAACCACGCCAGTCCCAGCAGCGCCACGAGGCCGGTTCGGGCCAGCGCTTCCGCTCCATGGACCCCTCTGTCGCCGCGCGGTGGAGATGACCAACCGGCACTGGAACCAGACAGGATTTCCAGCGCGAATCGCGCGTGGAAAAACATCATGACCGGCGCCAGCAAAACGCCGACAGCCGCCTCGAGTATGGCACTGGCGAGCAACCTGAATCGCCCGCCGAATGCCTTGGGCCGCTGAATGACCGCTAACAACAGCCCCAACACACGGGGGGCAAACAGCACCGCCAAAGTGGCCACAAGCAGGGCCATATTCAAGCTGGTCAGCCCAGGATGGGCCAGTTCCGCGACCGGAGGCTGGCGGATCAAGGTGGCCAGGCCCATGGCGATCAGGCCCAGCCAGGCCAGCGAGGACAAGTAAGCAAACGCGCCAAACAGAAAGTGCAGTCGGCTGGCGGGCTGCAATGCTGTCATGCCAAGCAGCCGCAGATGCTGCAGGTTGCCTTGCATCCATCGTCGGTCGCGGGCCAGAAAGTCAATCAGATTAGCGGGCATCTCTTCGTGGCTGGAGAGCACGGCGGTGTCCAGAACCACGGACCAGCCGGCTCGCACCAACAGTGCGGCCTCAACAAAATCATGGCTGAGAATTTCGCCGCCCAGCGGCGGCTTGCCGGGAAGCCTCGGCAGACCGCAGCTGGACATGAATGCAGAAACGCGAATCAGCGCATTGTGCCCCCAGTAATTTCCAGCCCGTCCTTGCCAAAACGCCTGCCCCGTCGCAAGCATCGGCGAGTAAAGGGATGAAGCAAACTGCATCACCCGGGCAAACAGGCTGCTTTGTCCGGCAGGAATGGGCACGGTCTGAATCAGGCCCAGACTCGGATCAGCCTGCATCCTGGAGACCAAACGGTGCATGCTTGCGGCATCCATTCGACTGTCAGCGTCAAGCACCAGCATGAAGTCAAAACCCGGCCCCCAGCGGCGACAGAAATCCGCAACGTTTCCCGCCTTACGGCCGCCATTGTTGGGACGATGACGGTAGTGCAGCGGCAGGCGAGCGCCGAGCCGCTGCTGCAGCCTGGCCAGGTGGGCCTGTTCTTCAATCAACAGATCCGGGTTCTGGGTGTCACTGAGGACGAAAAACTCGAACCCATTGCTATGCCCGGACTCAAGCAGCGAAGACGCCATGGCAGCAAGGCCCGCATGAACCGCTACCGGATCTTCGTTGTAAATCGGCATGATCAGCGCGGTCCGGTGCGGCCCCAGCTTTTCAACCGTCTGATCGGCGGGCGGCGGCGCTTGCAGCGTGTAGGGATCCCGCCGCATCAGCATCAGGAAAAACCCAATGACCGCGTGCCAGAAGGACACAGCAATCCAGGTAAAGGTCATCGCAAACAGCAGCGCCAGGGGCACTCGGGCCGACATGTCCACCCCGGCCAGCGCCAGCGCCTCAAACAGGCCGACCAAGCCGAGCCCTCCGGTCCCCAGGACCAGAGCGAGAAACACACGGCGGCGACGTTCAAAGTTTGCGATCAATTTCATCCGGGTACCAGACGTAGCTCCACACTTCAGAAATTCGGCCATCAGCACTACTAAGGAAAACGCGCAAGTCTGAGGCCTTGCCAGCCGCATCGGGCTCTAGCGTCACAACCGCCCGAACCGAGTTCGTTGATGGAATGACCTCCAGACGGCTCTCAAGCACCTCTCCACCCCGAGTTTGTGCAACAACCTCGATGCCGTCGGTATCGGCCACCGCCCCAGCGTCAAACTCAATCACGAACCGCCGTATCGACCGGTCAGCCCAGCTGGCCTGACCCGGGATGCCGCCTCGACCAGTCAGTGTCCGGCGGATCGGGAGCAGTCCCGGCTGAGGCATCATGCCATCGACCGTGTTCAAACGATAGCGGTAATAGCGTGACTCGCCGGCGCGAATGGGGGCATCCGGCACCCAGAAAGCAACAATATTGTCGAAGGTCTCGTCGGCGGTGGGGATTTCGACCAACTCCACGCGTCCCGCGCCCCAGTCGCCGGAAAGCGGTTCGACCCACTTCCCCGGCCGGCGGTCATATCGCGCCTCCAGGTCCTGAAAATCTTCAAATTCGTCTCGACGCTGCAGCAGACCAAAGCCCACAGGCTGAGCATCGTCGGCAAACGCGCTCAGCCTGACCCGCGAGCGGTTAGATAAAGGCCGCCACTGGACTTCACCACGACTGCTGTGGACGAGCAGTCCGTCTGAATCGTGCACCCGCGGCCGAAAATCATCAACCAGAAACGGTCCGGTATCGCCATGGGTAAACATGCTGGTCAGAGGCGCGATACCCGGGCGCACCAAATCACGCCGCGCGAACAGGTAGGCATCGACGAGCAGGCTGGTCGATTCTCCTGGCTCAACCTCAAAGCCAAACGCACCGGTGACCGACGGACTATCGAGCAGGGCAAACAGACGCAGCCGGGTGTCACCGGCCGCCGGCCGAACCAGCCAGAACTGGCGAAAAGCGGGGAACTCCTCCGGCGTGCTCCCACCGCTGTCAAGCGCCAAAGCGCGCGCCGACAGGCCGTAGGCTTGATCGCGCCCGACAAATCTGAAATAAGACGCGCCCAGAAAAACGAGGAACTCATCGTGCACGTCGGCCCGATTGAGAGGAAAGTGGACCCTGAATCCAGCGTAGCCGTCAGCCGTGGTCACCGGGGGTCCGTCAAGGGGCGGATCAAATCGAAACCGTTCGGACGAGAACGGCACCTCGCGAGCCTCGTCTTCGGAGATTTCATGGATGCTTACCGCTTCACCAAAGAGAAAGCCTGGATGGAAAAACTGGACCCGGAAACCCTCATTCGTGGCCCACAAGGACTGGCTGGGGTCGAAGCGAATCGCCCGGTATTGGTCGTAGTCGAGTCGGGACAGGGCCGGATCGGATGGTTCGCTGGCTTGCCAAGGCTGCCCCGCCAGTATTTTCGCCCGTTCGGCAACGTCGTGAAGCGCCAAACCCTGCGCCGGTGAAACCAGGCCCATCAGAAACGCCATTGTCAGAACCGCACGCAGCCCTGCGCGCCGCCCCTCCAAGAACAGTGACGTCGCTGTGTCACGATATGCATTGTCCATCTCGTTATGTTCCTTCACCCTCGTGAAACCCGTGATCACCGCTCCTGTGGACAAACCCTGGCTGCGCCTGCTGGCGTGGGGAGGTTTTCTGAATCTT
>CAZIMY010000134.1:0-1924 GCA_964540315.1 uncultured Wenzhouxiangella sp.
CGACCATCGGTTTGAGGTGCAGATGCAGGCAGAATTTTAACGATGCGGAGATATCGCAGCACTTGCCTAATCATTGTTCCTGTTTTTTTTGATCTGCCAGCAGGCTGGATCCTGCCAGACCCCAGCCAAATATTTCGTCGTGCCCTGCCACTCCAAGGTCTATTACGTCTGCTTGCATTGCCTTAATCAGCATAAAGCGACCGGTCTCCGGGTGGGTTCCTTGATAGTGCATCACTAAAGCAGTGATGAATGGCGTGGCAAATGAAGTACCCGTCGCCAGGCGGTATGTTGAGGGCTCGGATGCATCTGCGACCCGCAGTCTGACCCCCGGCGCTGCGAAATCGAGATGCGGACCACGCACAGCGCGCAGAAAAGGCCTTGCGTTTTCGTCAATGGCAGTGACAGCCAGTACGTTAGCGTACGCAGCAGGGTAACGAGGACCGGCGGCCGGGCCATCATTGCCTGCTGCGGCAACAATCACGATATGGTCGTTGGAGACCATTTCCACAGCTTTTCTCAACACTTCATTATGTGGACCGGTCAGACTCATATTGATGACCTGAACATCATTTTGTGCGAGCCACTCGAGAGCGCTGACCAGTTTGAAGCTGGTTGATACCAGGCCAATTTCGGGAACCCTGAAGAATGCTTCTGCGGCAAATAAGGTTGCATTGGGTGCCATTCCCGCTATTTCAACAGAGTCCCCAACAAGCAAAGACGCAATTGCCGTGCCATGGCTGCTGCTAGTTCTTCGATCATTACCTATAAATGAGCAAGTTGTAATCTTTCGGTTTTGAAATGCGCCATGCTCCGTGGCGACGCCGCTGTCGATCATGCCGATTCTCAAATCATTACGAAGCAAAAACCCCGAAGGTCTGTAGCGGCCTCCGGAAAGCCGGGTATTTGTGCCATCCTGGATGGCCGGCTTTGATCTGCTGATCTCATAACTATGGTTGAAATCAATGCTGGCATCAGGAGCCAATTTCCGCAACCTGGACAAAGCGCTGGCGAGGTCTTGGCCGCTGGGAACTGCGAGTCGTATAAGCGTACTCTGGAAATGGGGCAGCGCCTTATTCTCTAGCTGGCGCCAATCTGGCAGATTCTTGATCTTCTGAAGGCTCTCATCTGCAATCAAGAGCAAAAGTTCATTGCGAACAATCACTTCACCCTTTTGATCGAACGCGATATCGAAAACGTCGTCGATCAGGATGCCGGCTGAAGCATCTCCAAGTGAAGCGGCACGGTACCCCTCCTCATCCTGAATGTCATCTTCCGGATATTCTTCACCATAGTCCTCGGCGTCATCTTCGGCATCGTCCTCGGCGTCCTCTTCAGCGTCGTCTTCAGCGTCGTCCTCGGCGTCGTCCTCAGCGTCGTCCTCGGCATCGTCCTCGGCGTCGTCTTCAGCGTCGTCCTCGGCGTCGTCCTCTGCATCGTCCTCGGCATCGTCCTCAGCGTCGTCCTCTACGTCATCATCGAGCGGGCTCGAACTGGAAATGGCGCTGGTGAGGTAAATCGCCATAGCGCTTGAGTACCTGACTTCCGCTGCGGGTCGATGCGAGATCAGTCCGGTCAATGCAAGAAATATGATTAGGTGCTTTGATAAGCCAAGGAGGAAATGTTTCATCGGATTAGAGGACCCTGGAAACAAAAACCCCACCCGAGCCGCCGGGTGGGGTAAAAGCAGAGCTTGCCAGAATCAGCTTCATCAGATTGTAGGCTTGCTCCAAGTACACGGGGATCGTTTGCCTGTTTTCAGCAATGATTGATGCTGGCTTGCAAACCGACCGATGGATAGCCTGGCTTAAACACCGCCGTCATCGTCTTCATCGGTCTCATCATCATCGCCGTCATCTTCATCATCGCCCGTGACGTCGTCTTCGTCGCCGTCATCGTCGTCACCATCGGTGGTGTCGTCATCATC
>CAZIMY010000134.1:2024-6885 GCA_964540315.1 uncultured Wenzhouxiangella sp.
CGTCATCATCGTCATCCATGGTGACATCATCATCGACGTCTTCTGTCGTCATGTCATCTTCATCATCAGGCATACCCTCGGCTGGAAACTGAGCCGACAAGAAGAGATCGCCGCCTTGCTCGACTGTAATCAATTGGCCCCGGGGGTCGAAATCGAGCAGCAGTTTGCCTGATTCAGCCGGATTGCTGAACTCGAGTTCTCCCTCAGTGTCGTCACCATAGCTGATGACCTCGAATTCAAAGTCACTCTCGCCAACAGACAGCGTATAGGTTCCGACCGCCAGATCTTCAACCTCAACTTCAAATTCAACTCGATTTGGATAAATGTCGAGGGACAGATCGCCATCCGCGTCAGGATCGAGTCCGGTGCTGTCAAAGTCGATCTCTATGTCATATTGCCCGAAATCCAGAGATGGTCCAGCAAGATCTTCATCAGAACCGGCATCTGGGCCCAATTCCGGATCAAGTATTCCGCTGAATAGCAGGGTGGTCCCATCGGTGATTTCGATCAGCTTCCCTAAAGGCTCGAAGTCAAGCGAGAAGTCATCGTCGTCTCGCGGGCTGGAAAACTCGATATATCCTTCGGTACCGTCTTCGTCTTGCTCAACTCGAATAATGCCGCGCTCTATGCCGTCGACCAGAAGCTGGTAGTCGCCGGCTGGAACGTCTTCGATTTCCACTTCAAACTCGACGCGCCCCGGTCGCGATTCATATTCGGCTTTGGCTTCCGCATCACGGTAGGCGCTGTCATTTAAGAGTGCGACCTTGAAGTCCAGTACCGGCTCATCGCCGCTGCGATTGTCTGCCAGTGATGCAGAGCAGGAAACGCCAGCGGATTTGGTCAGACGCTGGATATTCATCTGTCCCCAACCGAACTGGGGGTCGTCGCTTTCCCAGGTGACTGATCCGCTGTTGCAGTCTTCGAAGGTCAAGGTGACCGATCCGAATGCTTGCATTTCAACATCGTCCGGATTGAAGGCCGGCCCAAACCTTGCTCCTTGCGGTCTCAGCATGTCCATGGTGACCTTATTGCCCACAATCCGATTGTTGCCAATCAGCCAGACCTGATTGCCGTCAGCATCGTAGGTGAACCACAACGCCAGAGCTTCTCCATTGGGCAAAACTTGAAGCTGAAAGCCCTGTCCGTCGGTCTCGGGGTTGTACCAGTTGCCGGTAAAGCCGCCCGTGAGCATGGTTGCGTTCGCCGTTGCCAGCGGCATGGTGCAGGCCAGACCTGTTAAAGCTAATGTCTTGAATTTTTTCATTTCTTCCTCCAAAACTGTGTCGATTTTTAAGGCTGTCTCTGAGCGAACTGAGTCCGGTAGAGCTTGATGAGACGCTGGGTAAACGTAGAGGCGAGGGATTTTATTCCGCGAAAGGGCGTTTTTCTTGCGAATTGACTCCAGCGCCTTTCTGGAGGCGGCCGCCAAGACCGTGATTTCCTGAAGCCCTGCCAGATTACCGGCGTCGCAATGGCCAAGTTTTTCGGCCTATGATGCCGGGGTGATCTTGGATGAAATTGACGATGCAGAAAATGGTGAATCAGCAGTCCAAACGGCGGTCCTTGCGAGAATTGCTAGCGAAACATGACTATTTCGGCATTCTTGAGAGAACGGAAAACCTCGATCAAAGAGCGGGCGATGAAGGCTGGCTTTACCGAGGGAAGGCATTGGAGGGCTTATGCCGGCCAAACGAAGCGGCCTCGGTCTACGAACACGGGCTTGAGGATCATCAATGTTCTCGACAGCTTCATCTGGCCCTTGGGCAGCTGGAAATTCAGCGGGGCCGCCCCCGGCGTGCAATCGATCTGCTCAGAAAGGGCTGCGAGCTGGATCCCGATAATCTGAATTGCTACACGGCCCTTCTGAACCTAGAAAGTCTGGATCCTGATGGCCCGGAAGCCGCGCGAATGCTTGTGCGTGCCCTGGATAGCCGAAAGAGTGACCCCTCCCGCGCAAGAGCGCTATTTTTCCTGGGCCAGCTGAATGTCGAGGCCCATCGCGATCGTATCGGGTTTGCCTTTTACACGGCTGCAAATGCCCTTGCGCTTAAATCCATCGATCAATCCCGACGAGAATACCCCCTTCCCAAGCGACTTTTGGAGTTGTCCAGGTCGGATCTCGATGCGCCAAATTCCGGTGCGCCGGATTGCCGTGCCATTGTGGTTGCGGGACTGCCGCGTTCCGGCAAGACCATGGTGGAAGGCATGCTGTCCGACCACCCCCATATTTTCCCGATCGGCGAGTTTGCAGGGCTGCGGCGCGCTTTGGTCAAGTTTGAAAAAAACCAGATCTTGAGCGGAGTCCGGAAGTTGGCTCAGGAGGGAAGCTCGCCGTTCACTGAAACTTACGCCAGTCATCCCTTGGCCAAGGTCGAACGCGGCTGGGTCGTTGACAGTTCGCCAGTCAACCTGACCCGGCTCGGCTATTTCGGCCTTGTGCATCCGGACAGGCCCGTCGTGCTGTGCCGTCGAAAGCCGGCTGATCTGGGTGTGTCTTTGTATTTCAAGAAATTTAAAAGCGGGCATGGATACACGTATGATCTGGCCAGCATCGGTCGTGCGATGGCCCTGACGGAGCGGTTGATTGAGCATTGGAGCAATATCTTGCCCAACCCGGTTCTGGTCGTAGATTACGAGGATCTGGTTTCAGATCCGGAGGGCATGCGCAGGCGGCTGTTTGCGCATATCGGTCTTGAGTTGCCAAGCCTGCCGGAGCGGGCTGTTGCTGACACGGACTGGCGGATTTTTCCGAGTAGATCGCCCGGCCCGGCGACCCCGATTAGTCCGGCCCTGATCGGGTTTTCTGATCGATTCGCTGACGAGTTGAAGCCACTGATTTGCGAATACAAACGCATGAAATCCAGGTTGTCTCGGTGAGCGCCAAAGATAGCGAGCGCCGAAGGGCTTGAATCCTGCCTTATGACTGTCAAAGGTCCCGTGGGACCGGCGCTCTGGCAACGGCAAAGACTTTTTGTACGCCATCGTCGACCAGCCGCACGCTACAACGGTAGAGTGCGCTGAGGGTCTGTTCATTCAGGAGATGCTGAGTTGGTCCCGCTGACCATTGTCCATTTCCAAAAAGCATGACGACATGGCTGCAGTAGCAGGTCGCATGATTGACTTCGTGCAGGGTCATGACTGCGCCCTTGTTTGCCTCGCGCACTCGCTTGGCCAGCACGTTCAGGACTGTGACCTGATTGGCCGGGTCCAAGTGGTTAGTGGGTTCATCAAGCAACAGGACGTCCGGGTCTTGGACCAGTAGTGTGGCCAGCGCAAGTCGCCGCGATTCGCCCCCCGATAGCTGCATGCAGCTCCTCTCAGCGAGGGCCAGAAGTTCCAGATCAGCCAACGCCTGTCGGGTCATCTGTCGGTCTGCGGCTGACTGTCGCGACCAGGCGGTCATGTAGGGGTGGCGCCCGACCAGCGCGGTTTCCTCGCAGCTCGCTTCAAAGGCGTAGCGGGTATTCTGGGGGAGCATTCCGAGTTTCCGCGCTATCTTCCGACGCGGATACAGATTCAGATTCTGACCGTCAAGAAAAACTTCGCCCTGGGTTGGCGCGTGAAGTCCGGCGAGGGTTTTCAACAGGGTGGTTTTCCCCGCTCCGTTGGGGCCTAGCACGCCCCAGAATTCGCCTCGCCTCACGCCGAATGTCAATTTTTCGACGACTTTTACAGTGCCGATGTCGACGGTCAGCTCCCTGGCCTCCAAGAGATTCGCAGCGTCGTCCAGGTCTGTCATCGAAGTCTGACGGCCCGGTTGAGCAGAACCAGAAACAGGGGCACGCCGATCAGCGCGGTCAAAACACCTACGGGCATTTGACGCGGGGCAAAGGCGCTGCGTGCGACGGTGTCGGCAATCACCAAGAATGCACCGCCGAACAACGCGGCGGCGGGCAGCAGTCGACGGTGGTCGCTGCCCACAACCAGGCGCATCAGGTGGGGCACGATCAGGCCGACGAAACCGACGGCGCCGGCGAGCGAGACCGCCAATGCCGTCAGCAGCGAAGCAACCAGGTAAATTTCCCAAAAGCGCTGGCGAGTGGATTCACCCAGCAGCGCTGCCTGCATTTGGCCACCGACCATCACGTTCAGGCTGCGTGCTCTTAGCCAGAGGAGTCCAATGCCCAGCGTGAGCGGCAGCAGCCACCAGCCTGACAGGCTGGCGTAGCTTAAGTCTCCCATCAACCAGAACAACATGCTCTTGAGCGAGGCGTCTGAGCCCAGCGACAGGATAAGAGAGATCAGTGCGCCCCAGCCGCTGGCCAGGACAACGCCGGTCAATAAGACGCGCGTGGTGCTCCAGGGGCCGCTGCCGCGCGCCAGCACGAAAACGATGATCATGGTCAGAAAGGCCCCGGCAAACGCGAGCAGGGGGGTTGGCAAGAAGCTCAATCCCAGACTCATGCCCAGTAAGGCGAAAACCGCGGCTCCACCCGAGAGTCCAAGTACGTAGGGATCGGCCAGGGGGTTCCGGAGAAGCACCTGCATCAGGCAGCCTGCCAGCGCCAGCAGGCTACCTGTCACCATCGCTGTGATGGCTCGCGGCCAGCGCAGTTCGGTCAGGACAGGTGCCATCGCGCTGTCGGCTTGCCAAGGCCAGATCCACCCCGCGCTGCCCCAACTTACAGCGAAGAAAAGACTGAAAGGGGCCAGCCCGATCAAGACGGTCCAGATCAGCGGGCGGCGCATGGCTGACATTCTGGACGGGAATTGATTACCATTCGGGGCAGTGCATATTTTTGCGGAACGGTATCACAGCCTGACCGCGACAAGTGGAAACGATGATCGACCCGGACGGTTTTCGCCCCAACGTGGGTATCGTGCTGGCCAGGGATGACGGTCGAGTGTTCTGGGCGCGACG
>CAZIMY010000135.1:0-6774 GCA_964540315.1 uncultured Wenzhouxiangella sp.
GCTCAGATCCAGCCCTGAGCACGAATTTCCCAAGGCACCTGAAGTGCCCAAAGGACGCTGGATTCTCTGCGGTTTCGGGCTTTTCGGGAAAGCGGTTTATCGGGTGCTTCGGGAAACAGGCCTTGAGGTCACGGTCATTGAGGAAAACACGGCGCTGGAAGGTTTGCCAGAGGGCAGCATTGCCGGGCGCGGCACCCAGGCTGAAACGCTGCGTGCGGCCGGCATTGAAGATGCGGCGGGCATTCTGGCGACAACGCAGGACGATGTAGACAATCTCTCGATCTTGATTACCGCGCGAGATCTTAAAGATGACTTGTTCTGTGCAGCTGTGGCCAACCGCTGGTCAAGCGGGCCTCTGTTCGAGGCCGCGCAGCCTGAGTACGTTGCGCAACCCGGTGAGCTGATCGCGGGAACAATCCTCAGCCACATTCGCTCTCCGCTGCTCAGCCACCTGTTCAATCGTCTTGAGCAGACCAGCGATGAGCCAGCGAAAAAGATCCTTGACCGACTCGTACCCTCGACCGACTCGGTGCGCCAGCCGCAGCTTCTCACCGTAAGGCTGAGCAAGAATCGCGCCCCGGCGCTTCACGCACTTCACAAAGCTGGCGAGCCGCTCACTGTTGGTGTGTTTTCAAAGCACCCGCTCCGACCTGCCGAACGCCTCGACGTCGAGGTCTTGATGCTTTCGCGCGGTGATGAAGATGAACTACTTCCAGCGCTTGAGACCGAGCTGGAGATCGGTGATCGTTTGCTGCTTGCCTGTTCGCCAGCTGCTGCCCGGCGGGTTCGGGTGCTTCTCGAAAGCGACGCTGTGGCTTACCGGACGGTGACCGGGCAGGAGCTTCAGCAGGGCTGGTTGTTTCGGAAGCTGGAAGGCAAGCGCTCGACGGTCAATTTGTGAAGGCAGGCTCGCGGACAATCCCGAGCGAGCTTGACCAGACCACCATTGAGGCATATCGCTCAGCCCGCTACCGAATTGACGGCAGATTTGATCTGATCGTTGATCGGTCAAGCACTGAACTTGGCGCCTGGCACGCAGCCCACGGCCGATCGTGCAGCGCTCTGATCACCGCTTACAACCCGGGCGGTTGTATCTGTTCCAATCTAGACAATCAGGTGGCTAACCGTCGTCTGGCAGACATAATCGGCAAGACGGGGTTGCCTTTTCTTTTTACCGTCGGTTTGGACCCAGAGGGTCAATGGCCACCGGAGCCTGGATTTCTCATTGCAGGCCTGGAACGAGACTCTGCCGAGGAGCTAGGTCGCAGGTTTGGTCAGAACGCGATCGTCTGGTCGGGAGCCGACGCCGTGCCTTGTCTTCTTCTATTGAGATGAGCGGGAACGGGGCTTAACCGCCGGGCCCGCAGTCCATGCAATCCTGTGGTCGCCCCAAACCCTCTTCCAACTGACGACCCAGATCGTGAAGCGCTGTCCGGACCCCTTCTTCAACCACTGGATGATAGAAAGGCATGTCCAGCATCTCGCCAACAGTCAAACGCTTCTGAATGGACCAGGCGAGAAGGTGGCTGAGATGCTCAGCCGCTGGCCCGAGCATTTCTGCACCTAGCAAAAGCCCGCTGCCGCGCTCACCATAAACGCGCAGCAGACCGCTGTTTTTAGCCATGACCCGGCTGCGGCCCTGAGTTCTGAAATCCAGAGAACCGACGGCGTAACCGCCTTGGCACTGTTTTTCGACTTCTTCGAGGCTCATTCCGCAAGCGGCGATTTGTGGGTCTGTGAAGACAACGCTCAGTGGAGTGCGCCGAAGCCCGGAGCGAACATCCGGCCAGCGGCCCGCGTTTGTACCGGCGATTCGACCCTCGTCGGCCGCTTCGTGCAGCAGCGGCAGATGGCCGTTGGCATCACCAGCGATGAAGATGGGACTGTCACCACACTGAGCGGTGTAAGGGTCGAATTGAGGAACGCCGTTTTTGTCGACCTCCAGGCCGGTTACCTCAAGGTTCAGGCCGTCGGTATTGGGTTTTCTGCCGGTTGCAGCCAAGAGATAGTCGAAGGTTTCAACTGTTTCGTCACCTTCGCGGTTGTCAAAACTGATCTGGACGCCAAGCTTGGTTTCGCGCACCGAGTGGACAGTAGCGTCGCTATCCAACGGAAATTCTTCATTGAAGGTATTCTCGGCAACCGCTCTGATGTCGGGATCACGAAGCGGCCCGACCAGTCCGCCAATCCCGAACATCCGCACCCGCACACCCAGGCGGGAAAGCGCCTGACCCAGCTCGAGGCCGATGACGCCGGGTCCGAAGATCGCAACTGAGTCCGGCAAATCAGGCCAGTCGAACACGTCGTCGCTGGTGATCAAGCGGGTGCCTGCGCCTTTTAGGAATGGAACGACGTGTGTTCGGGAGCCAGTCGCAATGACCACTCTGGCCGCCTGAATCCTCAGATGGTCACCAACAGCGAGGACGTTGCGCTCGACAAAACGAGCACGGCCAAGGATGCGGTCACTTTCGGGAATTTTTTCAATGCTGTCGAGGACGCCGCCAACGAACCGATCGCGGTGCCGGCGGACCCGCTCCAGCACTGCGCGGCCATCTACTTTCACGGGTCCGGTGCGCACGCCGAATCGTCGTGCGTGTCGGGCAGAGTGCGCGTTTTCCGCTGCCGCGATCAATAATTTACTCGGCATGCAGCCGACCCGCGCGCAGGTTGTGCCGAATTGCTCGCCCTCAATCAAGGCAACGCTGTCGGTGTGTTTTCGCGCCTGCCGGTAGGCGACCATGCCGGCAGTTCCGCCACCGATGACGGCGACATCATAAATTCTGTCTTTCATCAAAATACGCTCTAGCGAGAGGACGTTGAGGTAACTCTAAAGTATCGGATTGCCCGTCATCTCCAAGTAATCCAAACGACTCTTGACAAAGCGCTTCGGCCGTCGCTTTCATACTGCACTGTCTTCTCTCTGTTTCAGTGCCGTGATCCGAACGCTCGCCAGTCTTTTTTTCTATGCCCGCTTCGCCAGGGACTTCAGCCGGCTCGGCTATCGCCGGGCCCTGAAAGACCAGCCTGCGCTGAACCCGGATTTCGGCGGCCAGACCTGGCTGGTCACCGGCGCCACGGGCGGCATCGGCCGTGCCATTGCGCTGACTGCCAATCGCTTTGGAGCCCGGGTGCTGGCGGTTGGGCGTAGCGCGGAAAAGCTCAGCGATCTCAAACAAGCGGCCAAACATCCCACCCGTCTTGTCCCGCTGTCTGCGAACTTGTCGTTACTGGCCGAGATTCGCAGGTTGCCCGCCAGGCGCTCCGTTCAGGCCCGGGCGATTGATGTGCTTGTCAATAATGTCGGCATCTTGTCGAACCAACATGAGATGACCGACGAGGGATTTGAAACCTCTTTCGCGACCAATTTGCTGGGCCCGTACGTCCTCACTGAAGCGCTTTACGACGCCGATTTGTTGGCGAACGACGGGATCGTTGTAACCGTTTCATCAGGCGGAATGTACGGGTCGCCGCTGAAGCTTGAGCCCATGAACTGCCTCGACCCGGAATCCTTTGACGGCATGGCAGCCTATGCCATGCACAAGCGTGCACAGGTTGTACTGACGCGCTGGTGGAATGACCGCTGGGCGGGGAAACCTTCGGCTCACGTCATGCACCCTGGCTGGGTTGATACAGCTGGCGTTCAAACCTCGCTGCCCGGGTTTCGAAGAACGCTCAAAGCGGTGCTTCGGACGCCTGCACAGGGCGCTGACACGGTGCTTTGGCTTGCAAAAGAGCGGCCTGCACCCCTTCTGGAAGGGGGCATATGGCTGGATCGAACCGTTCAGCCCGAGCATGAATTTGCCTGGACTCGGCGATCGCCCCACTCGCCTGAAGACTTGGCTGATTATCTTCGGGCCATGGCCGAATGATTATGGCGGTGGTCCTGTCAGAACGTTGAAAGCCCGGTGGCTTCCATGATGCGGTACTGCCAGTAGCGGACCCAGCTGTCGTCAGCGTAGTGCTGGTAATCGAGGCTGAAAGATCGGTCTCCCGCATTGTTCCAGCGCATCTCAAACCATTCGGCGGCTGCCTTCATGGTCGCCACTTCCACCGGTCCCCTGACTTCCATCGCGGTTTCGGGGTTGAAGTTGTCGAGGTTGCGGCGCGTGTAGTTGGCCGACCCGCTGATCAGCCTGGCCGATCGGTCTGCATATCGGACCAGCAGCTGCTTGCTATGGCATTGTTCACCGGTCGTGTGGCACCACCGGATCTTGATGTCGTGCTTTTTCAGCTCGGCCGCTACCGGGCGGTTGGGTACCCCGTTCTTGCGGCGACCGAAGGCGTGTTCATTCGGGTCCAGCAGGAGGCGCACATCTGCACCGCGCCGTTTGGCTCGGGCCAGAGCGCGGATCACGCCACGGTGTGAAAGATAGAACATGGCCAGATCCACGCGACTCCCTGGTCCGGCTTTGTCGAGCGCGGAGATCACGGCATCGCGAATGGCTGCTTCGGTAATCGCGCGCGCTGTTATGCCGGTCGCAGCTCGATGTTCAGCAAGCCGGATCGAGGGCCATTGCAGCTCTGGCCTGGAGAAAGCCGAGATGGCGCGCTCAGTCGCGAGCACATCCAGGGCTGCTGGTCCAGTCACCAGCAGAGCGGTATTTCCGTGGGCGCTTGAGGCATCATGCGGGTTGGCCGAAGTCACCAAGGCAGCCCATTGGTCGCCCTGGTCGACGACCAGCGTCTTGCGATGGTTGGCCTTGAAATTGAGCAGTCTGAGCCACGTCCTGAGGCTGACCGGCTGATCGCCGACGGGGTTGGGCAGCCATCCATCTTCGCTGCTGTTGCCGAACCAGCGACAGCAAAGGCGCCAGGTTGCGCTCCAAAGCGGGTTGGAGTCACGCAATCTGTCAAGATCGGTAACGACGATCTCTATGCCGGCTGCTTGCATTGCGCTCAGTTGGGGGGAGGTAACACCGCCATAGAGCTGGTTGATCGGGTCTGTAATAAAGATGATTCGAACGCCGGGCTGCTCGGTCTTTCGCTTTATCAAAGCTTCAGCCAGCATGTCGGAAAGTGGTTCAAGGCCGTCTGCGTTCGAGTCGCCGGCGAACTCGTTGAACAGGAACAGGTCGGCAACGATCAGCCGCTCTGCCTGGTTGATCAGGGCCAGCTGCCGGTCAAAGACTGTCTGCCGGGTTTGACGCTGTCCGTTATTGTCTACCCAAGTCAGATCAGCCAGGAACGTCACTGAATGGGTCGCTCGCGCTGAACCTGCGTACGCCATGCCCTGCGGGAGCGGCTTGACGACATTCCACAACGCCACGCTCAGCCAGATCAAAAAAAGTGCAACCAGCCCCCAACGCCAGTTCGGCAAGTGTTTGGCAGGCATAGGGTGCGTTTTCCCGTCAAAGCCGCCAGTATAGGCCAGCCAGAGACGCGGCCCGGCCGGATCGCGTTAGGCTTGAGTTCGGTATTCGAGCAGGAGTCCATATGCCATATGAACGCAATGCCGATCTGCCCCGACAAGTGACAGATCATTTGCCAGAACATGCCCAGACCATTTTTCGAGAGGCTTGGAATTCTGCCTGGCAACAATATGAAGACCCCAAGGATCGTCGTGGCGATGACAGCCGTGAACAGACGGCCAACCGGGTCGCCTGGGCTGCGGTAAAAAAAGTCTACGAAAAAAACGAGCAGGGTAAATGGGCCAAGAAAGAAAGCTGAGCTTATGACTGTGCGTCGACCGAAATTTAATCACCCATCATCAAGGTCTGACATCGAATGAAGGATACAACGCGTGCGATTCCGGATTTTGCGGCTATTGAACTGGCCGCTCGGAGACTGCAAGGATTGGCCCACCGCACGCCCGTGCTGCGGTCAACTTATTTTGATCAGTTAACGAGGGCAGCGCTGTTTTTCAAATGCGAGAATTTTCAGAAGGTCGGTGCGTTCAAGTTCCGGGGCGCCTGTAACGCCATCGCAGCACTCAGTTCTGAGCAGGGTCGGCTGGGAGTTGTCACCCATTCGTCCGGGAACCATGGACAAGCGGTGGCGTTGGCAGCTGCACTCAAGGGGTATCCAGCACTCGTTGTCATGCCGGAAAACGCCGCTAGAGTCAAAATTGAAGCCGTTCGCGGCTATGGCGCTGAAGTCGTTTTTTGCGAGCCTACGACGCCGGCGCGCGCCGCGGCGGTCGAACGCGTGCTGGATGAGCGCGGCGGATGCTTTATTCCCCCCTACGACCACCCGGATGTGATTGCCGGTCAGGGCACGGCGGCCAAAGAGTTGTTCGAAGAACATCCCGACCTTGACCTCATTGTTGCGCCGGTCGGTGGCGGCGGTTTGATCAGCGGAACGGCGATCGCCGCGCGCCATATGTCGCCCAACTGCCGGGTAGTGGCAGCCGAACCGGCCAACGCGGATGATGCGGCAAGGTCCTTCCGCTCGGGTCGGATTGAGCCGGTAGCGACCACAACGACGATTGCCGATGGTCTTCGGAGTTCTCTGGGAGCGCTCACCTTCGCGGTTATCCGTCGCCACGTCGATGACGTTGTCACCGTATCGGAAGAGGCCATCATCGAGACCTTGGGTCAGGTCTGGGAGCGCATGAAGATCGTTATCGAACCCTCGTGCGCCGTGCCGTTGGCAGCCATACTGGAAAATCAGATCGATGTGGCCGGGCAGCGGGTTGGCATTATTGTTACCGGCGGCAATGTTGACCTGGCCGCCATGCGCGACCTGTTCGCCAACCGCTTGTGCGACGGCTGAGCGTTACCAAATTAGCCGCATGGCCCACTAGACTAGCGGCCTGGAAAGAAATCCGAGTTTTTC
>CAZIMY010000136.1:0-6762 GCA_964540315.1 uncultured Wenzhouxiangella sp.
GCGCCGGGTCGGTAATATCGACACCGTGGTGAACCTCATAGCGCTCCTGCAGGCCTCTGAGGATGGCGATGGTGTCTTCCACAGAAGGCTCGCCGACCAACACCTTCTGGAAACGCCGCTCCAGCGCGGCATCTTTTTCGATGTTTTCGCGATACTCGTTCAGCGTTGTCGCACCGACGCAGTGCAGTTCACCGCGCGACAGCGCGGGTTTGAGCATGTTGCCGGCGTCCATCGCGCCTTCGGCCTTGCCGGCGCCGACCATGGTGTGAATCTCATCGATGAACAAGATGACCTGGCCTTCTTGTTTTTTGAGATCATTGAGCACTGCCTTGAGGCGCTCCTCAAACTCGCCGCGGTACTTGGCGCCGGCAATCAGTGCGCCCAGATCCAGAGACAAAACGCGCTTGCTTTTCAAGCCTTCAGGCACTTCACCGTTGATAATCCGCTGGGCGAGACCCTCAACGATCGCGGTCTTGCCCACGCCAGGCTCCCCAATCAGCACGGGGTTATTCTTGGTTCTTCGCTGCAGCACCTGGATGCAGCGTCGTATTTCCTCATCGCGTCCGATGACCGGATCCAGGCGTGACTGCTCGGCCTTTTCGGTGAGGTCTACGGTGTATTTTTTTAGTGCCTCTCGGCTGTCTTCCGCGTTGGGATCGTCCACGGCCTCGCCACCGCGCACCGCCTCGATCGCATCTTCAACCGCTTTCTTCGTGACACCCGTTTGATGCAGCAGCTCGCTCAGCCCGCCTTTGGCGTCCAGCGCAGCGAGCACGTAGAGCTCCGAGGCGATATAGGCATCACCCCGGTCGCGCGCGATCTTGTCGGTGACGTTGAGAACACGAGACGTGTCGTTGGACAAATTGATCTGTCCAGCCTGGCCGGACACCTTGGGCAGGCTATCGAGTTTTTCGCCAAGTGCCGAGCGCAGCGCGTTGACCTGCCCACCGGCACGCGCGAGCAAACCCCGAATGCCGCCGCCTTCCTGGTCCAGCAGCGAGACCATGACGTGCTCCGGCTCGAGCAGCGCGTGATCCATGCCAACCGCCAGACTTTGTGCCTCAGCGAGCGCCTGCTGGAACCGCGCAGTCAGTTTGTCCATTCGCATAACGGCTTGACCCCCATATTAATAAATGACTTATCCACAGGGTGGGGTCGATTTGCCGAGAATCAAGCTTGGCGCTTTCGACAAGCCAGCTGAAGAGCCATTATTTGCGGTCCTGAAGCGGGTTGAAACAGCGATAAGAGCGCCTGTCCTCTTTGATCTCGGCGGGCGTATCCCCGACACACCGATCAGTCACCTTGTTACACCGCGGAGCAAAAGAACATCCTGCTGGCCGCCACCCGATATCCGGAACCTGACCCGTCAAACCCTTCAGACGTGACTGCCCGGGGCCCGCACGGCCCGGTACAGAAGCGATCAAGCCGGCCGTGTAGGGATGCCGGGGGTTGGCGAACATCGAATCGACCGGCCCTTGCTCAACGATCTGTCCGAAATACATCACCGCGGCGCGATCACAGCTGCGCGCCACCAGAGCCAGATCATGCGTAATCATGAGCAGCGCGGTACCGGATTCGCGACACAGACCGGTCAATTGATCGATGATCGCAGTCTGGCTGGTCACGTCGAGCGCGGAGGTGACCTCGTCGGCAATCAGCAGCTTCGGGCGGCACAGCATGGCCATGGCAATCAGCACCCGCTGCGCCATGCCGCCGGACAGCTGGTGTGGATAGCGCTCCAGAACGCGGCTGGCGTCGGGTATGGCCAGGCGCGACAAAGCCCGGACGCATGATGCCGTTGCCGCACGCCCGGTGAATTGCTGATGCAGCTTCAGCAAATAGCGCATTTGCGAGCCGACCGATCGGGTGGGATTGAGCGCGACCATGGGATTTTGCGGGATCAACGCGAGCTGGGAACCTCTGAGCCCACGCCACTGCCTTTCGGCAAAGCCACTCAGGTCCTGTCCTCGCCAGCGGATTCGGCTCTCGCGCTTCACGACCATGCCGCCGGGGGCCAGACCCATAAGAACCCGAGCGGTAAGACTTTTGCCGGCACCCGACTCGCCCGTCAACCCCAACACTTCACCGGCCTCAAGATCCAGGTCAAGACCGCGGATCAGTGCCACCGACCGGCCGGAACGCTGTGCTTCGACCGTCAGCTGCCGCACGCTCAGCAAGCGATCATCCATAGGGCTGCCAGCGTGAATCCTGCGAACGGGGGTCCAGGGCGTCCTGGAGCTGATCCGCCAGAAGATTAGCCGCCATCACCAGGCCGAACAGAAACAGCGATGCGGCGGCAAAATTCCAATATTGTCCGGCCAGGATGTCCTGGGCACCCTCGGCAATCATCACACCCCAGCTGATCGAGTCCTGAACACCGATCCCGAGAAAACTCAGGACCACCTCGACCTTGATCGCGGCCAGAAAGACAAGTGTTCCCTGAACCAGCAGAATGTGCGCGGCGTTGGGTAAAACGTGGCGCATCACTATCGCGCCCGGCACCAGACCGGCCACGCGCGCAGCTTCGATAAAGGGCAGCGTGCGGATTCGCTGGGTCTCCGCGCGCACGAGTCGGGCCGTGGTGGTCCAAAAAGTTGTAATCATGGCCGCCTGCATGGCCCAAGGACGACCATCCAGGGCAAAAACCAGCGCCGCGATCAGCAGATAGAAAGGGATTGCCTCAAGCGTTCCGACCAACCAAAGCACGATATCGTCGACCCATCCGCGGTCCCCGTAACCGGCCAGACCACCGGCCAGGGCGCCCATTACTGTGGTGGCAACCGCCACCGGGATACCGATCTCGAACGCGGTCGCCGTCGATGCCAGGGCTCGCGCAAAAATGTCTTGGCCCAGGCGGTTTGTGCCAAGCCAGTGCTCGGCCGACGGTGACGCCCAGCCCGGACCCGATAGCAGCGACCAGCTCGTACCCCACAAGCCCAACCAGACCCCAACAGCGGCACCTAGGTAGCCGGCCACCACGCACAGCGCGATCAGTCCAAGACGGTCATGCCGGAGGCGGTCGCCAATCCGCTGTCCCGTCTGCAGCATCAACGTACTCACCTTTGATGCACCCGCGGATCCACAAGGCGACAAAGCAGGTCCGCCACCGTCACCGTGATTACAAACAAAACCGCGCTCAACCCAACCACAGCCATCAATATCGGCTGGTCACCAGATGTGATCGCACCGAAGGTGATCCGACCGACGCCGGGAATGCCAAATTGACTCTCGATCAGCAGGCTGCCCGAGATGACCAGCAACGGCAGGGAAAAGAGAACCCGCGTGACAATCGGCAGAAGATTGCTGCCAATGACGTGGACGATCATGATGCGCACGGGCCCGAGACCGAAAGCGCGTGCGGTTCTGACCTGCTCGGAGGTCATCTCGGCAGCCAGCACCGCGCGGAAAAACCGGACGTTGTAGCCAAGCGTCGCGATCATGAAGGCAAGTGTCGGCACGGCGACATGGTGAAGATAATCGATGGGGCCGTTGACAGCCCAGCCGCGCACCGGGAACCAGCCCAGCCAAACCCCGAAAACAGCTTGCAAGCCGATCAGGACGACCACCAGGGACAGGCTCATGCCGACCACGGAAACCGCGCTGATGATGCGATCCAGAATACCGCCTTGATGCCAAGCAGCCAGTGCAGCCAAGCCCAGCGCCAACAAGGTACCCAGAATCAGCCCGGGCGCGACCAGCAGCACCGACACCGGAATGGTGCGGGCGAGAATTGATCGAACCGACTCCCCGGTTGAGTGAGCATGCCCCAGGTCAAGCGTGGTCAGGCGCTTGAGGTAGTCCATGTAGCGGACCAAAACCGGCTGGTCGTAACCCAGCTCAGCACGTAGCTGCTCAACCTCGGTCACCGTCGGGTTCTTACCGACCAGCGCGTAGGTCTGGTCCGGACCAAAATAAACGGTCAGCAGGAAACTGATCAGAGTGACACCCAGGATCAGCGGCACGGCCCCCGCGAGTCGGCGCAGGACCAGGTCCAGCCGCGCGGACCGGTGACTCAAGAATCGAAATCCTGCACGTCCACGAAGCGTAAGAAGAAGCCGCTCAGCACCTCACGGTCCGGCAACATGCGAACCCGCGGTTGCCACAGGTGCAATCGCGTGCGGGTCAAGCTGCCAATCACTACGCAGTCATCAATCACCATTCGATTGAGTTCGCGGTAAAGCTCGGTCCGCTCGGGCCCGGGAGGCAAAGTGGCGGCCGTGCGGAAAAGCGCATCGAAGTCGCTGTTGGCGTAATTGAACAAGTTGGCGCCTGGGGCTGCATTCGGGCCGTAAAACATCTGCAGACTATAGTGGGCATCCGGGTACGCCAGGGTCCATCCGATCAGAAATATATCCACCTCCCCTTGGATGATCGCGCGATGGTATTCGCCAAAACTTCCAAAACCCAGAGGCCGGATTTTTTCGCGCGGGTAGCCCACGTCGGCTATCTGAGCGCGGAACTGCTCGAACATCTGGCGTCGTTCGATGGTTGAATCGAATCCGTAGACCAGGGAAGGCATTCGTTCTGCAGACCAGCCATGCTCGGCCAACCGCTGGCGGGCGGCGGCCGGATCATGTTCAACCGAGTCCCTTGAAAGGGCAGCGTCGTATTCACGCAGGAACGGCGGAATGACGCCCGGGTAAACCTCGCCGAGCCCGTGGTAGAAGACCTCGTTGCGTGCCTGCCAGTCAAACGCATCGCGAATTGCGCAGCGCAGCGCTCGATTATCGCGTTCTCGCACGGGATCTTCATGATGGCCCATCTCTGGATTGGCCATATTGAAGCCGTAGAACACCAGCCCGGTTTCAGGGCCTGCGTAAGTCTGAAAATCGCGCTCGATCTGCGGCTGAAAGGTCAGCGGCTCAATCGACGAAAGCACACGCGTCGCCTGCTCAGGCGGCACCATGAGATTATCGACTCCGCGACCAGAAAAGAAACTGTTCCAGCGGCTTGTCGGCTCGGGGATGAATTGAATCTCCAGGCGATCGATCAGGGGATACCTGCGACCGTCAAGACTCTCAAGCCCATAACGGGCGTGAAGCGAAGGCTCAAAGCCCTCGGCAGCAAGATCCAGAGGATCGCGCTGGAAATGGGGATTGGCTTCCAGAATTGCCCGGGTTTCATCAAGACTGAGCAACTGAAATGGCCCTGACCCAACCGGACGAACCGCAAACTCGCGGCCATACGCGGCTATCGCTTCGGCCGGCACCACCGCCGAAAGGGCCATAGCCAGCGTTTCGAGCAACTGCGGATAGGGTCGGGTCAATTCGATCCGGACCGTGCGATCATCCAGCGCCCGCAATCCCGCTATTTCGGCCTCCGGATCAGCGCCATCGCGGCCCCAGGCATCGAGGCCGACGATGCGGTCCCTCCATAGCCACGCCCCCTGGGAGCGCGTGACCGGATCAAAGTGACGCCGGATCGAGAACACCACATCATCGGCCGTGACCACTCGACCGCGACCGTCGGAAAATGCCGGATCGTCAGCAAAGCGCGCCTCACGTAGGCGAAAGGTAAAGACAAGTCCATCGTCTGAGACCTGCGGAAAATCTTCAGCCAGGTTGGGCGTTAGCTCGTAGGGGCGGGCAAGATAGCGATAGCGGTAAAGAGTGTCGAAAATATTGACGACTAGGGTGCTTGCATAAATATTGGCGGCATGGGCCGGGTCCAGGCTTCCCGGCACCCCATCAATGGCGTGCCTGTAAACCCTCTGCGGCTGTTCTGGTTCGCTATCGCAGGCCGTCAGAACCAAGAACATCAGGCAGACCAGCAGTGTCGCTCGCCGCAATGGCATGTAGCTCTCCGTTAAATCTGAACCGGTCGCCCCCCGGCAAGGGCCAATCTCCGGCAAGCCAGTAAGAAGCAGGCTTTTCTGAACCTCAAGGATAGGCCAAATCCTATGAACTTTCCTGCATCGAAAAAAAAGCTTGCAATCTGGAATCAAAGCCGATATTGTCGATTGCCAATTTAGTCAAACGACATTTTTGAGGAATTTGCATGAGTGCGACCCCCCTGCAGCAGCTCAGCGTCGACGCCTCAGCTGATCATTGCGCCATAGCGATTCATCGAATCAACGCAATTGGTGGAGCAAGCGGTCGCTTCGGCTTTGAAAGGCCATGGTACGAGGTGCTGATACGCCCTCTTTCGCCGGCCGACGGCACTCCCGGCCAGTTCATCGACAGGCTGTACGCGGAGCGCCCGGCGGTAGAAACCGATCTCGAAATTCTCGAACGAGCCACCGGATGGTTAATGGGCCAAAGCAAGCCCACACGGATCAACGTTAACGTACATCCGGCTTCACTGACGGATTACGTCTTTTTTCGAAGAGCACTTAAGTGCCAGCGTGAAGCCGTTCGCAGCAATCACTCTTTATGCCTGGAGCTGATCGAGTTCGGCCACTGCAAAGAAAGGGCGCGCCTGATCAAGAGAGCGCAGGAACTGAGAGCAGCGGGCATTCTGATCGCTCTGGACGATTTCGGAACCAGACTGAATTGTTTTGACTTGTGCGCAGCCGGGATCGTCGACATTCTCAAGATCGATACCTCGGTCGTGCTGGAACTGGAACGCCAACCGAACCAGCGCGCCATCGTCGAAAGCATTCAAACGCTGGCCAAGGGATTAAGCGCAAGGGTGATCGCGGAAGGTATAGAAACCCGGAGCCAACTCGACTCGCTTCGGCTGCTGGATATCAATTTTGGCCAGGGATTTTATTTCCATAGGCCAGAGATAGTGGAGGGGTGAAATGAATCAACAATCTGCGCT
>CAZIMY010000137.1:0-6742 GCA_964540315.1 uncultured Wenzhouxiangella sp.
GAGCGTGGCCTGACCCTGAAAACCGAGCGGGTTGAGGCGACCCGCTCTGCCCTGCAGGACGCCGCCGAGCTGGTCGGCCAGGGCGTGGTGCTGACGCCCGGCTGGGGCCAGGCCGCGCAATTCCTGTTCACGGGCCTGGAAGACATCAAGCCCGAAATGATCGCCGAGGCCACGGCCGACGCCCGCCGGGCAGCCAATCAGTTTGCCGCAGACTCGAATGCCCGAATCGGGGCCATTCGCTCAGCCCGCCAGGGCTTTTTCTCGATCTCCGAACGCGATCCTTCCACACCTGAGGTCAAAGTGGTCAGAGTGGTGACGACCATTGAGTACATCCTGCAGTAACGGTCGTCCTAGCATCCCTGCCCAATGAGGATCCTCGTTCGCTATTGTCGACGGCAACTCTTCATATCGACCGGGTAAAAAAGTCGAACCAGGCAAGACCAGAGGCCTGCTTGAATATCGGACCGAAAGTTCTCTCGGGCCAACCGGCAAAACCATTTCGCTCAACTCTCACCGAATCACTTCAGGGCGCCAGGCGTTGGCTCACTCCACGCTGTGCAGGCTTGCCAGAGAATCCGACCAGCTTTCCTTGTCAAGCATCCACCCTGATCGTGCCCCGGCCCGAACTCAGCGACGCGGCCCAGGCGGCGGCTACTGAACAACCACCGTATCGGTCATGAGGTCCCAGGGCGCCCGGTGCGCCCGGCCTTTCCAAATCATGAGCGCGCTCACAAGCAGCACTCCGTAGGCCAGCCCGTACAGCACCCCCACCACCCCGGACGGCAACAGGCCCGGCTGCACGCTGTGGAACACCGCCGTGTGGCCGAGCTGCCAGGGTAAAAACGCCACGCAGGCGCGCAGCAGCGCACGGACCCGGCCCACCCGGCGCCCGTCCCGCCGCATCAACCTAAGCCCCCGCCTGCGCTTGCCAAAGCTCGCCTGCCGCGGGCCGCCCTCCTGCACGCCAAAGTATAGAATCACCGGCAGGATGAGCATCAGAAACGCCATCAGGTCGCTCTGCACCGGCCCCTGGAACAGGGACTGAACAGCCGGAATGCCAAGTGTCACGACGACCAGCACGACGATATAGCCGAGCAACAGCAGGTAGTCCCAAAGAAACGCCTGCAGCCGCAGGGCGAACCCCGCATGGCTGGCGCTAGGGTTCGAGTACGAGCTCAAAGCGCACATCGATCGCGTCCGGATTCGACGGTAGCTTCATCACTTCGCCATTTCGCCATTCATCGAAAAGATTGTCATAGAACGGTGACCCCGGATAGCCGGTGGTGCCGCCCACCTGGATGAACAGCGAGTCGTCCAGGCTGGAGAGGTCGTAGACGCCCCGGTACTGGGGTAGCGTGTAGGCGAAGTCGAAGTGGGGCGCCTGCGTCAGATCCGGGAAGTAGTTGAACAGGGCGCCCGGTCCGCCGGGCACCGGCTCGGTCACGCTGAAGGCGCCGCCGACCAGGGGCAGCGCCGCCAGGGGATGCCGGAAGGTCGTTTCACTGGCGGTACCCCAGTCCCAGCCGGCCGGGTCCGGGCCGAGCCCTTCGATCATCTTGTCCTGCGCCGCCGCAAGCGCGATGGCCAGCAGGGTCGCGCAGTCTTCCACCGCCGCCGTCTCCCGGTCATCGCACCAGGTCTCCGGGCCGTCGCGCAGCACCATGCCCGCCGTGTGGTAGTCGATCTGCAGGAACTCCGGATTCAGGCCGACGTCGACGGTGGCGGTTTCGTCGAGCAGCATCCGCCGATTGATCTCGGCGATCCAGGTCATGAACAGGGTCGGGGCAAGCGCCTCGGGCACGAAGCGGTAATCCCAGTCCCGCAGCGCGGCCAGCAGCCCGGGGTCGATACCCTGCAGCACGGACGCTTCCGAATCCATGCGATCGAGAAACACCGGCAGCAGGCGCCGCGCGATCGGTGAGAGCACGTCCAGCTGCATGGCCAGGGTGCTCTCCGGGTCGTGCCGGTCGCGCGCGTTCAGCAGCTCGTGAATCCGCATGGCCCGGTCCGGCGAAGTCCAGCGCTGGGACAGGTAGAAGGGAAAGTCATCGCCGGCCGTGCGCTGATTGCCGGAAATTACACGGCCGGATGCCGGGTTGATCACCTGCGGATTCTCATCGCTCCCGACCAGCTCGCTCTCGTTGCTGTCCGCCGGCGCGAAATCGACGCTGATCGCCTGGGCGGCGGGACGCCGGGTCAGCTGTCCGGCGCTCAGGTAGCCGATGTTGCCGGCCGTGTCCGCCATGAGGACGTTCATGTTCGGCCCCGTGGCCGGGGCGAAGGCGGCGGTGATTTCCTGCACCGTTTGCGTCGTCAGCAGGCGGTGAAACGCCTCTGCCGAGGTGTCGGTCATGGTTATGGCCGGCTGGCGGCGCTCGAGCAGCCCTTCGGCAGGAAACGGTTCGCCGAGGAGCTCGTCCGGCCAGGCCGTGCCCATCGGCGTGGTGCGGACGGTCAGGGATTGCGACTCGCCGAAGCGGACCTCGATGGTTTCCGTGCGCTCACTGAACCGCTCCCAGGGCGCATCCGGGCCACGCCGGTACCGACCCGGATCGTCCGGATCTACCTCCAGCAGCACATAGTCGACCGTGTCCATGAGCGAGGAGGTCACGCCCCAGGCCACGGCGCCGTTATGCCCGAAGAGCAAGCCGGGGATGCCGGGCAGGGTGCCGCCGGCCGCCTCGATGGCCCCGCCGGACAGCCGCTGAATGGCAAACACCGCGGGAATCACGCTGCCCAGGTGCGGATCGTTGGCCAGCAGCGGCCGGCCCGAGACCGTGTGCTCACCGGACAATACCCAGCTGTTGGAAAAGGCCTTCGTCTTCAGGGTCTGTGTCGACTGCGGCACCGTGCCGCCGTCCGGTTCGTCAATCACCGGGAACACGGGCCACTCGTTGGCGAAAAACATGCGCTGGATGAGGTTGTCCGCCTCGCTGCGCTCGAGGCGGGCGCGCAGCAGTTCGTCGCCGTCCGAGGCGAAGCCCGCATGAAGCAGGCGCATCATGGCCAGGGAATCGGTCGGCCTCCAGGGTTCGGGGGAGACGTGCAGGGCGATCAGCTCCGCCGGCTTGCGGTAATGATCGCTCGTCAGCCAGGCGTTCACCCCGTCGCTGTAGGCCTGCACATAAGCACGGGTCGCCTCCGGCAATTCAGGCCAGGCGGCCTCCGCGCCATGGGCAAGGCCCAGGGTGCGTGACCGTTTGTCCGCGGCAAGGCCCAGGGCGCCGAGCCATGACGACAGTTCCCCGCGCGCGATCTGGCGCTGCAGCGACATGAGGCCGAAGTAGTCCTGGGCATGCACGAAGCCCTGGGCGAACAGCAGATCGTGCTGGTTTTCCGCGAAGACGTGCGGCACGCCGTGTTCATTGCGCAGGATACGCACGGGGGCGCGCAGCCCCGGCAGGTTCAGCTGACCCGTCCACTCAGGCTCAGCGTGATTCACACGCCAGACGACGGAGCCAAGGTAGGCCCCGACTAGCAACAGCAAGCCAGCTACCACCGCCAGCGACCACAGTAAAAACTTTTTCATAAGCGCTCCGTGCGAGTCAGGCGCGAGCCAATGAAGTCGGGTGCGCCGTAGCACCCCGTGAATTCAAAACCGTGGCTGTTAATCTTAGGCAGATGCCGGGTAGATTTCCGGCTTGTGATTCCGCGATGCTGACCTCCTTCGGGCCGCCCATAAAGACTATAGACGCCCCATTTACTAAATTCCAGCAGCATGCGGGACCATGCTCAGCCGGCGTTTGACCCCGCTTGCAGCTAACAGTGGGCCAAATGACACCCGATTCGCTTGGACGGCGGCGCACACTTTCCGCCCACAGACCGGGAAGGCCTTTGTTAGGGAACCTCTGAACAGCACTGGCCCGCAACGTCGAGCGCTTCGTGGTGCGCGGAACCCCCCCGAGTACAGCGTGTAGGAAAAGCACACCCAAGCAATCAGTGTCTCCGTTGTTTTCGAAGAGCATTTCTTGAGTTGTACCGGTTCAATTCGCCCGTGATTTTCTTACAACTTAAGGGTGGGTATCTCTTTTCAGATGTGCCTGTCCAATTAGTCTGCTACTGTAAGAACCCGCCAGAATAAGCTGAGTGGGAAACTATTGAGGCTTCACAGTCAGTTGCTTGCAAAAACTTGCCTGTGCGGTCTCAGGACGACGAGGAGTTTGTCTTGAAACTAGTATTTGGGATTGTATTTGCGTTGATGGTGTCGGCTCCGGCCGCTGCGGAGTGGTCCGAGCAGCAAACCGCCGTCTGGTCAGTGGTCCAGCAGTCCTGGGTCGACGATGCCGAAGAAACCGGTGAGTGGCCGACCAGCTTCGCCGCCGACGGATATTCGAGCTGGGGCGAAACCGATGTACTTCCTCACAACCTGGCGGAAAGCGATGCCGGTGTGCGTTTCGGCGACGAATCGTCAACAACTCGTTTCTATCAGATCAAACCCGCAACGATTGATATCAACGGAGATACGGCCGTTGTGAATTACTACGCGACCGTCGTTTCGGAAAACAACGAAGGCGAACGGGAGCGCGAGGTCTCGGCCATTACCGAGACGCTGGTCCGTCGCGACGGCAACTGGCTGTTCATGGCGTCGTCCGGCTGGACGCCTGACCTGGACTAGCGAAGGACCCCCGTCCGACCAGGCGCTGAAGCCCCGCTTCAGCGCCTCGTTGAGGCCGTGTTGAGGTCATCCAGGACAGACATGAACTGAAGACCCTCGCAATCCGTTTTCACCGATGTGGAGGTTGTACTCTTTCGCGGGGAAGTCTGAGTCGGGCTGGGCATAGGAAGCACAAACGCCCGATTTTCCCCTGTCGTAGCCAATCGAACGACGAAGCAGGCCAAACTCCCCGTCATTGGCCTATTCCGGGGACCGCGCCCCACAATCCGGACAGGTCTCCACTTCAATCTGAAAAACGCGCTTGACGGCTTCGCCTGCCCTGTCGCCCGACCATCCGGTACAGCAGTGTTTGCTCCAGTCGATAGCGCTGGTAGCCAATACTGCCCATGTCCAGACTGTCTGCCCTCGGCCGCTTGCGTCGTGCCAAACGGCAAGATCGCGAGCAGCGAGCACGCTGTCAGTCGGTCAATGGTTCGTTATCGACTAGGAAATCGACCCCGGCCTTCCAATAATCAGCCCCCGAACACCAGCTCCCCTTCCGCCGCATCGACCCGAATCGTATCGCCGGGACCGAACTCGCCGGCCAGGATCTTCTGCGCCAGCCCGTTCTCCAGTTTCTGCTGGATCGCGCGCTTGAGCGGCCGAGCGCCGTAGACCGGGTCGAAGCCGACATTTCCGAGCAGGTCAAGCGCCTGGTCGGAAATTTCCAGGGCCATCTCACGGTCGGCAAGGCGCCGGCGCAGGCCCTCGATCTGGATGGCGGCAATCGCCCGGATCTGCCCCCTATCGAGCGGGTGGAAGACCACGATCTCGTCAACCCGGTTGATGAATTCGGGCCGGAAGTGATGGCCGACCACATCCATGACCGCTTGTTTCATGACGTCATAGCCCTGCCCCTGCAGCTCCTGGATGCGGTCCGAGCCCAGGTTCGAGGTCATGACGATCACCGTGTTGCGGAAATCCACGGTACGACCGTGACCGTCGGTCAGGCGGCCATCGTCGAGCACCTGCAGCAGAATGTTAAAAACTTCCGGGTGGGCTTTTTCGACCTCGTCCAGGAGAATCACGGAGTAAGGCCGGCGACGCACAGTTTCGGTCAGATAGCCGCCTTCCTCGTAGCCGACATAACCCGGGGGCGCGCCGATCAGGCGGGCCACGGCGTGTTTTTCCATGAACTCAGACATATCGATCCGGATCATGGCCTCCTCGGTATCGAACAGGAAGGACGCCAGCGACTTGCACAGTTCGGTCTTGCCCACGCCGGTGGGGCCGAGGAACAGGAAGGAGCCGTTGGGCCGGTTGGGATCGGCGAGGCCTGCGCGCGAGCGGCGGATCGCGTCGGCCACCGCCTTGACCGCCTCGTCCTGGCCGATCACGCGCTCGTGCAGGGCGTCTTCCATACGCAGCAGCTTGTCACGCTCGCCTTCGAGCATCTTCGAGACCGGTATGCCGGTCCAGCGGCTGACCACTTCGGCGATTTCCTCTTCGGTAACCTTGTTGCGAAGCAGTTTGAAATCGAGCTCAGAGTCGCCCGACTCAGCGGCCTCGAGCTGGCGTTCGAGCTCCGGAATCTGACCGTACTGCAACTCGGCCATGCGCGACAGATCCTGAGCGCGCCGGGCGTTCTCCAGTTCAACCCGCGCGCGCTCCAGCGCCTCCTTGATCTGGGTTGCATCCTGCACTGATGCCTTCTCGGTCTTCCAGACCTCATCGAGATCGGCAAACTCGCGCTCCAGCTCGTCAATTTCGCTTTCCAGATTGACCAGGCGTTTCTTTGACGCCTCATCGGTCTCCTTGTTGAGCGCTTCGCGCTCGATCTTGAGCTGGATCAGCCGGCGCTCCAGCCGGTCCATGGCCTCAGGCTTGGAGTCGATCTCCATGCGGATGCGGCTGGCGGCCTCATCCATCAGATCAATCGCTTTGTCGGGCAGGTTGCGATCGGTAATGTAGCGATGCGACAAGGTAGCCGCGGCAACCAGCGCCGGGTCGGTAATGTCGACGCCGTGATGAACTTCGTAGCGCTCCTGCAAACCTCTGAGAATAGCGATCGTGTCGTTGACCGAGGGTTCACCAACGATGACCTTCTGGAATCTCCGCTCGAGGGCGGCGTCCTTTTCGATGTTCTCG
>CAZIMY010000138.1:0-6731 GCA_964540315.1 uncultured Wenzhouxiangella sp.
CCGGCTGGCCGATCGTAGGTCCTCGACCAGATATGCATTT
This sequence comes from uncultured Wenzhouxiangella sp., assembly GCA_964540315.1. GTDB lineage: Bacteria > Pseudomonadota > Gammaproteobacteria > Xanthomonadales > Wenzhouxiangellaceae > Wenzhouxiangella. Next base: position 41 of record CAZIMY010000138.1, read on the forward strand.
CTGTTCGGGCATCAATGAGCTGGGCCAGAACCCGGATGGTGTCAGCCGAGTGCTGAACGCTGCCTTCCAGAATGGCGTCGACCTGAAGTCTTTCACCTATCTCGCCGATGGTTGCAGCGCTATCGCGAAATGCGAACGACGATGTTCTGGCAACAACCTCCAGTTCCGGCGACAGCGTCAGCATGTGAATGATGCGGTCCACAAGTCCGTCGGCGAACGGGCCTTTGTTATTGGCCACACTCATGTCGGCAAAGGGCAGAACGGCGACGGCCCGACCGGTCACGGCAGGTGGGCCGGCGTCGATTTCCCGGCTACCTTCCTCACTTTGCCAAGGCTGATTCCAGATCAGCAGGCCGGCTGTAATGAGCAAGACAGCAAGTAGTCCAGCCTGAAACCCCGCATAGCGTTGCCTGGGTGAGACTGCGGCCGTAGGTTGGCCCGGTTGTGAATAGGCCGCGCCTCGGGCGCTTGCCTTTGGTTCCCAGGCGCTAGCCTCCATCAAATAGCCACGTCGCGGTATGGCCTTTAAGATCCGGTGTGGCCGGCGGTCGTCGCCAATCGCACGGCGTAGAGCGGAAACTGCGACGTTGACAGAGTCGTCTGTAGCCGCGTCCAAATGTCCCCAGACTGCCTCGATGATTTCGTCTCGGCTGAGGACCTGGCCGCTCTTCTCGACAAGATAGTTCAGCAAGGTCAGCAACCGGGGCGGAAGTTGAGCCGTTTTATCTCCGTGATGAATCTGCCCCGTCTCGAGGTTGACCTCCCGGCCATTGATCTGGACGCTCTTCACTGAATGCATTTCATTTCGCCACCCACGTCCCGAAATTGTACACGGGTCTCTTTATCGCCTTCTCCACACCATCTTGGCGGGCCTAATGGGTGTTTATGCAATTGAAAAATATAGACTTTAGTTTTTTTTAGAGTTTGAACAGGACATTGAAGTCCCCGCCGTTCAGTCTGGGTCTCGTGTTCACAGGCAAGGGCTTGCGAACACGGCGGGGCACTGGCCAGTCCGATCACTCTCCTCGGATCAGCCAGTGCCCGGCAATCGCTCATGTTCTTAAATGAATCCGGTTTAGACCGGGGAGGAAAGTAATGAACAGCACTCGAGACAACAACCAAAGCAAGATTGGTCGCGCTGCCAGCGCGGCGGTACTGCTTGCCGGCACCGCGCTGGCGGCAACAAATGCGCTGGCCGAGCAGGTCAGCATCCAATTCTCCCAAAGCTATCCGGGCGGGGGCACTGTCACCGGCCTGCTGGTGGGTGAAGATTTGGATGGCGACGGCCGTTTATATTCCGTCTCACCCGCCCTGGCCGATGCGTTGGGCCTGGAAGCGGGAGGTGAAGAGGTGACTTATGCCAGCGTTCGAATCGAGGGCGTGCTGGGCGAGCCGGTCGTCAACGTTTTTGACGCCTCCGTTGCTCCCATTACCGACGAATCTAACTTTTTCTGGGGTTTTGCCTACAACCTGGACGGCGGCCAGCTGGGCGACGAAGAGAACGAGGGGGTCTCTTTTGCACCGCTGGCACCAAGCACGTCGTACGTCGGCGGCCCTCTGTTTGCGCCCGCTTTTACACCCAGTGTAATCCCAGACGAGATTGGACCTTGCGGTAATGCCGACGGCTTCGCCTGCTCGGCCCTGACTACCCTCGACCCGGTTGATCCGTTCCCGAACTTTGAGCTTTTGTTCAGCGCGACCTCGGATTCGCCCATCGTCACCCACGAACTGCTGCGATATACCTTCGAGCAGACGGGTTTCGATGGTGGCGCATCCATCACTGGAACGGTCAGCGGGCGTGACCTTGATGGCGATGGCCAGATCTATAGCGCCGGACAATTCTGGATCGATTCAGTCGGCTTTCAGTCGGGTGACGAGGTGGCCTATACGAGCGTTACGATTCGCGGTGTGGAACCCGAAGCCATTGTCAATATTGTTGACTTGGTGGCGACCGACGTGACGGATATCGAGAATTTCTTCTTCGCTGCGGCCATCGACGTGGCCGGTGACCAGCTGGGTGACGAAGACGGCGAGGGCATTGCCATTGGACCCTTTTCTCCGAGCACCTCTTACGTGGTGGGTGAGGCCTTCTCGCCGTTCTTCATTGGCGTCAGTGAGCAAACCATCGGAAATTGTGGCAACGAAGACGGCCTGCCTTGTGGTGGTCTGATCACCCTGACGCCCAATCCGGACGCCGCCACCGGTGTTGACACCCAGGCGGAGCAGTTCAGCAGCGCACCGACCGCTCTGGAACCGACGCCATTCATCGTTGATGCAACCTTCAGCGGTCATTGGTTGAACAAGGTGCCGGACGGCGAGGGCATCACGGTTCAGGTGATCGCTGATGGACGGGTTCTTGTCTATTGGCTGACCTACGATGCCATGGGTAACCAGCGCTGGTTCTACGGCATCGGACAGCGTGAGGGCATCACGGCGAAGATCGAGGATGTCTACGTCACGAGTAACGGAACGTTCAATCCAGCGACTGCCGCCGAGTTTGATCAAGAACGCGTCGGTGAGTTGGAAATCGAGTTTCTCGATTGCGATAACGCGGAGATGCGTTTTGTGATCGACGGTGAGTCTGGGACCATGGAGATCGGCCGGCTGACCGGGCTGAGTTCTCTCGAGTGCGTCCGGTAACGCCGATCGCCTGCTTGTCCTGACATGCGATGCCGACCTCGAGTCGGCATCGTTTTACCGTTTTGGATAGGAGTTTTGACATGACTTGCTGGAGACGAATCATCTGTTACGCAGGCCTGTGCGGCTTGGTATCCCTGGTCACCGTTTCAGGCACTGCAATGGCTGCTGGTTTTAACGGCGTCATGAGTGGTACATGGTGGAACCCTGAGCGTGACGGTGAGGGACAGTTCATTGCCTTTGAGCAGGTTGGCGAGAGGCAGGTCGCGATTCTCGCTTACTTTACTTATGACGATGAGGGTCAAGCGCGCTGGTTGATGGGCAACGTGGACTTCGAGTCGCCCAGTACGGTGCTGACCATCCCGATGCTGAGCGCGCGCGGGCCACGATTTGGCATCGGCTTTGATCCCGATGAAGTGCAGACAGAGCCCGCTGGCACAGTTCACCTGAGTTTTGTTGATTGCGGGCGAATGAATTTTCGCTACGAGAGTGACGAAGAGCTACTTGATTTCGATTTGCAGCGCCTCGTCGGGCCGCTTGAAGGCACAGACTGTAACGGGGCTTTATCCTCGCGGTCCAGTCAGTCTTTCAACGGTTCCCTGTCAGGTGCCTGGTGGCATCCGTCGCGCAGCGGCGAAGGCCAGTTTTTGTCGGTTGAAACGGTTGGCCAACGAACAGTCGCCAGCGTTTATTACTTCACCTATGATGCCGACGGCCAGCCCACCTGGAAGGTCGGCAATGTGGATATTGCTGCGGATGCCCGTCAGGTCAACATTCCGTTGGTGACCGGCGCTGGTGCGCGCTTTGGGTCCGACTTCTCAAGCGCCGATGTCAGGATTGAGCAGGCAGGCATGGCCCGTCTGGATGCGACCGGCTGCGATGGCCTGAGATTGCGATTTGAAGGCGGCAAAAGCTTCGGGCTCAATCTCGAAAGGCTGGCTGGTCCTTTGGTTGATTTGCCGTGCCCGGTGCCGCAGACAGAGATGACAGATCTGGATCGGGCCCTGATTGAATTGATCGATGAGAACGGGCTGACCGGCGATGCCAGCGTTGGACGGGACCTGCCTGGTCCCGATGAGTCGCTGGCCGTGCTGGGTGCACGCCTGTTTTTCAGCAAAAGCCTGTCGGCTGAACTCGACGTCGCCTGTGCATCCTGCCACCATCCGGCATTGGCAGGCGCTGACGGACTGGCTGTCTCGGTGGGGGTTGATGCTATGAATCCGGACTTTGTCGGGCCGGGACGTCGAACCTTCGATGGCGAACTGCAGGTTGCCCGTAACGCGATCAGCTTTTTCAATACCGCACTGTGGGATCGCGGCGTGCTTTGGGATTCCCGCGTTGAGAGCCTGACTGGCGCGTTCGGGCTTAATGGCAGCGAAGGCGGAATACGCACACCCGACAGCCCGCTCGGCGAAGCCGATCCCGATGCCGGCTCCAACCTGCTGGCAGCCCAGGCCCGCTTGCCTGTCACCGTGCCTGCCGAGATGCGCGGCTCGGCGCTGCGTGGTTTAACCGACGAGGATGTGCGTCTGTACTTGGCGGCGCGGCTTGGCAACTATGGCGAAGGACAGGGTCTTCTCCCGGCCAGCGACTGGCTTGAACAATTTCAGCAGGCGTTCGATTCCGATGCCGGTGCCGAAGAATTGATCAACTTCGACAATATCGCGCTGGCCCTGGGCGAATATCAGCGTTCTGCCGTCTTTGTTGAGAACCCCTGGTCACAGTACGTGCGTGGTGACTTCAGCGCGATTGACGAGCAGGCGAAACGCGGCGCGCTGCTGTTCTACCGAACGGTCGAAGAGGGCGGCATGCACTGCGTGCGATGCCATTCCGGGGATCTGTTCAGCAACCAGAAGCATCATCGCGTTGGATTTCCACAGGTTGGTCCGGGCTTTGGCGATGAGAAACAGGCCGATGATCTGGGACGTGCCCGCATCAGCGCCGCGCCCGACGAGCGGCATGCCTTCCGAACCCCCAGCCTGCTCAACGTGGAGTTGACCGCGCCCTACGGCCATTCCGGCGTCTATAGCCGGTTAAGTCAGGTCGCAGGCCATTACTTCAACCCCACCGGGACCGCATTCGGACAGGTCAGCACCCGCGGTTGGTGTGATATCCCGCCCTTTGATACCCAACCCGACTGCGCAGGACGCTCTGATGTCGTGCTTGAGAATCTGCGGGAGACGCTGGATAGTCTGGCGACTGCGCGGGCGGAAAGTCCCGAAACCGAAATGCCGCAGATTCCCGTCGAGTTGAGCGATCAGGAAAATTTTGATGCCGTTGTCGCCTTTCTGCGCACCCTCACCGACCCGTGTCTGAAAGATCGCGATTGCTATGGCCGCTGGATCCCCGAGGAAGACCAGGCGCCTGACGGATTGCAGCTCCAAGCGATTGATCGAGAGGGAAATCCGCTGTGAGAGCGAAATTACGGATCGGATCAGATGACGCGGCGAGAACAAACCATGCGCCTGTCGGACACTCTCGACGGCAAGCTCATCTTAATTGACACGTTCCAGTGCGATCTCGAAGCGTTCCAGTTCCGGGCTGTCGGCGGGCAGTTGGCGCCGGGCGCTGGCGGCGGCGCGTTGGAGCAGCGGCCGGGCTTCGTCGTAGCGGCCCTGGTCGAGCAGCAGCCGGCCGAGGCCCAACTGCGAATCAGCTGCACGGACACTGTCGGCGCTGCCGTCCGCCTCGAACAGTGCAACCGACTCCCGCTTCAGCTGCTCGGCCTGGTCAAGCTCACCCATCGCTTCGACGATGTTGGCGTGGGTGACCAGGCCACTGGCGATCATCACGTTGCCGCGGCCGAACACCTGTTCACGAAGGGCCAGCGATTCGGTCGAGTAGGTCAGGGCCGCCTGTAGGTCGCCGCGCTGGCGCTCGATGTTAGCCAGCACTGCAAGCGTAACGGCGAGCGACGACAGACTCCAGTCCCCCGCCGCGCGCTTGATCGCGATCGACTCGGCGGCTGCCTCCGCTGCATCGTCGAAGCGCTGCTGACGGCGCAGTGCGAGCGCCAGATTGTGGAGCGGTGCGGCGGCGGCGCGGGTCGCTCGGCCATCGACCTGACGGTGCAGGGCGATGGCATGGCGAAGGGTCGCCTCGGCCTCCTCGTAGTATCCGAGTTCGTTCTGCAGCAGACCGACGTTGTTGTATGAATCGGCGAGATCCTGATTGATCGGACCGTTTTCTTCACGCCACTCCAGCGCTTGCACCAGCAGCGGTTCGGCCTCGGTCATGAAACCGAAGCGCCGCAACGCGTTGCCCAGCCGGTTGCGCGAGTCGGCGGCTAGTGCACTATCGTCGCCGGCGTGTTCGACTCTAAGCTCCATCGCCCGCCGCAGCAGGTCGATGCCGCGCTCGCCGATCCCGAGGTTCGAGTAGGCCAGTCCGATCACGTGCATCAGCTGCGCGCGCCCGAGCGGATCGCTTTCAAGCTCCTCGGGCAGCCGCTCGGCCGCGGCGTCCAGCATGTCGCGCGCGCGGACGTCGGCCGGGTTGGACTCGCGCGGGTCGGAGACCGCGAACAGGTCGATCAGGAACTCGGAGGTTTCCTGCGCCACCCGGGCTTCACGCGCGGCCGCGTCGCGCTCCCGTTCCAGCAGGTGAGCCTGGCGGGCCATGGTCGCGCCGAAGCCGACGACGAGCACCGCGATCAGCGCGGCGGTCCCGACCCCGAATGGATGCCGGCGGATGAACCGTCCAGTCCGGTACAGCGCGCTGTCCGGGCGGGCCTCGACGGGGCGGCCGTCGAGCCAGCGCCGCAGGTCATCGGCCAGCTCGCGGGCGCTGGCGTAGCGGCGGCCCGGGTCCTTGTGCATGGCCCGGGCGATGATGCAGTCCAGGTCGGCGGCGTTGCGCCCGCCCAGCGGCGGCGGCTCGACCTCGCAGACCACCCGCTCGATGTCAGAAGGCCTCCGGGTCGGGAAATCGTAGGGCCGCTGGCCGGCCAGCAGTTCGAACAGCAGCACGCCGAGCGAGTAGACGTCCGAGGCCGGCGTCACCGCCTCGCCGCGCACCTGTTCGGGGCTGGCGTAGTGCGGCGTCATCGTCGAGG
>CAZIMY010000139.1:0-6674 GCA_964540315.1 uncultured Wenzhouxiangella sp.
GCTTTCCTGCGACTTTTCCAATGGGGATGCAGGGTTGTTCAAGGCGCGGATCAGGCTTCGCTGCGCTCCCCGTTCTGCGGCCAGCTGGAGCAAAGCGTCAATCCGGTCGTCGGTGTCTGCGACCGGCCGCAGCGCGTGAGCAGCCACGGTGGTCTGCCAAGCGGCCTCGACAGACGCCCGATACTGAAGAAACAAGGCCTCTTCCCAGAGCAGGCGGATGGCCAGAAGAGATACCGCCGTATCGTCGGACCCGCCTGCCAGTTCGGCCTGGAAAAGCAGGTAGCGGGCTGACTGGGCCCATCCACCGAGGCCTTGCAGCAACTGGTGGTAATAGGTCGCCAGGGCTCCGGGCGACAGGCCAAGGCGCTGGGTTGAGCCGGCGATGGCGCGCAGCGGCTCGTCGGGTGCATCGGCCACGAATTGCGCGAAGTGCTTGAGTCCGGCAATTTCCGGGGTGATGTCCTGGGTTGCGAAGGCCCGGTATTCGGCCCAGGCGCCGCGCGAGCGCGGGGCCGCCCACAGCGCCTGTCCTTGATCGAACCAGGCCCCGGCCCAGGCTGCGAAACGCTCTTCAACAATGGCGGGCCAATCGGTGCCGCTGTTTTGTGCGCTCAGGTCGGCGACCGTCGGCAGCGGCGCGGGGGTTGTTCTTTCCCGCGCGCTGGCGTCCACCAGGTCGGCCACCGTCAGGCCTGACGCATCGTCGCCGGTCTCTGCCAGCGCTGCTACCAGGTCAGACTCGGCCATCTGGCCATTGGCCAGCCGATCTCGATACCAGGACCGGGGCATGGTGACCGGCACGCCTCCAACCCGGGCAAGACGTGCCTGGGTCTGAGCCAGGGTTTCGTTGGCCTGGCCCAAAAAGGGGTTGACGGCAACCGTGGCGTCCAGCGGCCAAAGCGGCGGTATCTGTCGCACCGCGTCCGCGGCCGCAGATTGGCACTGCTCAGGCTCGACCGTCTTGGCCTCCTCGCGGGTTGCGCTCGGTTTGCTGCTGTCCCCTGAGCCTGCGGGCTGGAGCGAAGCGGGGCGAAGTGACCAGTTGCCGAGGGCGCGGTCGATGAAGGCATTGACGTACAGCCCGTTGGCCAGATGGATGCGCAGGCCGGCCGCCGCCGGGTGCTGGGCCCAGTTGGGAAATAACGCCTGGGCGAAGGCAACCAGGGCGAAGCTGGCCACGACCATGATGAGCAGCGCCCACTCCAGCGGGCCGGGTGCGGGGGCAGGTGGCAACGTCGCTGCTGTCAGAATCTCGGCCAGCGTCTGAAGCGCGAAATAGCTCACCGACACGGCCATGGAGTACAAAACCGTCCGCCGCGTGATTTGCCGGGGGGCCGCTTCGGCCAGGCCCTGCGCCATCAGGTAAGCCACTCCGAATACCAGAACTGCGCCGAGCACCAGGGCCTGCAGCGACTTGTCCAGGCCAGCCACTGAAAAGCCTGCGGCCACGATCGCGTAGACCGCCAGCGCAAGCGCGAAGGCGCGCAGTACCGCCCTGACATCCGGGACAGCCACCGGTCCGGGGCGGCGGCTGGCCGCCACGGTATCAACCGCCATACCCGACAGCAGAAAGGCGTGCGCCTTGTACAAAGAGTGGGCCAGGATATGAAGCAGCGCCAGTGAGAACAGCCCAAGACCGCACTGCATGATCATGAAGCCCATCTGCGCGACCGTGGACCACGCCAGCGAGTTCTTGATCGCTGGCTGGGCTAGCATCGACAAGGCACCAACCAGCGCCGACAGACCGCCGATTAGGACCAGCACCGCGAGCACGCCGGGTGTCATCAGCAATACGTCGGCAAAGCGAACCAAAAGGAAGCCGCCGCCGTTGACCACCCCCGCGTGGAGGAGGGCCGAGACCGGCGTTGGCGTTTCCACCACTTCGATCAGCCAGCCATGGGCCGGGAACTGCACGGACTGCAAGATGGCCGCCAATGCTAAGAGCGCTGCCGCCCCGATGATGGTCGGGGAGGCGATCGCGCCGGAATGGGCTTGATTCAGCAGCGTTGCGATGTCTGCCGTATCAAAGGCCATCCACAGCAGCGCGAAGGCTCCGGCCAAAGCAATCTCGCCGAGCCGGGTGAAAACGAATTTCTTGCGGGCGGCCCGCTGCGCGGGGGTCCGATCCTTATAAAACAGCAAAAGCTGCTGGAGGCCATGACCCGTCATTAGCCACGCCAGGAAAAAGCCGCCCAGGTTGCCGGATTGTACGAGCAAGAGAACGGCTCCCAGAGTGGCCGCCATCCAGGCAATGAACGACCCCTGACGCTGTTCGCCGTCCAGATAGTTGGCCGAAAAGCGCAAGACAACCCATCCAATCAGGCTGACCAGCATCAGAAGGCTCACGCTGACGATGTCGATCTTCACCGAGATGCCCACACCGGCCACGCCGATCAGAGCGCTGGTTTCCGGCCCGAACGCCCACAAAAGTCCTGCAGCAAAAATTGAGATGGCTATCGAAAGCAGCGAAAGCAGTTGGACCAGGTAAAGCGCAGCGACCGGCCGCAGCCCCGGGCCCGAGGCGGCGATTGCCGCTGCGAGGAAGAGAAATCCGGGTGCCAGCAGGGGCACGAACAGCAGATTCATGGCAGGACATGTGGGCAGTGGGTCTGGGGGCGCAGCATAGTCATCTTTGAGCTAGAAGTGAAATAGTTATTTATGGTGCTATCGTTCTGTAAAATAGAACGATGGTTCGGTTGAACTACAATCATCTTCGCTATTTCTGGGCCGTTGCCCACGAAGGGAACCTGACCCGGACGGCGGAGCGCCTTGCCGTCAGTCAATCAGCCTTGTCGGCGCAGATCCGGAAGCTGGAGGAGCGCCTGGGTCACGCGCTGTTCGAGCGTCGCGGACGCAGCCTTCACCTGACCGAAGCTGGTCGGATTGCCCTGGACCACGCCGATCGTATTTTCGCGGCCGGCGAGGAGTTGGTCGGAACGCTGCGCCAGGAGGGCCAGGCGCGGCAGGTGCTCAGAGTTGGCGCAATGGCTACCCTGTCGCGGAATTTCCAGATTGATTTTCTGCGCCCGGTCCTGGGGCGGGCGGATATTGAAGTCGTTCTCCACTCTGCTGGCGCCGAAGACCTGTATCGGGCGCTTGCGGCACTCGCCTTGGACATCGTGCTGACCCACGAAGCGCCGCCTAAGGATGGGCCAACACCGTTCGTTACCCACCGCCTGGCCGAACAGCCGGTCAGCCTCGTCGGCGTGCCGGAACGGCTGGAGGGCCGAACCGAGGATCCCCCGGCCACCCTGCTTGAAACCTATCCGGTGATCCTGCCGACCCGTCTCAGCGGCATCCGCACAGGCTTCGACGCTTGGGTGGACCGGCTTGGGCTGCGGCCTCAAGTGGCGGCGGAGGTCGACGATATGGCAATGATGCGTTTGCTGACCCGGGAGGATGTCGGGCTTGGGGTGATCCCGCCGATTGTCGTTAAGGACGAACTGGCCGCGGGACTGCTCGCCCAGTCCCAGCCACTCCCCGGCATTTCGGAGGTCTTCTACGCCGTAACCGTCGAGCGGCGTTTCCCAAACCCAGTGCTTGGACCGCTGCTTGGCGGGTCTTGATTGGACTCAGGCTGATTTTTTGGTTTACCTTGGACTGCAAGATGGCAGAGCAAGTCTTTTCTCTTATCGTTTTCCCGCTGATCATTGCGCTGCAGTCAATGTTTTCGGGAGCGCTACTTCGGGTGGCGCACGCGCAGCTTTCGACTTATCACGCGTTCAGGTTTCGCGCAAACAATGTGGCGGGACGCGTTGTGGACTACGAAGAGTTCACTGTCCGGCGTCCAGCCGAGGGTCGCAGCAAAACGCTCTACTGGACTTTCGTGGAATACAAGGCGGCAGACGGTCGACTTGTCCGAGCGAAGTCGGCTGGCAGCACCGGCATTAAACCGGCTGTTGGCGAGACCATCAACGTAGCCTATTTGCCTGAAACCCCTGATCGAGTAGAGCTGACAACGCTTCGCGAGAGTTGGCTTCTTTTTGGTGTATCGGCTTTGGTGGTTCCGTTAATCTTCATCTTTTTCATCGTTTTCAGGCTGCCGGCGGGAATGATCCTGATCTCGGTCGTAGCGCATGGGGTGGGCTACTGGCTGGCCAAGAAGAAGCTTTCCCCAAGATTTGCCGACGAACGACAGACACCTCGCTGATATCTGAGTGCCAGGCCGGCTCTCGAAATAAGGAGCGCATCGGCCAAGCAACGCTCCGCCTTGCGGTGAGCCAGGTTTTGTGCGAGCAATGAGTCCAGTACCATCGAGTCTCAAGAAAGCCTTGCCAGCCAGATATGATGCCGTGGACCCTTGCCGGCTCGGTGGGGACGAACGATTACCAGTTCCGTCCTGAAGCCCGCGCGCTTCAGGCGGGCAGTGAACTGCGCATCGGGGCCAGCCGACCAGACGGCAAGCACACCGCCTTTGCGCAGCGCCTTGCTTGCCGCCGCCAGGCCTTCCAGCCCGTAAAGCCAGTTGTTTTCGCGCCGAATCAGGGCGTGCGGGCCATTGTCGACGTCCAGCAGAATGGCGTTGAAGCCATCTGGTTCAGCGCGCAGCAACTCGGCTACGTCACCCACAAACACCCGGCTTCGCGGGTCGCTAAGCGGGTGGCCGGCCGGCTCGCCGATCAGATTTCGATTCCAATCAACCACTTCCGGCACCAGTTCTGCCACCAGGACCTCGGCATCAGGGCCCGCCGCGGCCAGCGCTGCGGCGTGGGTAAATCCCATACCCAGCCCACCGATTAGCAGCCGAGGCCGAACCGGATTACCCATTTTCTTGCAGGCCAGCTCGGCCAAAGCCTTTTCTGAACCGATCACGCGGCTGTTCATTAACTCGCCGCGACCCGGAATGACCATGGAAAACTTGTCCTTGTGTTCGTAAAGGCGCAGCAGCTTTCCAGTGTCGGGAATCGGTGCCTCGGCCAGGAGAACGGATTGGCTCATGCCGGCATGGTTGGGGAGGGAAAAGGATCGTGGAGTTTAGCGCTTATGGACCGCTACTATCCGTGTGAATAGAGTCCACCTGTCGAATTGGCCAAGTCCCTGACCCCGACCCCTTGATGATCAGCCTTATTGCGAATTGACCTTGAAATCAGACGAATTCGGAGTTCACGCGGGAAATAGGCCAACGCTCAGGGTCGGGAGCTGAACAAAAAATGATCAATGTGCTGGAGAATCACTGGAAACTGGCTTTCCGCCATGTTTTGCCACATTTGCCGGCGAAAAGTTGTAGCTGTTCAGATTTCGTTAGGGTATAATTCCGCCGACCTTAAGTGCCAGCCGGATTTTTTTAAAAATCGTTTATTTCCTGCACTTTAGATGCGTCTTATGGAGTCAGGGCGGGCCGGGTAACGCGACTTTAGAATTGCAGTTTTCATGAAATAGATCTGAAATATGGTTGCTCTACAATCGCGTGCAGAAAGTCACCACTTACATTTGATCCACCAACATTACTAGGATGGGTAAGGCAATGAAGTTAAAACTGAGCACGATTGCTCTCGTAGTCGCCTTGGCGGCTTTTTTGTCGTCTGCAGTTCTTGCAAACACGACCACTTCTTCTATCAGGGGTAGCGTTGCCACTGAAGAAGGGACTGTGTTCCCTGACGCGACGGTGACCGTCATGCACACTCCGTCCGGGACGGTGTCGACAACCACCACTAACTCCAATGGTGTTTTCTCGGCCCGTAGTCTGAGGGTTGGAGGGCCTTACACGATTACTATCACCGGAAGCGGTTTTCAGCCGGTTCAAATCGAAGATGTCTTCCTGACACTTGATCAGGTGTTCTCGTTGCCGGTGATCGTTGACGAAGCGGTGACTGAAGATCGAATTACGGTGATGGCTCAGCGTCAGCAACTGGACGGCTTCACAAACGAGGGATTGTCGACCAGCCTTGGGCTGCAGGCGCTTCAGGAAGTCACATCGATTGATCGTGATATCACCGATGCGGCAGAGTTGGATCCATTTGCTGCAGTGAATGTCCAGAGTGGAGGCGAAAAAGAGTTGGTGATTGCTGGTGCCAATAATCGCTTTAACTCCCTGACCATCGACGGGGTGGCCCTGAATGACCGCTTCGGTCTTAACTCTAGCGGTTACCCAACCCAGCGTTCGCCGATTTCGTATGATGCGATTGAGTCATTGTCTATCCAGACGGCACCGTTCGACGTTGAATACAACGGGTTTACTGGCGGCACGATCAATGCAGTAACTAAGTCTGGTACCAATGAATTTTTTGGGTCTGTCGGGTACTACTACACCGACGATTCTATGATCGGTGACAAAAGCAAAGACGATGACTTTGACTTCACGTTTGAAGAAGAGACCTTTGTCGGGACTCTGGGTGGCCCCATTATTCAAGACAAACTCTTCTTCTTCGTCGCATACGACAAGTTTGAAGAAACTGCGCCTCTGAACCGTGGCCCAGTGGGATCTGGTGCTCTTAATATTGAAGAGGCTATTACCCTTGATGATCTGGCCCAGGTCCGTCAGGTCGCAAATGATGTTTGGGGTTTTGATCCAGGTGGCTTCGATAAACCGCCTGCTGAAGATGAAAAAATTCTAGCTAACATCGACTGGAATATCACCGACGACCACCGAGCCAAGTTCACCTACCTCAATACCGATGGCTTTTCTATCGTTGAACAGAGCGGCAACAATTTCCTGGCCGACGACAATACTCTTG
>CAZIMY010000140.1:0-6673 GCA_964540315.1 uncultured Wenzhouxiangella sp.
TGATGGTGTGGGCAGCTTCGACTATAACCTGCGATTGTCTGTCGAACGAGCGCAGGCAGTCGTCACATGGCTGAGCGAGCGCGAAGCAATCGACGCAGAGCGGTTGCGCGCTGCCGGAGCGGGTCCAATGTCTCCGATCACCACCAATCGTTCAGAGAATGGCCGCGCACAGAACCGGCGTGTGGAACTGGTGGAAATAATCGACTGACATAGGGTACGCCTGCAAATTTCTCTTGTGCGTTTTGGACTGTTTAGGGGGTGGGGAGCAATTTGCAAACTCTGGGGGGCACAGCATTCTGCCGCATATGCGCCACTATCGTTGTATGCAAATTGAGGTGTTGTTGAGCTATGAGAGAAACTGGGTGGCGGAGTCTAAAAAGGCGGTGCAACTTGGCGAGTGATCAAGCTGCTAGAACTTCCAGGAGGAACGATGCGCAATGAATGTTCGTAAAGACATCTTCGCATGAGCCAGGATCTGTGGATGACCGCTGACCGAGATTGCCCGGGACGGTGCATGTTGGATGGTGGCGGTCGCGCTCCGGGCGGAGGCCACGCCCTAGTCGCGGAGCATGCCGGACAGAAACTGCTGCATGGCCGTCAGCGGGTTGTTCGGCACGGGTCTCGATGCCGCGGTTCTTTATGCTCTGCAGAGCATGTGAAAGTTTGCAACAACCGTTACCGATTGGCTCGCTCAGCATTTTTGGGTTAGTCTAAATAGAAGAAAAAATTGGACCACACGATAGGGGCAGCTAACACCATGTCGCGCATGTAGCTAAAATAAAAGGAGTAATCATGTTTAATAAGCTCGTAATATTGCTTTTTGCGACGGTTGCAAGCTTGGCCCCTGTGCGGAGTGGGGCCCAGTCTGGGCTAGTCACCGGAATGCTTGATGGTGAAACTATCGGCTTTCAAAACATGAGCGGTGTGAATGGAGTGCCGGGATTTATCGTCGAACCATACGAATCTGGAGATGTGTTTGGTGCCAATGTCCAAGTCTATATGCTGGACCAAATCGACGTCAGCATTGAGGGCGCGATTATCTGGTTGAATTTTGAGACGGATGGCGGTGAGCCACCTGTCGAAATGACGACGCCGGAAGTTGTCGATTCGATGGTCATGATCGTCGATGAATGGATAGCCGGAGCCGACTATCCTGCACGCGTCTGGCTGGCTATGACCGAGCAAGCGGAGAATGTTGGCTTTAATCTTCAAAATCAGAAGCCGGATCACTACGCCCTTATGGGACAGTTGCCCGCGGCAGAGTTCTGTCTTCACAACCTTGGCGCCGACGATCTGACCCCGATCCTGTCAGGTGGTGAAATGGTATGCGTCCCTGGAGCGCTTGTTTTTCGTGTAACAGGAGCTGGATCAGCCAGTAAATTGGACGACAGCCCACGTGAGTTGGAAGCTGAGGTTTTGGGCCGTATCAGCGGGAGTATTGGGGGGCAGGACTATGAATGGCTAACGATCTTCAGCCGTGGCGCGCCCACTGCTTCGTTGCAACGCTTCGGAGCCGGGCAGATGATACGAATTCAGGGACACTCGCCCGCGAGTGATGATTTTCTTCGTAAAGATGTTCTCAGCCTAAACATGAGCGACGATTTTGCCCAAGGCTACATTCCGGAAGGAGCTCGTGTGCCGGTGGAAGTTTCGTTCTTTCCCGAAGGATTAAGCGGTGTGCATTATTCGGGTCAGGATGGCACGGCCGACGTTACTGCGATCATTATCAGTCATGATTTGAACGCAGAACAGAGCGGATCGATTGAGATGCTCATCAGTGGCACAATGTGCCGAGTAGAGGGATTTGAATTTACTGACGATTGTCCAAAAATCGAGGCACATGTGAAAACGGAGTTGTTACGTGAGCCGGATTATGAATTCTAATTTTGTTTGCGCACTGCTTGTCGCCTTCCTTCTGGCTGCCGGGCCGGTTCCGCAAAGCATTGCTCAGGAACGGGAGACAATAACTATTCCGCTGCCCGATCGTGGATCGCCAGAACCTCAGGTCGATGCCACGAGGCTCAGCTACGAAGTGGATTGGACACTTAGCGCCAAAGGCGACTGGAACTTCGAGCTTGAGGGTCGTGGTCAGGTCATGCAGTTGGGAAATCTTATCGGACTGAAAATGTATCCGGAGGGACAGGAGAGACCGATACGATTTTTTACGGTTGCCCCAGATGATCAGCTGACTCATATCACTTTCGCAGCGCCCGGCACATCCGATCAGTTTGGTGCGGGCGATACAAGAGCAGGCATAGGCTCGCTCGGGGCAAATTTCCTTGAGGCTGACAAGCGGTCTCTTTCGTCACTGGGAGCGCATTTCAATAATGGGCTTGTGACCTATGTTGACGGATTTGCCCGCATAGATCGACGCGACGGCGGTCTCATCGTGACCTATGATGTTCAGGCGGTTCATTGTGAAGACATCACCGAGCCGCCTTTTGTTTCGGAAGCACCTTGTAAGCGAACACTGGGCCGACCCGGGCGTTCTGCAAAACTGAACGGATGTATTGTGTCACTGGATGTGTACCGCGGCGGACCCGATGCTTGTTTATTATTCGGCGTTGATCAAGTCACACCCCCTGGAAACGAGCGCAACGTTTCCCAAAATGATCCTGGTGTGGGCGTAACTTTCAGCGAACGGATAAAACTGCATACTTTAGACTCTGCCTTCACTCTTTTTACGCTTACCCCTGAGGGGGAAGAACTACCCGTATCAGGTAACTGGACACTTGAGCAGGGTAGCAGATATGCTTTTGAACCTGACGCGCCTCTGTATTCTGGTACGATCTACCGCGCGAGGATCAAGGGGGGCGCAGATGGAGTCCAGTCGAGTGACGACGCTTTTTTAGAAGAAGACTTCGTCTGGACTTTCATAACCCAGCTTGATCTAGCCAATCAGGCGCCAGAGGATGAAGCTCCAGTGCGCCTACATAATTTTCAGGTCATTCGCGATAGTGAATTGACCGTTGGCAAGCAAACACTGACAAGGGCCTACTTTACCTGGCAAAAGCATGAACAAGTGCATGAGGACATGCAGCCTGACCGCTTCCGCGTCAAGGTTGAAACCTCTAATTCCTATGTACGGCGTGTTGGACAAAAAGGGTATGACGTCGGTCTTGACATGGATATCTGGCGACATGATGACGAAGAAATATTCGACGATGAAGCTCGCCGCAATGCGCACCACACTGCTAATTTCTTTGGCTGGCGCCCACCCCGTGAAAGCGGGACGCTGAAGTGGGAAATCAAGCCCCACAAACCCTTTCCAGATGAAGACGCTGCTGTTGATTTCGAAGTGGAAAAAGACTTCGACATTTGGAGCACGGAACCGCCTGAAATGTGGCTGCTTTATACATTTGCGCGGGTGGGCGCGTGGCGCGACGAGTTGCCAGGTACCGCCAATAGTGTGGCTTCCGCGATAATGGACTCCACTGCCAGACAAGTCCCTTCATTTTTTCCGCACAAGAAAGCGAGGTCTTACTTCACGCCCTCCCTGCCGCCAGTCAGCGAGTCCAGTATTGAAAACCTGCTTTATGATGAAAACGGATATCCCGTAGATGCACAGGGAAACCTTGTTGACATGCGCGATTGCCACGAGACCATGAGCTCTGGGCTTGATGTTGTACAATGTTACGGCGTTTCGGCCATCGAAGAAGCGCAGGAGAATTTCTTTTCAAATCTTGGAATCGATCATCTGCTTCCTAGTAAAAATGACATCTGCGCCATGCAGCAACGCAGATTTCCAGTGCCGCCCCCTGTGACTGCCGTGGACCGCGGCGATGTAAATGTGAACCACCTGGTAAACCATTTGTCGAGGGAAATGTCGCACTGGCATCAGCTTTTCGATTTAGCGGTTGGTCTCGACGCCACCGCACCTCACGGAACAGTCATCGTGATCTTTGCACCACCAGATTTCATGGGGCTTACAACAGCTGGGATGGCACTCTCCTCGGGCGTTTATCAGCAAGAATCTTATCATCGAGCCAATCAGCCTCAAATCTACGGCTTTCCTAATATGCGCGTTTACATCATGGCATTGCCGGATGGCGCTTTGGATGTGGATCAGCATATTCAGGTCCATCTGCATGAACTCGCACATGAATACGGGCTTGAACACAATCCTGGTGATGCACAGCCTCCAATGGAATGCCCAAGTCCTGGCTCCAATACTGTTGAGGCGTCACAGCTCACAGGCCGAAATATCGATGGGATTGAAGGCTGGAGAATGAAATCTGACGGTCTGGATGGTTGGAATAAGTCGCAGGAGGAAGGCAATGCTCAATCTGAGGATACACTTGTATCGATGATGTGGCCTTTTGCCATGTCCACAAATCTCATGTCGCTGCAAGATGGGGAATACAAGCGAATGCAGAAATCTGTTGCCGAAGGACCCGGGTCAGTCTGGCGCGAGGGGGCTTTAGATCCGTTGTTTGACCAATACTGGCCCGTGTTGCCGCAGCGCCGGTACGCGCAGTCAGCATTGGCTAAAAACGATGTGCGCCAGGTCGAAGAACGGCTGATCATTACCGGGCACCTTGCTGATGCCGGCCTGAACATTCGGGGCATCCACCGGAATTTGGACGATTGGCCATCCCCGCCACCCGGCAGATACCGTGCAGAATTGCTGGATGCGGAGGGCCGCATAATTTCGCACGCCTTTCTAGGACTACGTCCACCGCTAACGTCCGACCAAGGCCGTACGCCGAATGATCCCATAGGGTGGGATCGTTTCCGGGTCTCGTTGCCCTATTCTCCAGATGCCGATCTCTTGATCATCCGCGAAGGGGCGCGGGTCCGCGCGTCCCTGCCGGTCCCGATCAATTCGATCCAACCGCCGAAGGCCCGTGTCGTGGTTTCTGATGAAGAGGAACAATGGCTGGAATGGAAAAGCAATGGACCGATTGCGCGCATTCATATCGCTTACAGTCCATTCGGAGAAGCGCCTTGGCAAACCTTGCATATAGATACCAAAAGCGGAAAGTTTCGGCTGCCAATGGGCAGACTTGCGTCAGGGCTGTATCCAACCTTGCGGATAACCGCTCAGACTGGACTCCGTTTTGCAGATGACTTCGTGCCCTTGCGAAGATAATTTATCGGCAACTACGATAGTTGTATTTTCGAGATGTCGCGTAGCCCTTAATTGGGTTCTGCCTCAATCTGTGTGGCGCAGAGGCAGCATTCGGGCTCTGAGGAGTTCTGGTCCGGCGCGACCGTACATGGCGCGTTTGAGTGTCTTCAGGCGATTGACTTGGCCCTCAGCCTGACCGTTGCTCCAAGGAAGTTCAATGGCATTGCGCACGGCCTCGATGTCGCGGTGCAGCGTGCGGGCAAAGCGCATGATTGGTGGGATGCCAGTTTCAATGGCCAGGTCGATCCATGCGTCCAGCGGGGCGGACTGGTCGCCGCGTAAAATGCCCTGAAACCGCATTGCAAGGCTCCGCATCTTGGCAAAGCTTGGCGATCCGGCCTTCAATGCATCTACCTTTTGGGCCTGGTCTGCGGTCAATTTGCGTCGCGGCTTGATACAGAGCGCCGCTGCGACAACCGGCGAAATGGCGTGACCGGTTTGCGGGTCCCGCACAGGCGCCAGGGGCAGCGGCGTGTCGGTCGGGCCTGCTAGAGCGGTTTGTTCATCCCTTCGCCATCCGGCCAGCAGACGTTGCAAATGAGACAAGCTGCCCTCATAGCCATGGCGTTGAATTTCGATCAATAATTCCTGGCCGGACCGGATACCCTGTTTCCAGAGATCGGCCAGTAAGCCCTCAAAATACCACGGCGACGTGGGCTTCAATGCAGCTCGGCGGCGATCTGGTGGCGAGTCGGAGTTCAACCACTTCGCCACACTGCGACGCGGGAAGCCGGTTCGCCGTCCAATTTCGCTACAAGACAGCCCTTGATCACGAAGCTCATGGATGTTTCGGAAAATCTCCTCGCGTGATTTCCGATGGGCAAGACGCGATCGCAGCAGATGATTGGCCGTGCTGATGTTATCGGCATCTGACAATAGCGCCCGCCCGGTGGCGCGGCCATGCATATTCATCTGCTCTTCAATGGCCTGGCGCAGGTTCTGGACGAGATGGAAACGGTCTGCGACCTGCAGGGCTTGCGGTGCGCCCTGGCGTGCGGCCTTCGCATATGCGCCACAACGATCCCGACTGATGACTTCAATCTCAGGATGCTGCCGCAGCCAGCTCGCACAGCGTTCAACGCTCCGATCCGGAAGGATATCAATTACAGTCTGCCGCTCGAGATCGACGATGATGGTTCCGTAAGTCTGCGACTTGCGCCAGCTCCAATCGTCGATGCCAATGATCGTTGGCGGCGGGGCGGCACTTTCCGCACGCTGCTTGAGGTGCCGCAGAACCGTGTCATCGCTGACACCGACGCCTAAACGGCGCAAGAGCCGCTCGGCAGGCCGTCCACCCGTGGCGTGCCCCAGGTGACCGACAATGTCATCAGCACGCGAAGTTCGACGTGCAAATGGGCGCGCAATTGACGAGGTGTAGTCTGAAAACGTCAGTCGCGGGCACGTGGAAGCGGGACATCGCCATCTGCAGACCCAGAGTGCGACTGTTACCTTGTCGCCATGTGCGGGTAAATCCTGCAGTCGCCTTTGCCGCCACCCGTGACGACGCCGAGAATGCAAACCACAATCTGGTCAGATGCCTCT
>CAZIMY010000141.1:0-6652 GCA_964540315.1 uncultured Wenzhouxiangella sp.
ATCGATATTGGCGAACGTCTCGTGCGCCATGCCTTCGTCCAGCCAGGTCCGGGCGTGGCGGATCGAGGCGTCTTCAGGCGAATGACAGTCCAGGCAGCCGATGGTGTTGGTACCGATGACCTTGGAAAACGGCATCGAATACCAGTCATCACCGTGGATGGCGTCCAGCTTGCTCACGTCGGTGGTCTTGCAGCCGATGCAGGTCGCCGGCCGCTTGTCCCAGTCCGGCAAACGCTCGGTGTCGATGATGTCGTTCAAGGCGTGAATGTGGCCCCGAGACCGGTAAAAACCCTTGGAAAATCCGAACCCGTCGTAGGCAACCTTGAGGAAAGGATACTTCTCAAGGTAGTCAATTTTGTGTATCTCCATACCTTCGGCTTCGGCGTGTCCGCCACCGCCATAGGTGGTTTGCTGCATCTCGGCCGTGCGGGTCCAGCCTTCGTACTGGGCCGGGAAGTACCGCTTCCAGTTCTCGGTCACGGTGGCTTCGTCAAGGCTGTCAAAACCCTCGAATTCAGGCTTCTCGCCATTTGTCGGGCTGCTCGATACCGCAGCCATGGTTGCCAGGCCCAGGCATAGAGCCACCAGCAGTACAACAAAGGCATTTTCCTTGCGCATGGTCTTCCTCCTCGAACGCTTTCATCTCTCCAGACGTCACATGTATATGAAAAATAAGTAATATTCAAAACATGCATTTGAATCGCCTGTTCCCCCTCCGAAACTAGAGAGATGTGAAGGTGTTGTCAACCACCCCCCCCTATTTTGCTCAAAATAGCCACAAGCGCGAAGGATTCTGCTTACACTCAATCGTCATGATGGACAAGAACAGTTTCGTCGCCCTATCGACCGCAGCGGTCTTGCTGGCACTGATTTTCGCGCTCTGGCCAAACATCCGCGCGCGGCTGAGCCGCAAACCGGCAGAATTAGCGCGGCTGCCCGGCCCATTGAGCGGGGCAATCATCATCCTACTGCCCATGGTGACTTTGGGGCTTTACCTGGGGGTTGGCACTTACGGCGAGGCGGAGGTCGACGACCCACGGATCACCCTGCTGCGCTCACAGATGATCGAAATGGCCGCCGAGCTTGAGCGCAATCCCGACCAGCCGGAGAAGTGGCAGCGCATGGGGCTGCTGTACAAAGATTTACAGCACTACGGCCCGGCAGAACACACACTGCGCCGGGCATTGTATTTGAGGCCTGACAGCGCCTTTCTGCACGTGGAACTGGCCGAAACGCTCAAGCTTCGCAGCGAGTTGCCGGCGATGCCGGCCGAGGCCCGCGAGCTTCTGACCCGGGCCATCTCACTCGAGCCGGATAATCTCAAGGCCCTCTGGCTGCTGGCGACCGATGATTTTGTCGCCGGCAACTATCAGACAGCGGTTGCCTGGTGGGAGCAGATGCTGCCCCTGGTCCCGAAAGACTCCGTGATGCACGAGGCTATCGAGACGGAAACCGAGCGCGCCGAAAGTCTTATTGCTCAACGGTCACAGCCAGCTTTGTGAAACTAAATGCTGAGCGTTTTCCGCCTCATCGATTGGTCTCCCATGAAATGAACGCCCACCGAAAAGGTTGGCCCGTCGAGCGGGCCCGCCCGGGATTGGCGTCGAACCAGTCTGTCAACTCATGACGCTCTTCATCGTCCAGAGGACCGAGGGAAAAACTCACCCGCCGGACGAACTCCGAAGCCGTTTCGCAGGCGCTGGGTCGGTGGTCATTGTTGATGAAATCGATCCGCGCTTCGCGGCCCATCTGGTACAGGATATTGACAGCGTAAATATAGTCCGGCACCGGGTCGAGCCTGCGATCGATGACGGCAGCGATCCCGGGGTCGATGAAATAGCCACCAACCTTGCTGGTCAGGTAGACGCGCTTGCGGGCGTGGCTGTCAAGCTTGTGCAGCGCAGCCTCCATGTCACGCACCGCGGTGGACCTTGAGGCCACCGCGACATCGCAGACCGGGACCTCAGCCCAGTCATCTTCCCAGGACAGGCGTATTGGCCGGACGTGCGCAAAGCCCCGTTCGTTGGCCAGATCCGCCATCGCCTCAAGCATGCCAGCGCTATAGTCGAGCCCGATGACCTGATCCAGCTGGCCGGCGACGGTCAGGGCGATGGCGCCGGTGCCGCAGCCCACGTCAAGCAGGCTGGAACAATCGTTCAAGTCCATCCGGGATACGAATGCTTTGACGTACCCCGAGCCCAGGGCGCCAGCCTTCATGCGCGGCGCGCGGTCGTCCCATTCTTCCGGCGCCTTGAGCTGACGCCCCGAGGCGGCCATGTGTTTGCGGTACAGATCGCCGAAATCGATGTCAAAGATATTCACGGGGCGGCGCATGAGGAAATCCGGATATACTCAACATTATTGCATTATGACAACCATTCAAAGCCCCGGTTTTAGCCGCCCTGACCATGAAGAACTGGCCTGCAGATCGACGCGTGACGCTCCAGCCCGGGCAGTACCACGTCACCGGGCGACAGGACCTCATGCTGTCTACCCTGCTGGGCTCATGCGTGGCCGCGTGTCTTTACGACCCGGTTGGTCACGTCATGGGGATGAACCATTTCCTGTTGGCCAACCATCGCTATAGCCGCGACATGCCGGTACTGGCCAGCGAGGCCGGGCGCTATGGAGTCAACGCCATGGAGCTGCTGATCAACAAGATGCTCAAGCTCGGCGCCCAGCGTCGCAACCTCAAGGCCAAGGTCTTCGGCGGGGGCAATGTCCTGCCCGGCATTTCAAGACAGGACAGCTTTTTTGCCATCGGCGATGTGAACAGCCGATTTGTCGAAGAATTTCTGGCAACCGAGAAAATCCCTATCCTCGCCAAGAGTCTCGGCGGCATGAACGGCCGTATGATTCATTTTCTCGGCAACGACTACTCGGTCCTGGTTCGCGATATCCCGCGCACTCAGACGATCGAAGTCGAGCAGGAAGAAAAACAGTTCTGGCGCAAGTCTCTCAAGGAACACGATAAAGAGACGAAAAAGGCTGGCGAGATTGATCTCTGGTAAAACCCACCAGGTTTATTCAAACCATCTCTCAAGCAAATCGGCATTGCCTTCGACCCAATCTTCGGCAATGGCCTCCGGCGACCGATCCCGTTGAGCATAGGCTTCGATCCAGGCGCTTTGCTCGGTCGCTGTCACCTTGAATTTTTCGAGAAAACCAACCACCCCTGGATGCTCTGCTTCCAGGCCGCTGCGGTATAAGGTCAGGACCTGAGTGCGCCCTTCGGCACCCCAGTGATTGAGCGGATCATCCAGATACCTGATCGGCAATGAGACGTTCATCCAGTGGGGCGACCATGCGCAGAAAACCACGGCTTGCTCCCGACGAACGGCCCGGCTGACCTGGCTGAGCATTGCCTCGGTGCTGCTGGCCAGCAGGCGCCAATCGCCCAGGTCATACAAATCAATGGCAATAGCATCTTCAGCCACGGCGTTCGCACCACTGCCGGGTTCAATGCAGTAAATGGTCTGGTTGAAAAGCGCGCCCTCATCGGCCAGATCGGCGAGAGATCGAATACCTTTGCGGTACAGCGCTTCCGTGACCGCCAGTCCAGTGCGCGCTCCGACGAGATTCTCTCCGGCCACGTGAACCTGCCCGGCATCCACCAAATCTGAAAACGCGGCTTCCTGCCCGGGTATCCAGGCCGATAGATAGAAGTCGACATCGCCGCGCGCCATGCCCTGCATCAAAAGGCCAGGCGCTGCCCGCACCGTTTCGACTCGATAGCCGGAATGCTCCAGGGCTTTGCTGACGACGGCAGCTTTGACCTGTGCACCCTGCCAAGGGGGCACACCCACCCGCACGGTTGATGTATCTTCAGCAGCGTCCGAGGCAGGGGTAATGACAATGGCAAAAGCCAGAATGGCGGGACAGCGCAATACTGCGAGCAGCTTATTCATGGCACAAGGTTAACAATGCGCCCGGCGCACTGCAAAAGCAAAACGGCCCGTTCGCCCACCCTAGCTACGGCTTGGCAAGAACCGAATAGCACCCCCGGTAAATAAGGCAATCTTGTTGCGACCGGCGTCTTTGGCTGCGTAGAGGGCTTTGTCAGCAGCGCGCATCAGCTCATCGGCGCTTTCTGTATTTTGCTCGCGTGCGGCAATGCCGATGCTGACAGTGATGCTGACGTCCTCTCCGCCGGCATCAATGGTCGCATTGGCCAACTGTTTTCTTAACCGCTCGGCGGCGACAACCGCTTCGCGAACGGACGCGCCGGCGTTGATCAAGAGAAATTCCTCTCCGCCGATTCGGGCAATGACCTCATCCCGCCGAACCGCGTCGCTGAGAATCGCAGTGGTCGATTTCAAAACCTGATCGCCAACCGCATGACCATAGCGGTCATTGACTCTCTTGAAGTGGTCAATATCCATCAGCATCAGCGAAAACGGCTTGTTCTCGCGCTGGCTGAGGCTCCAGCTCCGCTCCATGGCCTCCATGGCTGCGCGCCGGTTTGGCAGCTCTGTGAGTTGATCTGTCAGTGATAACAGCTGCTGTTGTCGATGGGCCAGCGCAAGTTCCTTGGCGACCCGGCGGAGTTCCTTTCTGTCATTGCGCCATTTCGCGTGGCGCGCGAGCAATCGGATTGCCGGCGCCATGCGGGGTCTGAGATGCTCGGCTGATATGGCTGCGCTGACAACATCGTCGGCACCCACTGCATAAGCATGGGCAATGCTGTCAGGATCCGAGGAGTCAAGCACATAGATCAGATAACACTCGTCGCAAGACTCTGCGCCACGGATCATTTCCATGAAGTGATCAACATCTCCACCGGCAAAAACTACGTTGGCTCGTCGTTCCATGGCCAAGTGCATAGCCACTGAGCTGCGCTCGCATTTTTCCGACTTGATCCGAAGCTCGCTCAGCAGCCCCTGAAAGTCATCCGCCCACTCACCCGGCAGCAGGGTCACGGCGCGCAGCGCAGAAAACCCTACTGTCGGCACCTCGGAGATGACCACGTCCTCTTCATGATCATCGGCAAAATCAAGCGCTTCATAGGCCTTCGAATGGTCGGCCGGCATTTCCAGGATTTCCGACCACTGCTTCCATTCTTCTATCCCCTGGTCAAACAATGTGCCAACCCTGCCCTCGTCGAGGCCCAGAGAAGCGCCCAGGGAGTCAAGCAACTCCGACGGAGTGCCCACTTTTCCATCGTCGCGAACTGCCACGGCCGACAAGCGGAAAGCGAGATTCAATAACTGGGTGATCTTTTGCGGACGAGAGTCTGCAGCAAAGCCGGATTTTTTGGGGTCTTCGTGAAAGCGCGCGGGCTCTGCCAAAGCCTTGGGAACGTAGAAACTCAGCATCATCGCTTCAGAGATTTCGTTGTGGTCAACGCCGAAGGTCTCTTTTTCGATGGACACGAGGTCGCCGTGGCCTTGCTCGAGGATCTCGTTGTAAGCTTCCGGATAAACCGACACCAGCGCCAGCACGCCGATGCGCGCCAGCAACCCACAGGCAAACAGGTCATCGGGGGGCGCAACACGGGAGGCAGCGCCCAATTGCCTGGCCAGCACTGCCATCAGCAGGCATCTTGACCAATATTTCTGGTGATCGAAAGCCGGACAGTCATCATTGACGCCCCCGCGGCCAATCAGCGAGAACGCAACGGCAAGTTGGCCGACGGTTTGCATACCGATGCGAACAATCGCCTCGGGGATAGCGGCTACCGGTCGGCGACCCTGCGCGGCGGAGTTGGCGAGCCGCAGCACGCGACCACTCAAGGCGGGGTCAGTTTGAACCAGACGCGCGAGTTGCTGAATAGTGGTGTCTTCCTTTTCCCAGGCTTCCATGATCGCCACGGCAACGCCATCCGGCGTCGGCAGACGTTCGGCCGCCGACTCCAGCAGAACCTGCGCGCTGGCGGTTGGCCCGCCCGGTTTATTTGAGGGGTCAGTTTGGTTCATCAATTGAGGCTTTCGGAATCCATTGTTTTAACCACAGCTCGGCGTCGTTGGGCCTGTCAAACAGATAACCCTGGAAGGCAACGTCAGGAGAATCGATAAAGAATCCGGCCTGTGCCGGCGTTTCAACACCCTCGGCCACGATTCGAAGTTTGAGCTGTCGAGACGCCGCCAGGATGATGTTGACCAACGCAATGTCTGCCTCATCATCCGGCAGACCAGCAATAAAAGATTGATCGATTTTCAGCTCGCTCACCGGCAGACGCTTCAGGTAAGACAGCGACGAATAACCCGTACCGAAATCATCAATGGCAATACCAATTCCCAGCTTCCTCAGAGCCTCCAGCCGCGACTGCGCCAAATCGGGATCAGTCAGAAATACCGATTCCGTGATCTCCAGGAACAGACCCCGCGGATCCACATCGCTCTTGGCAATCAGGTCCTGGACCTCAGACAGGAACCCGGGATGCCTGATCTGCAGCGGGCTGATGTTGACGCTCAGGGTTAAAGACGGATTAGAGCGCTGCAGCTTTTCTAAAACTTTCAAGCCCTGTTCAAGCACCCAGCGACCGATCGGCACGATCAAACCTGTTTCTTCTGCTACCGGAATGAACTTCGCCGGCGATATATCGCCCAGCGATTCGTGCCGCCAGCGAAGCAGCACTTCAACCCCAATCAGCTGTTTGTGGCAATCGACTTGGGCCTGCAGGGCCAGACGCAGCTCATCTCTGTCGATGGCT
>CAZIMY010000142.1:0-6651 GCA_964540315.1 uncultured Wenzhouxiangella sp.
ATGATCCGTTGGCGAGCGACTCGTTTAGCCGGGCATTGCCGATGAACCACAACGCGCCCGGCGGTTGGCGGGTCCGTTTGGGCGAGTGGGTTGAGGGCCCGGTTTTCACCCGCTTCATTATCGGTCTGATCATTGTCAACGCCATTATTCTCGGCCTCGAGACCTCGTCGCCGATCATGGCGTCCTTCGGCACTGCACTGGTGGCCGCCAACGGTGTGATCCTGGCGATTTTTGTTGTCGAGATCATATTGAAGCTGGTTGCCTTTGGGCCGCGTTTTTTCCGTTCAGGCTGGAACATCTTTGATTTTCTGATTGTTGCAATTGCCCTGGTGCCGGCTTCGGGCCCGCTGGAAATCCTCCGCGCCCTGCGCATCCTGCGCGTCCTAAGGCTGCTGTCGCAGATTCCAAAGCTGCGCGCGATCATCGAGTCGCTGCTGCGGGCACTGCCGGGCATGGGCTGGACCGCCTTGCTGTTGCTGCTGGTGTTCTACATTTTTGCAGTCATGGGCACCAAGCTTTTTGCCGAGGAGTTTCCCGAGTACTGGGGCAACCTAGGCTTGAGCCTGTTTTCGCTGTTCCAGATCATGACGCTGGAATCCTGGTCCAGCGGGGTGGCCCGACCGATGATGGAAACCTATCCGCTCATCTGGATTTACTTTGTTCCATTCATCCTGATCTCCAGCTTCATGGTCCTCAATCTGTTTATCGCGATCATCGTGACGGCTACGCAATCAATCCATCACGATGAAGAGGCAGAACAACATCAGGCGCTGCTCGATGAGCTCAAGCAGATCAGCACAAGGCTCGACCGCCTCGAGCAGCCCCGGCGCGAATGACCGACCAAGCAGTCAGATTGGACAAGTGGCTCTGGGCTGCGCGTTTTTTCAAGACACGCAGCCTGGCCCAGCAAGCGGTTCGTGGCGGCAAGGTCGAGATCAACGGCGACAAGCCCAAGTCTTCCCGCCTGGTGAGAGCCAAAGACAGGCTGCGCATCAGTAAAGGAGAGCTGATTTTTGAAATAGTCGTGCTCGAGGTCGGTGAGAAGCGGGTCTCGGCCCCGTTGGCCAGTCAGATGTATCAGGAAACGAACGACAGTCAGGTTCGACGGGAAACGCTCCGGGCCCAGCGTCAGCAGCTTGGTGACTCTGGCCGACGGCCCGACAAGCACCAACGGCGCGCCCTTCGCCGCATCCACCGGGGTGACTGAACAAGACAGGCTTAGATAAACAGGAGCTCGCTTCAGCGGGCGGCCTGCCGCTGCAGGTCTTCAAGTTCCTCCCAGCGGACGTAAGCCGCATCGACGCGCGCTTGGAGTGTTCCGATCTCCTGTGCGATCCGGGCGGCTTTAGTTGGATCATCCGCGTGCAGCTTCGGGTCATTCATGCTTTCAGCAAGCGTGGCCATGGTGGATTCCATGGATTCAACTTTTTCGGGCAATGCGGCAAGTTCCCGAGCGAGCTTATAGCTCAGCTTCCCCGAGGACTTTGTCGTTGCCGACGGAGTGGCAGGACGATCGGTTTTTGCCCCATCGGGACTATTGACGCGGTCTTGGTCTTGTCGTTGTCTCAGCCAGTCGCTGTAGCCGCCCACGTACTCCCGGATTGTTCCGTTACCTTCCAGGGCGAGTGATGAGGTGATGACACGATCCAGAAAATCGCGGTCGTGGCTGACCAGAATCAGGGTGCCGGCATAGTTGGCCAATCGTTCCTCGAGCAGTTCGAGGGTTTCGATATCCAGGTCGTTGGTCGGCTCGTCCATAACCAGGAGGTTCGAAGGCTGAGCGAACAGGCGGGCCAGCAGCAGCCTGTTGCGTTCGCCACCCGAGAGGCGGACGATCGGTGCTCGGGCTCTTTCTGGCGTGAACAGAAAATCCTGAAGGTATCCGATGATATGGCGGGACTTGCCGTTGATCATTACAAAATCGCGGCCTTCGGCGACGTTTTCGGCTGCGCTCCAGTCGTCCCGCAAGACCGCACGCTGCTGGTCGAAATAAGCGATTTCCAGCCCGGTACCCAGTGCGACGGATCCGCTGTCGGGTGATATTTGACCCAGCAAAAGCTGAATGAGCGTCGACTTGCCGCTTCCGTTGGGCCCGATCAGGCCGACGCGGTCGCCGCGAAGAACGGTGGTCGAGAAGTCACGCACGATGACGTTTTCAGCCCATCCGAAGCTCATCTTGTCAACCTGAATGACCTTCTTGCCGGATGGTTTGGCGTGCTCGGTCTCGAGTTTTACTTTGCCCGTCTTCTCACGTCGTTTTGCGCGTTCTTCGCGCATCTGCTCCAGGGCTCGCACCCGGCCTTCATTGCGGGTGCGCCGTGCCTTGATGCCCTGTCGAATCCAGGTTTCCTCCTCTGACAGCCGCCGGTCGAAGTGCTGGTGTTCCAGGGCCTCACTGTGGGCGCGCTCCTCGGCCCGTCGGAGATAGTTGGCCCAGTCGCCGGGCCAGGAGGTCAGCTGTCCGCGATCGATTTCCACGATGCGAGTGGCCAGTTTCTTGAGAAACCGGCGATCGTGGGTGACGAAAACCAGCGCAGCATCCAGCTTGAGCAGCAGGGACTCCAGCCATTCGATGGCTTCGATATCCAGATGGTTGGTAGGCTCATCGAGAAGCAGCAGCTGCGGTTTGGTGACCAGGGCTCGGCCCATCAGCACGCGCCGCTTCAGACCGCCCGAGAGCTGCTCGAATTCCAGCTCGCCGTCCAGGCCCAGCTCGCTCAAGGTGCGATTGACCCGATTGTCCAGATCCCAGCCGCCCACGGATTCAATCCGCGACTGCAAATCGGCCAGGCGGTGGGGAGAGTAATCGGACTGGCTGGCATGGTGATAATCCGACAACAGCTGTCCCAGCTCCCCAAGACCGGCCGCGACCTGGTCGAACACCGACCCGGTCGCCTGGACGGGAACTTCCTGCTGCAGGCGCGAAATGCGCAGCTCGCTGTCGTGCTCTATCCGGCCCGCCTCGGGCTCGATGACGCCGGCCATCAGCCTGAGCAGCGTTGATTTTCCGGCCCCGTTGCGGCCGACCAGCGCAATGCGTTCGCCGTGATCAATCTCCAGGTCGACTTTGTCCAACAGCATGGGACCGCCAATGCTGAACTCGATGTCTTTCAGGGAAAGCAGGGCCATGCAGGTTTCAATCTCTACTCGAAACGAACCTGATAGTAGCCGACCGGCTTTCAGTTCGGGCCAAAAGGAGGTTGAGAAATGCGTTTGAGGTATGCTTTTGGCCGATTTAGTGAAATTCATGCTGCGACGAGGGCTTGATTGAGCAATCGAAGAAATGGTGCGCAGGATCAGCGCTACCGAAGCGATTTTTGCGACGAGTTGATTGGCCCACGCGGTGGACCACGTCTCGCGGCGCGACACCTTTGGAAGTATCTGCGGGGCCTGGACCGCGAGGAACTGATGGAGCGCCGGGATGCGTGCGAAGTTGCGGCACTGGTCGCCGGGATCACGTTTCGGGTGTATCACGACGAAGGCAGTGCCGACCGTGCCATGCCTTTCGATCTGATTCCCCGCGTCATCTCTCTTGGCGAGTGGGAGCGCATCCGAGCCGGGCTTGAGCAACGGGTCACGGCGCTCAACCTGTTTATCGATGATCTCTATTGCGACCAGAAGATTGTCAAAGACGGTGTGTTTCCGGCTGAGATTCTGGCCGGGTCGGCAAACTTCCGCGAACAGTGTCGGGGCATACGGCCACCGTATGGGGTGTGGGCTCACATTTGCGGCAGTGACTTGGTAAGAGATGCCGACGGCACGATGTACGTGCTTGAAGATAACCTGCGCGTGCCCTCGGGAGTCTCCTACATGCTCGAGAACCGTCAGGTCATGAAGAAGGTTTTTCCCGAGCTGTTTGAGAATATCGACATTCAGCCGGTCGATGATTATCCTGCCAGACTGTTCGATACGCTGGCCAGCCTGTCGCCGCGTCCTGCCGATTACCCGACAGTGGTCCTGCTGACCCCGGGAATTTTTAATTCGGCTTACTTTGAGCACGCCTGGCTGGCCCAGCAGATGGGCGTGGAGCTGGTTGAGGGACGCGATCTGGTGGTTGACGACGACGACCGCGTACTGATGCGCACCATCCACGGCCTTGAACAAGTCGACGTGATCTATCGGCGGATCGACGATGCTTTTCTGGATCCCGAAGCGTTCCGCGAGGACTCCGTTCTGGGCGTCAATGGCCTGATGCGGGCCTGGCGCGCCGGCAACGTGGGCCTGGCGAACGCCCCGGGTGCCGGCGTGGCCGACGACAAGGTGGTCTATTCCTATGTGCCCGACATCATCCGCTACTACCTGGATGAAGAAGCGCTGGTCCCGAATGTGCCGACATGGCGCTGCAGTATTCGATCTGAGCGCGAGCACGTGCTGGCCAATATCGAAAAGCTGGTGGTTAAACCGGCCAACGAATCCGGCGGCTACGGGATGCTCATAGGGCCTCACGCTACCCGCAAGGAGCGCGAACGCTTCAAGCGACTGATCAAGGCCGATCCGCGCAACTACATTGCCCAGCCGACGCTTGCGATTTCAACCTGTCCAACGCTGGTCGGTTCGCAGATTGCGCCCCGGCACGTCGATCTGCGGCCCTTCATTCTGTCGGGTGACCAGCAATACGTGACCACCGGGGGACTGACCCGCGTTGCCATGCGGGCCGGCTCTCTGGTGGTCAATTCATCCCAGGGCGGCGGTAGCAAGGACACCTGGATCATCGACACCGAAGGACGGAGAGAGTGATGCTGTCTCGGGTCGCTGAAAACCTTTACTGGTACGGCAGATATCTGGAGCGCGCCGAGGACATCGGGCGGATCATCAATGTCAACGGCTACCTGATGCTCGACTCGCCCCGGCACCTGGCCCCTGGCTGGTCACCGCTGGTGCGCATCACCGGCAGTCAGGCGCTGTTTGAAGAGCTTTACGACAACCACGACGAGCGTCAGGTTGTGCGCTTCCTGTTGGCCGAGCCGCGCCATGCCGGCTCTGTGCTGTCCTGTCTGGCCCAGGCCAGGGACAATCTTCATGCGGCCCGCGATCTTGTTCCGCGCGACGTCTGGGAGCAGACCAATGATCTCTACCTGTTGTCCAGAGAGCAGCTGTCGGGCGTTTTGGCCAAGCGCCGTCGCCAGGAGTTTATCGATGGGATGATCCGTCGCTGCCAGCAGTTGATCGGTACGCTCACCGACACCATGAGCCACGATCACGCCTGGGACTTCATCCTCCTGGGCCGATACCACGAGCGTGCCGATATGACGACGCGAATCATCGATGTCAGAACGACCCATTTATTAGGTGATAAAGACGATCTGCAGCCGTTTGATCAACTCCAGTGGATGAGCGTGCTGAAGTCGTTGACCGCCTATCAGATGTATCGTCGCCAGGTCCGGCTTCGGGTCAAAGGCTCCGACGTCCTGCGCTTCCTGCTGGCTGATCCGGAATTCCCCCGTTCCGTCGCTTTCTGTCTGAATGCGGTTTCCGAGCGACTCAAGGGCCTGCCGCGTCACGAAAGCGCAATGCTGAGTGTCGGCCGCGCCCAGAGGATGATCGATCAGGCCGATCCGGTGAAGCTGGCTGATGGTGGTTTGAGCAGGTTTATGGATCAGGTTCAGCTTGAGCTGATCGGTATCGGAGATCGAATCAGCCAGACCTGGTTTGCCAACGAGTCGATCGGCGGCGACGCCGTTAGCGAACCATCAACTTCCCGGTAGGTCAGCTGACTCGGTCGATACCCGCGCCGGATCTTCCTGTGGTGTTGTCCAGCCCTGCGGGTCTGGCAGTCCAAGAAAGGCCTGTCTCAGCTGATCGTTCCATTGCTCTGCAAGCAGGGTGAGGTAGGGATCGCGTTCCTCAAGTTTGAGCCGCCGCGTAACCCGATGTGCCCCAGCCGGACAAACGGCGACTTCGACCGGGGGTCCTACTGAAACGTTTGAGCGCATCGCAGCGTCCATTGACACTAGCGCCAGACGCGCCCCCAGGTCCAGTGACAGGTCGCCGTCGGCGACGCGGGACAAGATGGGTTTTCCGTATTTCGTCTCACCAATCTGCAGGAAGGGCTTTTGCCGCGAGGCAACGATAAAGTTCCCTTGCGGATAGATCATGAACATGTCGTGCGCCGCGTCTCCAATCTGCCCGCCCAGCAGGAAGGTTGCCTCAGGGTTGAACCCGCTGGCTTGCTCGGGTTCGGGCGCCACGCTGTTTTGGATCTGGCGGTTGATCTCTCCGACATAGGCGGCGACCTCGTCCAGGTGCTGCAGTGTGTTCAGGTTGCGCTCGGCTTCGTTGCTGTCCAGATCACGCTGAATCTGGCTTCGGACCGCCTGCGTTGTGGCCAGATTTCCCGCCGAAAGCAGGACCAGAACACGGTCCGGCCGGGTTTTGAAGATGTGTAGCTTGGAGTAGACGCTGATATCGTCGACGCTGGCGCTGGTTCGGGAATCGGACGCCAAAACCAGGCCGCTGTTCAAGCGAAGTCCCAGACAGTAAGTCATCGGCAACCAGATTTTATCCGTCTTCCAAGGTCATGGAAGCATAGCAGACGGGGTTGGCCAGCCGCACACCAACCGTGGTCTGTTTGTGGGGATATTCTTGTCCAACGGCTGTTAAGGAGCCTCTGAATTATTCTGCGCGGGCGCGACGGTGTCTTTGCGGGAGCAC
>CAZIMY010000143.1:0-6515 GCA_964540315.1 uncultured Wenzhouxiangella sp.
TGATCAATATCGGCCATCAGGACTGAAAACGGCACGTCGTCGGTTTTGGCATTGGTGTGCGCCGCCGTGAGGGCCAGCTCTCCGGAACGTCTATTGAGCAGGCCGGTCAATGCATCTCGGCTGGCCTGCTCCAGAAGCTGGTTTCGCTCAAGAACTTTCCGGGTAATGTCCTTGCTGACGCTGACAAAGTGCTGAACGGTCCCGTCGTCGTCGGTAATTGGCGCGATGCTCTGGTCAACATAGAAAACCTCACCGTCTTTTCGCCGATTGGCAAACGTGGCACGAAATGGTTCGCCGCGCGCCAGAGCGCTTCGGAGAATTCCATAAAATTCAGCATCGTGCTTGCCAGATTGCAGAAACTTTGGTGTTTGCCCGAGTATCTCTTCTGCAGCGTAGCCCGACACCTGTTCAAAGGCGCGGTTGGCAAACTCGACCCGGCCGGTCGAGTTCGTGATCAGAACCGGGTCTTTGGCGACGTTGAGAGCGCGAGCCAGCAGGTCGCGCTCGCTTTCAGCCTCGACCCGGGCGGTGATGTTCTGCTGCATTGAGACAAAGTTGCAGATACCACCGCGCTCATCGCGAATCGGTGAGATGTTCCATTCCACGATGTAGGCCTGACCGTCCTTGCGATAGTTGACGGTTGAACCTTGAAAGTATCGGCCTTCGTGGAGGCAGGCTCTGAGTTCATCGATCACACGCGGATCGGTTCGAGGTCCCTGAAGAATGCGTGGGGATCGCCCTATCAATTCCTCGGTCGTATAGCCGGTCATGAGACTGAAAGCCGGGTTGCACTTGACGATGAGCGGGCCGCCGTTATCGAAACGCGCGTCGGTAATTACAACCGAGTTGAACGACTGTTTCAGGACAGAGTCGAGCAGACTCTCTGAATCCGGTGAGGTAACGGCGGACAACGGTGAATCCTCAAAAAGGCGCGTTTCCGGGCGTTCTTGGGTACGGGATGACATCGCGGATATTGCCTAACCCGGTGATGTAATTGAGCAGCCGCTCAAAGCCCAGACCGAACCCGGCATGAGGAACGGTGCCATAGCGCCGCAGATCGAGAAACCAGCTGTATTCGCGTTGATCCAGGTTGTGCTCGGCCATGCGCCGGGTCAGTACGTCCAGCCGTTCCTCGCGCTGGCTGCCGCCGATGATTTCGCCGATTCCGGGGGCCAGGACATCCATCGCGGCAACGGTCTTGCCGTCGTCGTTCAAGCGCATGTAGAACGCTTTGATCTCGTCGGGGTAGTTCATCACGACCACCGGCGCCTTGCAGTGCTGTTCGGTCAGGAAGCGCTCGTGCTCGGTCTGGAGATCGACGCCCCATTCCGGTTTGAATTCGAAGCTGCGTTTTGATTGCTGCAAAATCTTGACCGCTTCGGCGTAATCCATCCGGACAAACTGGCTGTCAACCAGCGACTCGAGGCGTTGGATCGCTTCTGGCTCCAGCCGCTCGGCAAAAAAAGCCATATCGTCCGGGCAACGCTCAAGGACACGCTGAAAAACGAATTTCAGGAAATCTTCGGCCAAAGTGGCCAGGTCGTTTAAGTCTGCAAAAGCGATTTCCGGTTCGACCATCCAGAACTCCGCAAGGTGGCGCGTGGTGTTGGAGTTCTCCGCCCGAAAAGTGGGGCCGAAGGTGTAGACCTTGCTCATGGCGAGGCAAAAGGCTTCGACATTGAGCTGGCCGGAGACCGTCAGAAAGGTTTCTTGACCGAAAAAGTCTTTGCCAAAGTCGATCTCGCCGTCGCTTTGTCTGGGTACGTTCATCAGATCCAAAGTGCTGACTCTGAAGAGTTGGCCTGCGCCTTCGGCGTCTGAGGCGGTGATGATCGGTGTATTGACCCAGAAATAGCCGTTGTCATCGAAGAACTCGTGGATAGCACGGGCGGCAACGTGTCGAATCCTGGTGACGGCGCCGAACGTATTAGTCCGCGGCCGCAGATGGGCCACGGTGCGAAGAAATTCATAGGAATGTTGCTTGGGTTGGATCGGGTAGTGGTCCGGATCCTCGACCAGGCCGGGGATTTCGATATCCTCTGCCTGAATTTCAACGTTTTGACCACGACCCTTGGATTCGACCACTTTGCCGCGACAGCGGACCGAAGCGCCGCTGGTTAAACGAAGAATGCCGCCGCTGTAGTTGGGCAGACCCTGGTCGGCGACCAACTGCAAATTCGCAAAACACGAGCCGTCGTTGACATGAATGAAAGAAAAGCCGGCCTTCGAGTCGCGTCGAGTCCGAACCCAGCCTTGAATCATTACTTCGGTGCCGGCGGCGATTTTGCCGGCGAGTACGTCGCGCACGCTTGCGGTGACCATGGTGGAAATGGCGTCCTGTCGTTGAATGAGGGTTTGACAACCCTGATAATAATGGATCAAGCAACTCGAACGGATGCCAGTTGATGAACAATGACCAGATTTCGCTGACCGACGCGGCAGCAGAGCGGGTAAAACACTTCATGGCGCGCGAGGGCGGCATCGGCCTGCGGGTGGACGTTCGCCGGACCGGCTGTTCCGGATGGGCTTACGATGTCGGCATTGCCAAAGCCACAGAAGCGACTGACCGCGTGGTGGAAGCAAAGGGCCTCAAGGTTGTGGTGTCGGACAAGGCGTGGCCAATGGTTGCCGGAACCGAAGTGGATTTTGTCCACGAGGGCCTGGTGCGCGAGTTCCGTTTCCGCAACCCCAACGTGACCGGCGAATGCGGTTGCGGGGAGAGCTTCACGGTCGGTTGAGCGCCCTGAATTTGAATTCCGCAGGGCTGGCGCACATAGGGCCAGAAAGGCTATAATCGGCGGCTGCCTTTGGATGTCAGCTGATGCTGAAGGCAGCCCTTGCTCCACGCGCCGACGTTCGTTGTTTTGTCGGCCGGGGGCTGTTTAGGAGTCGGACAGTCAATAACTGCTTGGCTCGAACAAACCGAAAGGAGAACAACTTGAGACATTACGAAATCGTGCTCCTGGTCCATCCGGATCAGAGTGAGCAGGTCCCCTCCATGCTTGAACGCTACCAGTCGCTGGTCGAGACCAACGGCGGCAAGGTGCACCGAAGCGAAGACTGGGGCAGGCTGCAACTGGCCTACACCATTGCCAAACTGCACAAAGCCCACTACCTGATGCTCAACATCGAGTGTGATGCGGCGACCTTGGAGGAATTGGAAGGCATTTTCCGCTTCAACGACGCGATCCTGCGTAACCTAACCGTGCGCAAGGACGAGGCTGAGACTGAAGCCTCCATCATGCTCAAGCGCAAGGAAAACAAGGACGAGCGTGACAACCGGCGCCGGGCGATGGCCGAGGATAACGACCGTGATGACGGCGGCAATGACGACGAAGATGACGATGACGAAGTTGTCGATGTCGACGATGCCGATGACAGCAGCGATGCGGCTGACGGTGATGACGCCAGCGAAAAAGACAGCAAGGAGAATTGATCATGGCTCGTTTTATGAGAAGACGCAAATACTGCCGTTTTACCGTCGAGGGAATCGAGCAGGTCGACTACAAGGACGTCGATTTGCTGAAAGACTTCGTCAGCGAAACCGGCAAGATTGTCCCCAGCCGAATCACCGGCACTAAAGCCAAGTACCAGCGCCAGCTGGCCACTGCGGTCAAGCGTGCCCGGTATCTCGCGTTGCTGCCTTACTCTGACAACCACTGAGGGTGCCGCAGCCATGAAATTGATTTTATTGGAACAAGTCTACAATCTCGGTGATCTGGGCGACACGGTTACGGTGAGTCCCGGCTACGGCAGAAACTTTCTCCTCCCGAGGGGTAAGGCAGTACCGGCTACGAGCGAGAACCTTGAACACTTCGAGTCCCGCCGCGAAGAGCTGCTGCGCCAGGCCAACGAAAAGCTGGCGGCAGCTGAAGCCAGGCGTGAAGCCCTGGACAGTCTTGAGGTCGTCGACTTCGTTGCGGCAATCAGTCCGGAGGGTCGCCTGTATGGGTCAATCAATCCGCACGAGATTGCCGGTAAGTTGACCGAGTTAGGGCATGCTGTCGAGAAAGTGGAAGTCGATATGCCGGATGGGCCCATCCGGGAGCCGGGCGAATACACCGTCAACCTGATCCTGCACGCCGATGTTCAAACAGAAGTGCGGATTGTGGTGACCGGCGAGGAAAGCTGAGACCGGCAGGCTGCAGAAGCCAAGCTCCCCGCGGCCTCTCGGGTCGCGGGGTCGTTGCCTCGGCTGGTCTTGTCGAGCACCCGCCTCTATACTGCGCGTTGGATCCTCTCCAGCGCCTGACCATCTTCGACTATATCCATGGCTGCTGAACCTCATCTAGCGCCGGTAAGCAACGCCAGAACTCCGCCACAGTCAAATGAGGCGGAACAATCGCTGCTCGGCGCGCTGATGCTG
Organism: uncultured Wenzhouxiangella sp.; assembly: GCA_964540315.1. Classification (GTDB taxonomy): domain Bacteria; phylum Pseudomonadota; class Gammaproteobacteria; order Xanthomonadales; family Wenzhouxiangellaceae; genus Wenzhouxiangella. The sequence goes on from CAZIMY010000143.1 coordinate 4,367, forward strand.
TCGGCCAATGCGTGGGACAAGATTGCTGATCAGGTCGACGAAGCCGATTTCTACCGAGAAAATCATCGCCTAATTTTCCGGTCCATGGCGGAGCTTTTCCAGCAGGGCCAGCCGGTCGATGCTGTGACCGTGACCGAGTGGTTTCAGCGCCACGGGAAAGTCGACAAGGTTGATGCGGGTTCTTACATCACGATGCTGGCCAACGAGACGCCGGGGCCGGCCAATATTCTTGGTTACGCGCGCATCGTGCGCGAGAAGTCGATTCTTCGACAGCTGATCGATATCGGCTCGGGGATCGCCGAAGATGCCCTCCAGGGCGGTAGCCGCGACAGCAAGGAGCTGCTAGCAGAGGCCGAGCAACGTATCTATGCCATTGCCGATAGCGGTGCGCACCGCAGTTCCGGTTACGTAACGGTCCAGTCGGTGATGGCGCAGGCCATGGATTTGCTCAATGAGCTGCAGGAGAACGAAGGTGATCTGACCGGCGTTCCTACCGGTTTTGCCGAGCTTGATGCGCGCACAGCCGGGCTCCAGCCGACCGATCTGATTATTATCGCCGCCCGACCATCCATGGGTAAGACCACGCTGGCAATGAATATCGCCGAGCGTGCATCGATTCGCCATAAAGTGCCGGTAGCGGTGTTTTCGATGGAGATGTCAGATACCCAGCTCGTTATGCGCCTTTTCTCATCGCTGGGCCAGATTGGTCAGGAGAAATTGAGAACAGGCAAGTTGGATAATCACGACTGGGTCAACCTCAAATCGGCCATGAACATGCTCAAGGGCGCGCAGATGTTCATCGACCAGACACCTTCGCTTTCGCCCATTGATTTGCGGGCACGCGCCCGCCGCATGAAGCGCGAGCATGACATCGGCCTTATCGTTATCGACTACCTGCAGCTGATGAAGGTCTCCGGAACATCAGAGAACAGAACAAATGAAATCAGTGAGATATCGAGAAGTCTTAAGGCACTTGCTAAAGAACTTAACGTGCCAGTCGTGGCCTTGTCCCAGCTCAACCGGGCATTGGAGCAACGTCCGGACAAGCGTCCGAAAATGGCCGATTTGCGTGAATCCGGCGCTATCGAGCAGGACGCCGACCTGATTCTGTTCATCTATCGCGATGAGGTCTACAACGAGGATTCGGCCGACAAGGGCAAGGCCGAGATCATCATTGGAAAGCACAGAAATGGCGCAACCGGAAGCTTTCCGCTGACTTTTCAGGGCGAGTTTTTACGCTTCCGGGATTTCACCTACGACCATTACGGGCAGGACGGCTGAACCGACTTGGCAAGGTATACCCTTTCTCGGATTGATCCCGGGGCGGTCGCCCACAACCTGGCCTGCGTTCGCCAGGCTGCTCCAGACAGCCGCGTAATGGCGGTCGTCAAGGCGGATGCTTATGGTCACCGTATTGATCTGGTGCTGCCGGCCCTGGCTGATGCGGACATGCTGGCCGTGGCAACGATCGACGAGGCAAGAGCAGTCCGCAGACTGGGGGCCCGCCATCCGGTCTTGCTGCTTGAAGGTGTGCTCGACCCCGCTGATCTGGCAATCGCTGAAAGCCTGTCGCTGGAGTTGACGCTTCATCACCCGGAGCAACTGGCGATGCTTCAGCGCTTCGGGAGGGCACCTACGCCCAGGGTATGGCTGAAAGTGGATTCGGGTATGCACCGTCTGGGTGTTGAGCCCGGGCGGGCGCCCGAGTTGTGGAAGCGCATCAAGGCATTGCCCGGCGTTGAGCAGGTCAATCTGATCAGCCATTTCGCCACCGCAGAAGAGCCCGATGAGCGTCGCCTGCTTGAGCAGATAAGACGGTTCGACGAGGCGACCGACGGGCTTGATGGCGAACACTGCCTGGCCAATTCGGCTGCGATTCTTAATCACCCCTCGACCCACCGGGCGTGGGTGAGGGCGGGCATCATGCTCTATGGGATTTCGCCGTTTGCCCACGGTGACGGGACGGACCTGGGGCTCCGGCCGGCCATGACCCTGGAGGCTGAACTCATGGCGATCAACCATGTGCCGGCAGGTGACAGCATTGGCTACGGCGCGCGCTTTGTTGCCGAGCGTGACCTGCAAGTCGGGGTGGTTTCGATCGGAAGAGCGTCGTGTAGGGAAAGAGTGTTCAGAGCCGTGTAGATCTCGG
>CAZIMY010000144.1:0-6400 GCA_964540315.1 uncultured Wenzhouxiangella sp.
GGTAACGTGATTGACCAGGCCGCCGTAGGTCCAGGGACCGTCCTGCTTGAGCGCGACCGCCGACGGCCCAGCACCCCACTTGTCCGCACCCAACAGCTCATCGGTCGCCGTAGGCAGCAGGAAAATCGAGCCAACGCCCCAGATCCAGCCGCCAGCCGCCAGCCGTCGGTGCCACCGGCGAGAAGAGCAGGCTCTGCTGGATATCGCCCAGTCCACTCTGGCTGCCGGCACCGGGGAAAATATCGGACTGATCAACCAGCGGCACAATGGTCCGCGAGATCAGGTTCCAGTCCTCGCTCAGCGAAAAGGGAACGACCGGCTGAATGTTCAGATTCCATCGCTCGCCCTCATCTTCGGGACCGATGTCTTGGTCGTAATTGAGCTGAAAGGGCACGCTGATCAGGGCGGCCACCGGGTTGGCCAGCTGCTTGGCCAACTCTTCATTGGACTCCTGAGCCATTGCCAAAACCGGCGAAAAGACCAGGACAACCCAGAGGACTAACGGGGTACTCAGCTTTATCATGTAATCTTTTCTCGTCGCATGGCTTCGAGCCGGCGAGAAAAGATACAAAGGCCTGGTATCGGAAAATGCCTGATTTGCGCAATTGATGCACAATGAAGTCTTCAATTGAGATAACGATCGACGACGCGCGGCAGTTCCTGCAAAACAGCCCGTGGATGAAAGGTTTTCAACCGGACCTGCGCGATGATTTTCTGGCGCGATGCCGGTTGCTTCCGCCGTTTCGGCGGGGCCAGCGGGTCTATAACGTTGGCGACAGGCCCGACGGCATTTATGGTCTCGTCAGCGGCTCGCTCGGTTTCGAGATCGGCTCGGATGATGAAGGCCCGCAGCTCACCCACCAGATGTGGCCCGGAGACTGGTTCGGCGAACTTGCCCACGTGCTCGAAAGTCCGCGGCTGGCTGCCCTGCAGGCCTCACGACCCAGCTATTGCGTGCGCATTTCCGCCGGCGACTTGAATGCTCTCCTCAATCAAAACCCCATTTTATGGAAGCACATGGCGCTGTCTCTGGCCAACGTCTCCATCATGGCAATGACGGGGGTACACGACCTGATGGAGCGGGCCCCTCGGCGGCGACTGGTCGCCACCCTGCTCCGCGTCGCCGGCATCCGCCATCAAGAGGCGATCGAACCGGTTGATCTGGAACTGGACCTGACCCATAGCAATCTGGCGAGACTGGCCAACCTGTCGCGCAGTCTGGTCGCTGAAATCCTGCACGAACTTGAAATGCTCGGCTGGCTGACTTGCCGCTACGGCAAAACCACGCTTCTGGCGCCATCAACGCTCAGGGCGTGGCTACATTCCGGGGCCAATCACTTTGCGAAGCATGAGATCGGCAAACACTCTGAATCCCAGTAGCCGGGGACCTCAAACCTTTTCCGAGAGCCTGAAGAACGAGACCACCTCTTGCAGGTGTTCGGCCTGCCCGCTCAGTTCTTCCGATGAAGAAGCCAGTTGCTCAGACGATGACGCGCTTTGCTGGGTCGTAGCGTTGAGTTGCTCCATGGCCTGACCGATTTGGCGGGCGCCCGAGTCCTGCTCGCCGGAGGCGGCGCTGATCTCGCGAACCAGCCCTGAGGTTTTCTCAATCAAAGGCTGAAGCTCGTTGAGCAGATCACCGGCCCGTGCAGCCACTTCAAGGCTGCCGTGGGCAACCTCACCAATTTCTTTAGACGCCTGCTGACTGCGCTCAGCCAGTTTTCTGACTTCAGCGGCGACAACGGCGAAACCCTTGCCATGCTGACCTGCCCTGGCAGCCTCGATGGCCGCATTCAGCGCAAGCAGGTTGGTCTGGTAGGCAATTTCGTCGATGATCTGGATACGCTCGGCAATGGAGTTCATCGCCTCGACCGTCTCGCGAACGGATTCGCGACCGTCTATCGCCTTTTTGGCCGCCTGCGTGGACAGGTCGTCGGTAGTTGTCGCGCTTTCGCTGTTGTGCTGGATCGAAGCGGTCATCTGTTCGATCGAAGCCGTGGTCTGTTCTACGCTGGCCGCCTGCTCACTGGCGCCCTGGCTCAGGCTTTGGGCGGTCGAAGATGTTTGCTGGCTGGCTGATGTGATCTGGTCACTGCTGGCGATCACGGATCCGAGCACATCGCGAAGTTTCTTGACCATCGCATCCATCGCACTGGCCAAAGTGCCAATCTCGTCGCCGCGGCGGGTCAGGTCTTCATCAATATCAGCCGACAAATCACCTTTGGACAGTTGGCTGGCAGCGGTAATGCTGACCAGCAGCGGGGATACAATTTTCTGCTTGACGAACCAGCCGGACAGCAACAGCAGCACGAGAAAAATCAGTCCGCCGAAACCCATTTCTTTAATGATGGCAGACCTGACCCCATCGCTGACGAAAGCCTGGACCTCGGTCAATTCAACCCCGACGAAGAGAATGCCGATCGTTTCACCTTGGGCAGAGGTCAGCGGCCCGTATCCGGTGACATAGTCGTTACCAAGAATCGACGCCTGGCCGAAATACGCCTGGCCGCTGCGGATGGGTTCGTAAGCCGCACTTGTACTGCCCAGCATGGTGCCGATCACCCGCTCACCCGAAGCATTTCGAATGCTGGTCAGCAATCGACGGTAGTCGCTACCATCGCTGACGAAGATTGTGGCAACAATCGAAAGATCCTGCGACAGTTCATCGAGCATTTCGAAACGACCAGCCAGGTCCTGACCGTTTTCGTCGACCAAAGTCTTGCCGGACAACGAGACCTCGCCGAAGACCTGATCAACTCGGTCCTGAAGGACCTTCATGTCGCCCTGGAGCTTCAGCGTGGCCATCTCAATGGCCGAATCCATGGCCGTCGAGCCAATGGCCATTGAAGCCAGGACGACAAGAGCGATGGTCAACAGGGCGAGGCCGCTGCCGATCAGGGCCTGCAGCTGGACATTAAGGCCAAGAGACAGGCGTCTCTTGGCACGAGTGGCGCGTTCGTTCATGGCTCTTCCCTCCAAGTCAGGCCTACCGGCTCTGCAGGCCGCGCGGACACAGATACCCGGTTTCCCCGGGCCCTTGACTCTCTAACACTCCATTCGTGCATTACCGTAGCATCTTTTCAAAACCATCACAACTGTCGATGATTTGTGAGGAACGGGTCAGATGGCATCGTTTTCTCTGCGGCAGAATAGGTGCTTGCCCGAGCCACAGACTGCCAATGGACAAATCTCAGCGCGATCTGCTTCAACCTCACCGCTGGCGATTCTGGATTGATCGCGGGGGCACGTTCACCGATATCGTCGGCCGGACCCCAGACGGCGCTTTTCGTACCGCCAAACTTCTGTCAGAAAACCCGGAACACTACGATGATGCCGCCATCGAAGGCATTCGTCAGTTGCTCGGTCTGGAATCACGGCAATCCGTCCCCGCGCAACTGATCGACCACGTTCGCATGGGCACAACGGTGGCGACCAACGCCTTGCTGGAACGCAGGGGCTCGCGAACAGCGCTTTTAGTGACCACTGGTTTCAAGGACGCTTTGTTCATCGGTCACCAGACCCGACCGAATATATTCGCTCTGGATATACACAGACCTGAAGGCCTCTATGAACGGGTCATCGAGATCAACGAACGCGCCAAGGCCGACGGCAGCGTTCTGCAGCCATTAGACAGCCCGGACACTCGCGAGAAGCTGAACGAGCTTAAGGACCAGGGCATCGATTCATTGGCGGTAGTGTTTTTGCACAGTTATCGCTATCCGGACCACGAACTGGCCGTTGCCGAAATCGCTGCGGACTTGGGTTTTGCTCAGGTCAGCCTGTCTCATCGGGTCAGCCCCCTGATTCGCCTGATCGGACGCGGCGACACAACCGTGGTGGACGCCTACCTGTCGCCCATTCTCGGACGCTATGCCGGCCAGGTGGCAGCAAACCTCGGCAACACGCCCGTTCAGTTCATGAAGTCCGACGGCGGGTTGACCGACCATCGCCACTTCGCCGGCAAGGATGCGATTCTTTCCGGACCGGCCGGCGGCATCATCGGGTGCGTCAGAACCGCAGAGCAAGCCGGCTTCGAACGCATCATCGGGTTTGACATGGGCGGAACATCGACCGATGTTTCCCACTATCGGGGCGAACTGGAACGGAGTTTCGAAACTGAGATCGCGGGCGTGCGTCTGCGCGTCCCCATGCTCGAGATTCATACCGTCGCCGCGGGCGGCGGATCGTGCTTGCATTTCGATGGCAGTCGCTACCGTGTCGGCCCTGATTCGGCCGGCGCCGACCCCGGGCCGGCCTGCTACAGGCGGGGCGGCCCGCTGACCGTGACCGACTGCAACGTCATGCTGGGGAAACTAAGGCCCGAGTTCTTTCCGGCCGTCTTCGGGCCAGGAGCCGACGAGGCCCTGGACAAGCGCGCGGTCGAAGAAAAGTTTCTCCAATTGACAACCGACATCCAAACGGCGACTGGTGACCGTCGAACGGCCAAACAGGTTGCAGAGGGGTACCTGAAGATTGCGGTCAACAACATGGCCAGCGCGATTCGCAAGATCTCAGTTCAACGCGGTCATGACGTTACCCGTTACACGCTGAACTGCTTCGGCGGCGCCGGCGGGCAGCATGCCTGCCTGGTCGCCGACGCACTGGGCATAGAAACGGTTCTCATCCATCCCATGGCCGGCGTTCTTTCGGCTTACGGCATGGGCCTGGCTGACGTGATTGCGCTGCGGGAATACCCCATCGGAAAGGCGTTGAACGCCGCTCTTGAGGCAGAACTCGAGATCGCCAAATCCCGGGCAACATCCGATGCGGTCGCTGAACTGCTCGACCAGGGCTATCCGCGCGAGCGAATCGAAACGCGAGCCAGCCTGCACCTACGCTATCAGGGCACCGACACCACGCTGCTGGTCGAAAGCAGCAAGTTCGAAAACATGCGGGAAAGCTTTGCCAGACAGCACCGTGAAAAGTTCGGCTTTGCCCTGAAAAACCGCAGCCTGATAGCAGAATCCGGTCTGGTTCAGGCTGTTGCGGCGGGTCAAGCGCTGGATCATCCGAAGGCGTTGGGGCAGAACGATGCGCTGCAGCCGCAACCCTGTGCCGAAGTCGCAACCTGGATGGACGGCGGCAGCCGCGACCCGACGCCCGTTTACGTGCGTTCGGAACTCGAACCAGGACAAACCGTTTTTGGCCCGGCCATCGTCACCGAAGCTCACGGCACAACCATTATCGAACCGGACTGGGGGGCGTCTCGGGATGACCGAGGCAACCTTGTACTTAAACGCGTCAAGCGCAGGAAAGACCGGCACATGATCACCGCCGACGTCGACCCCGTCATGCTCGAGGTCTTCAATAAACTGTTCATGGCAATTGCCGAACACATGGGCGTGGTGCTGCAGCAAACTGCCTGGTCGGCCAATATCAAGGAGCGGCTGGATTTCTCCTGCGCGATCTTTGACGGCGACGGCGAGCTGGTGGCCAACGCGCCCCATGTGCCGGTGCACCTGGGTTCGATGGGCGAGAGCGTGAGGGCCGTTATTGCTTCGCAGGGCAGCGACATGCGCCCCGGCGACGTATTCTTGCTTAACGACCCTTATGCCGGCGGCACCCACCTGCCCGATTTGACCGTGGTCAGCCCCTGCTTCGGTCGCCGGGACCAAGTCATTTTCTATACCGCCAGCCGGGCTCACCACGCCGATGTCGGCGGACTGACGCCGGGCTCAATGCCCCCCAATAGTCGCCACATCAACGACGAAGGCATATTGATTTCCCCGACTCGCATTGTCCGGGCTGGTGATCTCGACGAGCAAAGCATTGAAGCTCTTTTGGCCTCCGGCACACAACCCGCGCGCAACCCGGGCCAGAATTTCGCCGACCTGCGCGCCCAGATCGCGGCCAACGCGCGCGGGTTGAAAGAGCTTGATGAAATGGTCGAGCAGTTCGGCTTAGAAGGGGTTCAGGCCTACATGGGCCATGTGCAGGCCAATGCGGCCGAGCAGGTGCGCCGGGCCATACTTGAACTGCCTGATGGCCACTGCATCAAGCCCATGGATTGCGGAGCCCAGGTCGAAGTACGAGTCACGGTCGACCACTCGAAACAGCGCGCGCTCATCGACTTTTCCGGCACCAGCCCGCAGCAGTCCAACAACTTCAACGCCCCTTCCGCCATCACCCGAGCCTGTGTGCTGTACGTGCTCCGAACCCTGGTGGACGATGACATCCCGCTGAACGACGGTTGTCTCCAGCCGGTGGACTTGATCATTCCAGAAGCCAGCCTGCTCAACCCCGAATACCCTGCGGCCGTGGTCGCCGGTAATGTCGAGACCAGCCAGGTCGTCACCGATGCGCTGCTGGCCGCCATGGGCAAGCTGGCCAACAGCCAGGGCACGATGAACAACCTGACCTTCGGCAATGGCAGGTATCAACACTACGAAACCCTGTGCGG
>CAZIMY010000145.1:0-6360 GCA_964540315.1 uncultured Wenzhouxiangella sp.
CAGATTCAGCTCCCAGTATCCGGCCAAGCGCCCGCAGGCGACATAGCCCAGGTCCAGCGAGGCCGCACCAGCACGCCGGATATCCTCGATTTTTTCAAACAGGCTTGAAAACATGCCCTGGTAGGCTTCCATCAGTCGCCTGGACCGGAACGGGAAGGCGGTTCCCAACACGGCGCCGGATAAATCTTTTCGGCCTGAGACCCGGATTCGCTGATCGTTGAGAAAAGATCCTTCGCCTCGCGTAGCGCTGAACATCTCATCTCGAATCGGGTCGTAGACGACGCCGTGCTCAATTCGACCTTTGATCTGGAGAGCGATAGAGACGGCATAGTGGGGAATTCCGCGCAGATAGTTGCTCGTTCCGTCAATGGGGTCAACGATCCAGACGTAATCGCTGTCGCCAACTTGTCCGCTTTCTTCACCGAGTACGGCGTGGTCTCTATGCAGCCTCAGGAGATGTTCCCGGATCATCTGCTCGCAGGCCCGATCAACGTCGCTGACGTAATCATGGCGCGCCTTGCGTTCGACCGGGATGCTGTCAACGCGGTCGCGATACTTGCGAATCAAGGCACCTGCCTTGCGCGCGGCTTCGGAGGCAATATTGATATAGGGATTCGACACGTCTGACGCACGGGGAAGCAAGGCAATCCGCTATGCTAGCAGAAGCACTCCTGATGCGGCCGTCGGAGCCTGTTGAATCGCATCAGAACACCTCCGCCCGAGTCACAAGAAACAGCTCACAGGCACCGTTGCCGCTGTCGGTGCGATTCGTTGAAGTGCGCCAATACCAGCCGTCTTCCCGCTCCACGTTGACCAGAAATCCGCGCAGGCGCACCTGACTGTTGGTGTCAGCGCGCTGCAATTCGCCAAATACCTCGGGACTGGCCGGAATCAAATGCATGTTCGCGCTGTTGCCGATGATGGCGGACCGTTCGATCGGGTAGCTTTCCACCTCCCAGAAGTAAAACCTCCCCCTCTGGCGAATGTCGATCTGGTCGACGACTTCTTGGCGAGCCATTGGCCCCCATCCAAGGGCTAGATCAATGGGTGAGAGTGTCGCTTCATCCCCCCGCCGATAGTCGCGTCGGCCAAGAACCAGCGCTTCGATCTGGAAGTCCGCGATCAGGGTCAGGTCGTATTCGCCCACTTCGACAACGGCTGGGTTGTCCAGGTTGCTCTGCAACGGCGGTCGTCGAATTGAGACACCGGGAGAGAATCCGGACGGTTCGTCGACCAGCGTCGCGAGCTCAGTGGCCAGTGGTGCGGTCAAGGCAGGATTCCAGAGGTACCAGGCGACCGTGAGAAGCACAAGGACCAGCAGCAGCGGCTTGTTCATGCTTCGATCCGCCTCGTGTCTTCCAAGCGTTGGGTTACCGGAGATCCGGAGCGCTTAGCGAGTAGCCGGCGCGAGCGATCTTCGGGCTGTCACTGTCGAGGCCGCAGGCTCTTGCAACGAAAGCTTCGCGCAGCGGCCATAGCCGCGATGACAGGCCGAAGCCAACGCTGAGCAAAGCGCGGCCGGCTCCGGCTGGAGCGCGGACGAGTTCGTTGATGGCGTGAATTCCGCCGCCAATCAGCGAGCCATTGCTCTGCCGCCAACGCTGATAAATCTTGAGCAAGGCCTCCGGGCTGTCATTCGTCCAGGCTTGGAGTACTTGGGCCAGCGCGGCAGCGTCCATCAGACCCAGGTTCAATCCCTGGCCTGCCAGCGGATGAACGGTGCGTGCGGCGTCGCCAATCAGAACAAGCCGTCGGTGAAACAATTGCCGGGCGCGACGTCGGATCAGGGGCAAGGTTCGGCGGGCACCTATCTCGCTGATGTTTCCAAAAGGGGAGTCCTGGTGACGATTGATCTCTGCGATGAAGTCATCAGCCGGCATTTCCGCCAGTTGTTCGGCTCGCCCGCCGGCTTGCGACCAAACGATGGACGATCGTCCGTCGGGCAGCGGCAGGAGCGCCAGAGGTCCGTGCTCGGTGAAGCGCTGCCAGGCCTGATCGCGGTTGGGTTGCTCGGTTGTGACTGGCGCGATCAGCGCACGCTGGTTGTAGTGCCACTCATCAACCCGGATTTCTGCCTGTTGCCGGAGCCGGCTGCGTCCGCCGTCTGCGGCAACCAGCAGTGCGGCGCGCAGGACGCGCCCGTCATCAAGCGTCAAGCGGACAGTTTCTGCACCCAGGTCAGCCGTTTTCCAGGTCACCGGAGCAAATAGCGACACGCTGTCCAGTGAAGCCAGACGCTGCCACAGCGCCTTCTCCACTATGGGTATCTCGGCAATCCAGCCGAGCTCCTGCAAGCCGTGATCGGCTGCCCGGAAATCAACGCCTTGGGCATCGGCGTGTACGCTCATTTTGCGGTAGCTGGCCAGGCGTTCCACGGGGATCTTCGACCAGGCACCCGCGGCATCCAGAATCTGTTGTGAGCCTGGGCTCAGGGCAACCACGCGCAGGTCGAAGTCTTCCGGCATGGCTGCGCAATCGGGGCGTCGTGCATCGATCAGGGCGATCCTGCGGTGTTGCCCAGCCAGCAGTGCCGCGCAGGCGGCTCCGGCAACGCCGCCGCCAACCACGATAATGTCAAAGTCCAATGCGGTCATTGGCGGGGTAAGTCAGACCTGGCCGCGAGCCATCTGGGTGACCGGATCACGAAAACCCATGGCAGCGTGAACCAGCCGTCGGCTCAGACCCGGCAAGGCCGCGTGCGCGGCAAGACCGATTCCCGCGCCTGTGCGCGCCAGTAACGACGGGTTGGTAAAAGCGCGCGCCAGCGTATCGGTATAGCGCACGGTGGCATCCTGGTCGTGTCGGCGTGCGTCAACGTAGGCCGCCAATGCCCGGTCACTGCCCGGATCTTCATGCCGGCCGACGACTTCAAGCATCGTGGCCACGTCGCGCAAGCCGAGATTGAATCCCTGGGCTGAGACTGGATGCACGCTATTGGCTGCATTGCCCACCAGCGCAATTCGTTCAGCCGCCGGATGGGGGGTACGCTGACGCACCAGTGGATAGCGGGCGCGTTTACCCGGTCGCGCAAATCCGCCAAGGCCGGCACCAAAGCGTTCTGCAAGACGCCCGATGAGCGTTTCATCGTCCCAGGTCATCGCTGTATCTATGCGTTCGGTTTGATCAATCCAGACCGTGCCAAGACGGCCCTCGGGCTGGGGCAGAAGCGCCAGCGGGCCACGCGCTGTGAAACGCTCCCATGCAGTTTCGGCCGGGGCCTGGCTGGCTTGAACATTGAAGATCATCGCCGACTGGCCATAATCATGATGATCAGAGCTGATGCCGGCAATCTGGCGCACCATGGAGTTGGTGCCGTCCGATCCGATCAGCAGCCGGGTTGTGCCAAGGGTGCCGTCATCGAGTCGAATACGAACCCGATCCCCCTCGACCGTGAACGTTTCCAGGCGCGCCGGGCAGAGCTGGGTGATGTTGTCGTGCTGCTCCAGCGCAGCCAGCATGACGTTACCAAGCTCTCTGGCCACAATCACAGCCCCGAAAAAGTCGCGCCGGTAGTCTGCGGCGCGCAGGTTCAGGCGACCGAATCCTCCGGCGCGCGTGATCCTTATCTCTCGGACCGGCATTCTGACCAGCGATTCCGGGAGCAATCCAAGCGCGCTGAGGATATTGAGCGAGGCGGCGTTGATGACCAGAGTGCGGTCGTCGTAACTGGTCTGGTGATTGGCGCTTCGCTCGGTCGCTTCAATGACCGCAACGCGCCGGCCGGCGCGTGCCAGCCCGACAGCCAGAGCCGCACCGACCAGGCCACCGCCAGCGAGCATGACATCAAAGTCACTCATGCCTGCATGACCTGCTCGATCTGGTCAATCGTGGCGGGCACGGCTCGAGTCAGCACCTCAGGGTCTTTTGCCGTGACGCGTACATCGTCCTCGATGCGGATACCGATATTGCGCAGCGTTTGTGGGATGTCGTCTTCGCAGCCGATGTAGAGTCCGGGCTCGACCGTGACAACCATGTTGGGTTCGAGCAGACGAGACTGGCCTTCGATCTGATAGTCGCCTACGTCGTGTACATCCAGCCCCAGCCAGTGTCCGGTCTTATGCATGTAGAAGCGTCGGTAATGCTGCTGCTCGATGTTGTCTTCCACGCTGCCGGACAGGAGCTTCAGGTCGATCAGTCCCTCGGTCAAAACGCGCACTGCAGCCTCATGAAACAGCTGGTAGGACAGGCCCGCGCGAACTTGGTCAATGGCTGCCTGGTGTGCGCCCAGCACGATCTGATAAACATCACGTTGGGCGGCGCTGAAGCGTCCACTCACCGGGAAGGTGCGCGAGATGTCGGCGGCGTAATTGTCAAATTCACAGCCGGCGTCGATCAGGAGCAGACCGTCGTCGGGTAATGCCTGATTGTTGGCAATGTAATGAAGTATCAGGGCGTTGCGGCCACCGGCCACGATGGGCAAATATGACGGCGCGCAGCCATGGCGCTGGTACTCATGGATCAGCTCAGCCTGAATTTCCGCCTCGCTTAGTCCTGGCCTGCAAAAGCCCATCGCGCGGGTCATGGCCTGGCCGGCGATGATCGCCGCGCGCCGCATGCAGCGAATCTCTTCGCTCGACTTAATCAGCCGCTGCTCGTGCAGCAAGTGCTCAAGCGAAACGATCTCTCCGGGCCCTTTTTCATCCTTGGAACGGGTTCGCAGTTGATTCCTCCAGCCCAGCACGCGCTGGTCAAAGACCGGATCTTTGCCCACCAGGTGGAATAGCCGATCGCAGCCCTCCATGAGGCCGGGCAGAATATCGTCAAGGTCCTGAATCGGGAACGCATCGTCCATGCCCAGTTGATCGCGGGCGCCATCCAGGCCGAGGCGGAACCCGTCCCAGCGTTCGCGTTCGGGATCACGTTCACGCAGGAACAAAATCTGCTCGCCGGCCCCGCGACCGGGCAGCAGGACCAACAGCGCCTCGGGCTCGTCGAGGCCGGTCAGATACCAGAAATCACTGTCCTGACGGAAGGCGTAGGTGCTGTCCCCGTTTCGCAGCACCTCTTTGGCGCTGGACACAATGACCATGCTGCCCGGGCCGGTTTCTGTCAGCAAACGCTCTCGGCGGCTCCTGAACTCTTCAGACTCGATCATGACGCAGCTCCACGGTTGTGTTCGCGCAGCAGCAAAACGGCCATGCGTACGAACTCGACGAGTTCGACATATGCGCTCTCCTCTGCTTCTGCTTCGGCCTCGTTGTCGGTCGTTGCGCGGGCAATTTGCTCGATCAGGTGCACCGCCTCGGTGGTCTCACCAGGGGCAATGACCGGTTCCCCCGCGCCGAAGCCGGATAAAAACCCCGAGCACCAGTGGGCAAGGCAGTGTGTGCGCTCATCGAGCGGCCTGTCGTCGGTGGGCAGAAGCGGCCTGAAAGACATGTCGCTGGCGTCAAGGTCATGCCTTAACGAAGTGACTGCGGGGGCAGTTTGTTCGCGCAGCCCTTCGGCGTCCCATTCGCCAACCTGAAGCGCGGCCAGCTGGGAGATCAGCTCGGCCTCGGGCAGGTCAGGTTTGGCGCTGAGCAAGCCGACCACCAGTCCGTGTGTTTCGGCCACAGCGGCCGGTTCGGCTTCGTCGGCAAGGGCGAGGACCCAAGCCAATTTGAGATCCTGATCCTGCATCTGGAGGCTACTTTTCAGGGTTTGGGACAACAATTCAAAAGTGTATCACTGCCAACGCTTGTGACAGCGAACGCTAGGTTCTATGATTAGGGGGTTGCCATCGGAGTGTCGTTCATGAGTTCACTGGCCCAGTCAGAGGCTGACCTGAATCGTCTTCACGCGGGTTTGCAGGACGTTGTCAAGCGTCTTCAGGTGCTTGAGGAAGAAAACAGGTCACTCAAGGCCCGCCAGGAGAACCTGGTCAACGAGCGGGCCAGTCTGGTCCAGCGCAATGAAGAAGCGCGCTCCAGGGTCGAGGCGATGATTGAGCGTCTCAAGGCGCTTGAGTCTGCAGGCTGAGGGTGACGAAGATGGCTGCCGGAGAACCCGTTACCGTTCGAATCCTGGAGCGAGAATATCGCGTGATCTGTACGCCGGACGAGCGGCGCACTCTGATGGAATCGGCCCTGTTTCTCGACGGCCAGATGCGTGAAATCCGCGACTCCGGCCGGGTCAACTCAATGGACAAGATCGCGGTCATGTGCGCGCTGAATCTGGCCGAGGAAATTCTTAGTCTGCGTCAGCAGCTTGAAGAACGGGAAGAAAAAATTGATCGGCGTATCGGGGATTTGGCCAGTCAGCTTGACCAGGTGATTGGAAGGCAATAGAGTGGGGTCAGGCGCTCTCTGCGGTGTTTGCCAGCGGGAACGTAATATGCCTTGTCCCTACTTATCGACCTAGGGATGGCGGCTTTCGATA
>CAZIMY010000146.1:0-6316 GCA_964540315.1 uncultured Wenzhouxiangella sp.
GGTCTTTCCGTTGCTTGCGGTTGCTCATCTATAAAGCTCCTTTCAGTCGGTCGCTTAGTTCTCTGGCCGCATCCTCAATCTGGTCGGTTTGTGCACAGAGAAAATCGGGGATGCGGTTAATTTCGATGTACTCACTCTGGACTCGGTCGTCCGGACCTTTGTGCTGAATCCACCAGACGCCGGAATACGCGGTTTCACGGATTCGCGTTTCCCCACCCATCTCGAGCGTCAGGTCCAACTCACCCAGACCCAGCATCTCGAGTAATTCGTTGTATTCGTTCGGCGCCATCGGCAGGCCACGCAGATCAATGGCAGCCGACTCACCGTTTTCTAAAAAGCGCTCAAGGTGAGACAGGATCTCGAAGCCGATCGCCTTGACGCCGCCGCCAATGGTCACGCCCTTGGGGCTGCTCTTAACCTTCAGAGGAATTGCATTGCTCACGCAGAGACCTCCTCTGCCACCATGCCGAGAACGACCTGGACGGCTTCCTGCACGCCGCGGGCAACAGCCTCGGTCGGCTCGGAGCCCCAATCCACCTCAGCTGGCTGGATGCCAACCATGGCGTAGTCCTGGGGCATGGTGCCGCGAAACTTGGCCGCGCTCATGACGTCCATCAGGTTGACTTCGTGGACGCTGGATCGCCGGCAATTGGACAGATAAGCATCCATGGCTTCGTTTTCGAACGACTGGACCGTGCCCGGGTCGGCGCCCAGATTGGCGGCATCAACAACGATCAGCCTGCCGGCGTTCTCAACACTCTCGAGCAGGGTGAATCCCAGCGTGCCGCCGTCCATCAGTTCGACGTTGTCAGGGAGGTCACAGCCCTGAAGTGCCTCAATGGCGTGTATGCCGGCACCATCGTCGGTCATCAGGCTGTTGCCGATGCCAATAATCAGCGTATGTATGGGCTTGTCGGCCTGAACAGCGTTGCTGCCACTCTCGGCCACGGCCGTATTGGTCGTGGTCATCAACATACAGTGCCTCCTAAAATCACATGAGATAAGTTAACGGCTGCCCGAAGCCCATCGCTTGACGTGGATCAAACTGCGAGCGAAATATTAGAAAAATCGGTATTTCCTTGGTTGAATGAGATGACAATCGCATCGCCTTGTATAATAAGAATCTTTCACGCTGGTTTAATGGAAGCGAGATGCATGAGCTGTCCGTTTGCGAGTCCTTGCTGACGCAGGTTCGCGCCACCGCGGAGGCCAATCACGCCACCGCCGTTGGCCGGATTACCGTTCGCCTTGGGCCGCTGTCGGGTGTTGAAGCTGATCTGCTTTCGCAGGCCTTCACCATCGCCCGAAACGGACCGCTGACCAACGAAGCGGTCCTGGCCATTGAAACCCAGCCCGTTCGGGTACGCTGCCGGGACTGCGGCAATGAAAACGACGCGGCCACGAACCGGCTGCTCTGCGGCGCCTGCAACAGTTATCGTGTCGACCTGATCAGCGGCGACGAGCTGTTGCTCGCCCAAGTGGAACTTCGAGGTGTTTCTGCCCCTCCAACCCCTTCAACTGAAACAAAAGCGAGTGCTTGATCATGTGTGAAACCTGCGGCTGCTCAATTCCCGACCATACCCATCCGACCCCTGCCGACGAACATACGGTGGAAGTCCTGACCGGTCTGATGGACGCCAACGACCATGCTGCGGGGCACAACCGTGAGCATTTCAACCGCACCGATACGCTCGTCATCAACCTCATGTCGTCACCCGGCTCGGGCA
Organism: uncultured Wenzhouxiangella sp.; assembly: GCA_964540315.1. Taxonomy (GTDB): domain Bacteria; phylum Pseudomonadota; class Gammaproteobacteria; order Xanthomonadales; family Wenzhouxiangellaceae; genus Wenzhouxiangella. The sequence goes on from CAZIMY010000146.1 coordinate 1,728, forward strand.
AGACCCAGCTCCTGGAACGTACCGCCCAGGCGCTCAAAGACCGACTCACCATGGCCGTGATTGAGGGCGACCTGGAAACCGAAAACGACGCCAGACGCCTGCGCGAGCAGGGTATCCGGGCCCACCAGATCGCCACCGGCAGCGCCTGCCACCTGGACGCCCACCTGGTCCACAAGGCCCTGCACGATTTTCCAATGACCGCTGACGGCAAGACCACCGACATCCTGTTCATCGAAAACGTCGGCAACCTGGTCTGCCCGGCCGCCTTCGACTTAGGCCAGCACATCAACGTCGTGCTGCTGTCGACCACCGAAGGCGACGACAAGCCGGCCAAGTATCCGGTGATGTTCCGCTCAGCCGACCTGGTGGTCATCAGCAAAGCCGATCTACTGCCGTACATGGATGGCTTTGATGTTGATCGTGCGGAACAGTCACTGCGCGGCCTGGGCGTCGAAACCCCTGTTCTGACCGCCGCGGCGGGCCGCGAGACTGATATTTCGGCCTGGATTAAATGGCTGGAGAGCCAGCTGGCCAGCCATCGTCAGCGGACCGAGAAAGCCGCCAACGTCGCCTGAAAGAATTGTGTCTGGGCACCCCGGCGCCTCGGTCGGCGCCGGGGTAAAAAAGAAGGCTTTGCCAGGCTTCCAAGCGAAAGTGCTTTAAATCCCGTAGACCAGCAAGCTGAATTTTTTTGGTCTTGAGGAAAGCGCCATCGGTTCGACGCGTGGCGAGGCCCCCTGGCACTCTCCTCAAGACCAAAAAAATTCAGCCGCAACTACTGCCGCATGAAATCCAGCAGGTGTGCCAGGGTCGCCAAAATATGCGCGATCAGTGCCCAAATCAGGCATTGCGCTGAAACAATATGCCAGCCGCGCCAGAAGACCGCGTCCTGACTGCCGGCGGTCAACAGCCAAGCCGCGCCGGTCACCCCGGTCACCAGCAGGGCCAGCAATAGCAACCCTTTGATGATGCTAAACAAGCCGGCACCTTCGTTGGTCGGCATGCGCAGGCCAAGTAAACCACGCAAGTCTCGCCATAGAGGCCCCAATTGACCCCGTGCCCACGGGAAATACTGGCCCAGTCGACCCTGCAGCGCGGTCGTCAGGAAAAACCCCAGCCCCAAAACCAGAGCAGCCAGGCCCAGGATCACATGCGCCCAGATCAGCAAGCCCGCGCCGTCTGGTAAACGGTTATACAGGTGTACCCACGGGCTAGAGAAGACCAACCAAGCCAGCAGAAGGATCAGCAGACCATGCTGCATATGGCTCCAGTAGTGCAGCCTTTTGCCCTTCATTGCCGCTGTTCGCGAGCGAAACGCGCAAAATCCTCCGCGAATTCTCTTACCGCATCCCAGTTAGTGAAATCAGCGTTCGTATCAAGGTCCGTCGGCCCCTTGTTCATCCACATGATGAACCGGATCACCCAACGGTCCATTGGCCGATAGCGGCGGTAGTTCAATTGCCCGCCAAACACGCCCACCCGATCAGGCTGCCAGGGCGAATTTTCCAGAAACTTGCGAACGTACGGATTGGTTTCGGGCGTGTTCTTGTGCGGCTTGCGCGCAACCAGGTTGACCGAGAAAAACCCGCTCGGGCGCTGCGACAGAGAATCAACATGGCGCTCGATAAACGAAATTACCGTCGGGTTATGTTTGCCGTTACGGATGCTGGCGCCAATCAGCACGGCGTCGAAGCCTTTCGGATCCGGTGTGTCGTCCGAGAAGGTCGCCTCGACAACCTCGAAGTCTGCCTGCTGCAGAACGGGCCGCATCGCCTCGCAAATCGTGTTCACGTGGCCATAAACGCTCGATGAAAGCAAAAGCATCTTCATGCCGGTTACCAGTCGTCTCCGATTCGAACGCCAACCTTCGGCAAGACGTATCGATGCAGCACCACGATCAGACCGGTCACCGCGAACGCGCCCAGGAATACACCCATGGAAGACCCGATGCCGCTCATCAACTCCGGCGCTGCCAGAAGCACAATTGCCAGCGCAATCATGATGACACCGCCGATGAGCTTGAGAATGCGGCCATGCCCTTCCTGGAAGCGATCGACCCGCAGCTTGACCACGGCGATTCCGAAAATCACCAGCTCAATCAGCAGGTAGATGAACAGGTAGATCCCCAGCAAACCAAGAAAAGCGAAGCCTGTGACTTCATTGGCATTGACCAGACCGCTCCAGATCACCGGGAAGCCGGCCGTGCACGGCAGCTCGATCAGAGCGATACCGCTGGCCATGACGATGGTCGCACCCATCAGCGCCAGCGGCGATTTCCCGTTGACCATCAATTCCCGGAATCCCTTGAAAATGCCGGGTTTGTGCTTGTCGTCAATGGTGAAAGAAAAGCCGCGCTTGAACCAGAAATAGTCCTTGACGTTGATTACGCCGAAGGTCAATGCGAACAGGGCCACGATCCAGTAAACCCAGGGCAGATAGGTTGCATAGGCAAGGACGCTGAAAACGCCGGCGATAAAAGCGCCGTAGATCGCGGCGGTTGTGAACAGGAATGTCAGCCCGACCAAAACCACTCGGCTTCGCGAACCCGAGTGCAGCACCAGCGCCAGGAGAATAGTGAGGATCCAGATGGAGCAGGGGTTGAAGCCATCCACGAAAGCAATCATCAGGGTACTGACCAGCAGCGGCTGGACCGCCATATCAACCGCACCGATAAAGGGCAAGCGAATCAGGGCTTCGGCCGCCTCGGGCTTGGCATTCTCGGCAGCCTCCATTGCCATCTGGCGCGGATCGACGCAAGCTCCAGCCAGACACCGATTGACCGTGGACTCGATTTCAGCACGAATCTGCGTACTGTCGCCAACCCAGACCTCGCCGCCCAAAAACACCATGGGAACCGAACCCGGTCTGACTTCATGCGCCGCGGCCATGGCGCGCAGCAGCTCGTGATGTTCGTCTGTGGTCATGACCTCCATGGAGACGATAGACAGTCTGTCGTGCTCGCTGTCGAGTCTTTGCAGGAATGGTTTTTGCGCCCGGCAGTGGGGGCAGGTCTCGCTCATGAACACATACATGGTCAGCGCGTCTTCGGCACCGCCCGTGTCCTGCGCATAAACACCTGTGGGCAGCGCAGCGCTGGCCATCAAGCCCAGCGCAAGCAGCCAGGCGGCCAATCGGTAAAGACGGTTAAGCATGACCATTGTTTTTCGCCGAATTTTTGTGGAAACTCGGGTTATTCTCAGGGCTGGAGTGCGCGCAGTGCTTGACCGGGATCAAACGGAAGCACGAATCGACGTTCAAAAGCCGGTTTTTTGCAGGAGGGAACACCATGACCCAACGTTTTACCGTCTCACTGGACAGAGAGCTGGCGGAGTCGTTTGACGCCTATCGCCAGCGCCTTGGATACACAAGCCGCTCAGAAGCCATCAGAGACATGCTCCGCGGATTCCTTGCCCGGGAGCGCGCCGACGGCGAACCGGACGGTGGCTGCGTGGGCATTCTCAGCTACGTCTACGACCACCACCGCGGTGGTCTTGGTGACCAGCTAACCGAAGCCCAGCACGCCCACCACGACCTGACCGTGGCCACGCTGCACGTTCACCTTGACCATGATCACTGTCTGGAAACCAGCATTCTTCGCGGGCCGCTGAAGCAGGTCAAAGATTTTTCGGAGCACTTCATCGCGCGTCGGGGCGTCCGTCACGGTGACCTGCACCTGGTGCCCGTCAAGCTCGCCGCCGATCAGCATCCGCACGGTGACCACGACCACCCGCACGAGCACATGACACCGCACGACTAGCGGCTGCAGCCGCGAAAAATTTCTCGCGGAATTGATTCGGGTCAATAAAAGTATGAAGTTTTATACTATTCTTCATACTTCACCTCGAATCAGTCTTTTTCCGCATGACTATTCTCCGCGTTCATGCCCGCATTGCGAACCCTCACCTGCTGGGTGCACTGCTGATGACTCTGTCAGTGCCGGTGCTGGCCGCGGAGAGCAGCCAAGCGACCCAACTGGATTTGGAACGGCCAGAGGACACCATCCTGGTCACCATTGGCCGGGTCGTTCAGCCCGAACAGCAGGTCATCGCCCCGGTCAGCGTGCTGGGCCGCGAAGAGATCGAACTGCGCCAGGCCGGCGACCTGGCCGATCTGCTGTCTGATATTCCGGGGCTGCAGTCGGCGCAGGGGCCGCGTCCGGAAGCGCTGGTACCCAATATCCGCGGCCTGGGCGAAGGCCGGGTCGTGATGCGGATCGACGGAGCCCGCCAGAACATGGCCATCCGGCATCGCGCCCAGACCCTGCTCGATCCTGCCCTGCTGGAGCGCGTCGAGATTCTCCGCGGTCCGGCCTCGTCCCTGTACGGCAGCGGTGCCACCGGCGGCGTGATCCTGTTCGAAACGCTCAATGCCCAAGGCTTTTTCGATCCGGGCGCCGACTTCGGCGGTCAGGCCCGGTTGGGCTACCAGAGCAACAACGATGCCTATATCGGCAGCGCGACGCTGGCCGCGCAGAGCGGTGATCTGGGCCTGATCACCAGCGTTGCCCGGCGCAGCAGCGGCGACTACGTCGACGGTGCCGGCAACACACTCGCCTTTACCGAAAGCGATATTTTCAGCGGCCTGGTCAA
>CAZIMY010000147.1:0-6294 GCA_964540315.1 uncultured Wenzhouxiangella sp.
GATCAGACCGATAACGGGATCCGGGCTGTCCGGGTCTATTTCGGTCGAATTGGCTTCTTTCAAACCACACACGTTGCGGGCAAATTCAACCACCGCCGTCTGCAGGCCCAAGCAAATCCCCAGATACGGCAGACCGGTTTCGCGCGCGTGGCGAATCGCAGCGATCTTGCCCTCGAATCCGCGTTCACCAAAGCCGCCGGGCACCAAGAGCGCGTCCACATCCGAGAGCATGCCGACGCCACTTTGCTCGATTTCTTCAGACTCAACCGGCTTGATCCTGACGGCAATCCGGTCAGCCAGCCCGCCCGCCAGCAAGGCCTCGTTGAGCGACTTGTAGGCATCGGCATGTTCGACGTACTTGCCGACCATCGCAATAACGACCTCGTTTTCCGGTCGCGCGCGCCGTTCGACCACGTCTTCCCAATCCGATAGATCCGGCGGCGAGGCTCTGATACCCAAGCGATCCAGAACGATCCGGTCCAAGCCCTGGCGGTGATAAAACAACGGGATCTGGTAGATGTTGTCGACGTCAACCGCTGAGATCACAGCTTCGGCCGGCACGTTGGTAAACAGCGCAATCTTCTTGCGCTCGTCTTCGGAGATCATGCGCTCACTGCGACAGAGCAAGACGTCTGGCTGGATGCCGATCGAGCGCAGCTCCTTGACCGAATGCTGGGTCGGCTTGGTCTTGATTTCATTGGCCGCTTTCAGATAGGGCACCAGCGTCAGGTGCATGAACAGGGCCTGGCGACCATACTCGGTTCCCAGCTGACGAATAGCTTCCAGAAATGGCAGCGACTCGATATCACCCACGGTCCCGCCAATTTCAACCAGGGCCACGTCGTAACCCTGCACTGCTTGATTGACCGAATCCTTGATCTCGTCGGTGATATGCGGGATCACCTGGACCGTCGACCCAAGATAATCACCACGCCGTTCTTTGGCGATGACATTGGCGTAAATCCGACCAGTGGTGAAATTGTTGCGCTGGGTCATGCGGGTACGCACAAAGCGTTCGTAGTGTCCGAGGTCCAGATCGGTCTCGGCTCCGTCCTCGGTGACAAACACCTCGCCGTGCTGGAACGGGCTCATGGTGCCCGGGTCAACGTTGATGTACGGATCCAGTTTGAGCAAGGTCACGCGCAGGCCGCGCGCTTCAAGGATTGAGCCCAGCGACGCCGCGGCAATACCTTTACCGAGCGAGGAAACCACGCCGCCGGTCACGAAAATCAAAGAGGTCATGCCCAGGTTTCTGCACAGATGAGGCCCGGGAAGTCATTCTAACCGAAAAGCCCGGCTAGCCCCCTCGCGAATCCGCCCTTATCCGCTTCACGACCGCCAGATCACGGTGGCCATGCGTCCGCAGGTGCCGTCTCTTCGATACGAAAAAAAACGCTCCGCATCGCTGGCGGTACAAAGTCCGCAATCCACAACCGTGGTCACCCCTGCTTGGGCCAGCAAGCGCCCGGCAATCCCGGGTAAGTCACAGTGAATCTGACCAAGCTCATCTGTTGAAAACGCACAATCCAGGTCCGGGCTCAGAGCCAGGAAAGCCGCCCGCACTGATTCGCCAACGACGTAGTGCTCGGCACCGATACCAGGGCCGATCCAGGCCGCCAAGTTCTCTGGTCTGACCGGCATGGCACGTACCAAATGCCCGGGAACATCGGCCGCCAGACCACGCCAGCCTGCGTGGGCGGCGCCGACAATGCCGGTCTGCGAGTCAACCAGGAGCAGGGGCAGGCAATCGGCGGTCAGGATGGCGAGCACCTGGTCACGCTTGTCGGTCCAGATCGCGTCGGCCTCCACCCCCGCGTACCAGTTTGCCCCCCGGATAACGCGCCGGCCATGGACCTGACTGAGCCACAGCGGAGCCGATGGCAGCAGGGCTTGAAGATCGCGACGGTTAGCGTCGACCGCCGCCGGATCATCGCCACAGGCAGCTCCCAGATTGAGACCCGCCCAGGGACCCTCACTCGCGCCCCCAAGACGCGTTGTGCTGAAGGCCCGCGCACCGCTTAGCGACCCATCGGGCCGAATCAGCTCAATCACTTAATCACCCAGTGCGTCGATCAAGGCGGCGAAGTCGACCGGCAGCGGCGCCTTGGCGGCGATCGTCTCCCCGCTGTCAGGATGCAAAAGGGTCAGCCTGGCTGCATGCAGCGCCTGGCGCCGAAACGCCTGCCAAGCGGCTCTTTGGGGCTCGCTCAACCCTGCCGGTACACCGCCACGGCCATAGACCGGATCACCGATGATCGGAAAACGCTGGTGTGCCATGTGCACCCGAATTTGGTGCGTGCGGCCTGTTTCCAGGCGCACATCAAGCAAGGTACTGCCTGCCAGTCTCTGCTCGATGCGATAGTGAGTGACGGCCGAGCGGCCGTCCTGACGCACAACCTGGCGGCGACGGTCGACCGGATGACGGCCAATCGGTGCATCAATTTTCCCGCCGGCAATCAAACTGCCCCAAACCAGCGCAAGGTAGTGCCGATGGATGGTGCGCTCCTTCATGGCAGCGACCAGGCGGCGATGGGCTCTGGTCGTTCGCGCGATCACCAGGCAACCGCTGGTGTCTTTGTCCAGGCGATGAACCAGCCCTGCCCGTGGCAATGAGGCCAGCTCAGAGTCGTGATGCAGCAGGGCGTTGACCAAGGTCCCATCCGGGTTGCCGGATCCAGGATGCACGACCAGCCCGGGCGGCTTGTTGACAATAAGAATGGCCTCATCCTCAAACAGGATCGACAGATCGATCGCTTGTGGCTGGGGGCTGTCGGCGCGGGCCGCAAGCTCGGCGTCAAGCTCGATCTCATCACCGGCCGAAACGGCCTGGCGCGGTTTGACATGCTGATTGTTCAGGCGAATCTCACCGCCGCGAATCCAGGCAGCCAGACGGTTACGCGAGAAGTCCGGCCAGGCAGCCGCAAGCAACTGATCCAGACGCTGGCCCGCCTGGTCCCCGGTCACGCAGAGACGCTGCGACACCCGCTCAGCCATCGAAACACCCGCCGGCTTCGGCAAAGACAACGATTAACGACTCTTTACCCTGTAATCTGCGATCATGTGCGGCCATGTCGGTAACAGCCCTTATCATCCAGCCCCAATTATGCAGATTCTGAATTCTTCCCGCCGTTCTTGCTGGCCGCTACTAACGCTCATGATTCTGGTTTTGGCCATCGCGACAGGTTGCAATCGAGAGACCCGCGAAGATGACCGCGGCGCCGAAGAACTTTACGCTGAAGCCCAGCGGGCGCTGAACGCGCGCAGCTATGAGAATGCGATTCGCCTTTACGGGCAGCTGACCATCCGCTACCCGTTCGGGCGCCACGCCGAGCAATCGCAGCTCGATATGGCCTATGCCATGTATAGCGTCGGGCAATCAGAAAGAGCGCTGACAACGCTGGACCGTTTTATTCGGACCTACCCGACCCATCCAAACGTGGACTATGCCTGGTATCTCAAGGGGCTGGTTCATTACGAGGACGCGATGGGCTTTTTGCGACGCCTTTTCCCCGATCAGGTTGTCGATCGCGACCAGCAAAGCGCCCGCAACTCGTTTTCCGACTTCCGCGAACTCATCCGACGCTACCCCCAAAGCCGATACGTGGCCGACGCTCGTCAGCGCATGGTTTTCCTGCGCAACGTGATGGCAGATTATGAGATCGAAGTCGGCGAGTACTATTTCCGACGGGGTGCTTACATCGCCTCGATTGATCGGGCGAAATACATCATCGAAAACTACCCTGGCGCGCCGGCCAACGTCGATGCCCTGAAACTCCTGGAACGCTCCTATCAGCGACTAGAGCTTGAGGAACTGGCACAAGACACCCGCAGGGTCTTGGAGCACAACTATCCTGATCTGCTTGAGGAAAGTGAGGACCAGGGCTTTTTCAGGCGCCTGTGGCCCTTCGATTGAACCGGGAGGACCACGAGACCCGGCTCTCCGTCCATCTGGAGCGCCTTGAAAACGAACTGGACCGGCTCACCTGCCCGGGCAGCGACTCGGAGTTGCGCCTCTGCCAAGCAATGCGTTACTCGCTGCTCGATGGCGGCAAGCGTTTGCGACCGTTGCTGGTGTACGCGAGCGCCGAGGCCCTAGGGCTGCCACCAAGACAGCTCGATGCGGCCGCCTGTGCGGTGGAAATGATCCACTGCTATTCCCTGATTCACGATGATTTGCCGGCGATGGATGATGACAATCTACGCCGCGGAAAGCCAACCGCTCACCTGGCTTTCGATGAAGCCACAGCCATTCTTGCCGGTGATGCGCTCCAGGCACTGGCGTTCGAGACGCTGGCCGCCGACCCGGCATTGAATGATCCCGTATCCGCCGCGGCCCCCATGATTGCCGAGTTGGCTTCCGCGTGCGGTGCAGCGGGCATGGCCGGTGGACAGGCCCAGGACATGTCGCTTGAGCGCCAAAGCCCGGATCAGCCAATGCTGGAAACCATGTTTCAGCTCAAGACCGGCGCGCTGATTAGAGCCGCGGTCATGATGCCGACAGCTCTCGTGCCCAAGCTGTCATCAGCCTCTCGCGACAACCTCCGGCGGTTTGCTGAGAAGATCGGACTGGCGTTCCAGATCCGCGATGACCTGCTGGATATCGAAGGCCAGACCGAGGTGATCGGCAAGACTGCCGGCGCCGACCAGGCGCACGGTAAAGCCACCTGGCCCGGCCTTTTCGGCGTTGAGGCCGCCTACCACCGAATCGAGGAACTCAACGCCGAAGCCACAGCTTCGCTGGACCAGCTAGAGGGCGATACCGGCGTGCTGTACTGGTTGGCTGATCAATTGATCAACCGAAAAAACTAGAGGGCTGTCAGGAACGACGCGCTGATTTCGGTCGAAACGCCCTGCAGATGCTGTCGCGTGTTTCCAGATAAGGACCGCCGATCAAGTCGATGCAGTAAGGCACAGCGGCGAAAATGCCGTGCACCGGGGGCGTGGCATCCGGCAATCCGGCCAGGGTCTCGGCAATGGCCTTCGGTTGGCCCGGCAAATTGATCAGCAGCGCCTTACCCCGAACCACGGCGACCTGGCGCGAAAGGATAGCGGTCGGCACAAAGGTCAGACTGATCTGGCGCATCTGTTCGCCGAAGCCTGGCATCTCACGGTCAGCCACGGCCAGGGTAGCCTCCGGCGTGACATCTCGCGGGGCCGGACCGGTGCCACCTGTCGTCAGGACAAGATCACAGCCAGCCTCGTCAACCAGTTCAATCAAGGTCTCGCTGATCGTGTCCTGGACATCAGGGATTAAGCGTGTTTCCCATTCAAGCGGGTTCCTGAGCGCAGTTCCCAGCCAGTCCTGCAAAGCGGGAATGCCCTTGTCCTCATAGACGCCGGTCGAGGCGCGGTCGCTGACCGATACGACGCCGATTCGGGCCAATTCAAAGTTCTGGGATGTCACTGGAGTTGCCTCAAGTTCAAACTGTTCCGCTGAGTCAGTTTGCCACAGCCCCGACGGGACGGGGCTGGCAAACGCAGGCGACTACTCAACCGACAACGCAGCGGCGACGGCCTGCTCCAGCTCACTGTCCAGCGGTTCGACTCTTGACCCGAAGCTCTCGAGAACCGCACCGTCGCGACCAACGAGATACTTGGTGAAATTCCAGCGCGGTGACGACTCCGCTTCTGCCAGCGCGGTGAACAATGCATTGGCGTCCTCACCTTTGACGCCGCTGGTTGCGAACATCGGAAAGGTCACCCCGTAGTTGACGTAACAGACCTCGGCGGTCGCCTCTTCTTCAGCCAGTTCCTGATTAAAGTCGTCGCTGGGGAAACCAAGAACTACCAACCCGTCCTTACGATACTTCTGATAAAGAGCCTCAAGGCCGCTGAACTGCCCGGTAAAACCACAGCGGCTGGCCGTATTCACGACCAGCAAGACCTTGCCGCTGTAGGCATCACAGAGATTCTCTTCCTGGCTGGAGGCCAAGCGCCGATGGGAGAAATCCAGCAGATTGTCACACGCCGCCGCCGCAGCTTCAGCGGCCAACCCAAACCCGAGAAACACCATTAACGCGATCGAAAAACGGCTCACAACACACACCTCTCTTAGTCAAACAAGCGCAAGTATGCCGCTTCCGGACATAAAGCCGGAGTGAAGACCGTTATCCGTCCTGACCCGTGCTCAGGTTTCTTCCGGATAAGGATGTGCAACGCCGGTATGGCAATCGATACAGGTCTGGCGCTCCTCCGGATCGCGATTTTTGTTCATGGCATGCATGCCGGCCGCCATCCGACTCAAGTTTTCAGGTGGAGGATCGTCTTCAACTCTGGAGTGGCAGGCCCGGCAGG
>CAZIMY010000148.1:0-6174 GCA_964540315.1 uncultured Wenzhouxiangella sp.
GTCAGTGATCAGCGGAAATTGTGTCTTGAACTCGGCACATCTCAGCGCCGAGGCCGAGCTCCGTTATTGGCTTTCGAAGCGATCGGTGAAGATATCCCCGGTCCTATCGAGCAAGCCGATATTGCGGATTGGCGAATCCACGCTGAGTCTGACATCGTCGGTCGGTGCTGACCGCTGCGACCAGATGGATGCGTTGGCGGGAATGGTCGGGTTCAGGCCTGCCCCGCACCCGCCTTGCGCAACGCAGACAAAAAGATCGCCGTTAACGCCTACCACATCGCCTTCTGCGTAAGTCACTGGCATCCCGTTAACGTCTTCTGGCGTCCAGATTTCCAATCGCAGCCAATCAAAATCGTCTGAGAAACCCGAGTTTTCAAAGCGCACTGAAGGCACTTTGATGCGCTGATTCCCCGAGCCAATAATATTCCCGCGCTCTTGATTGGGGTCTGCCCACCCATTGATAAAAAACTGGTCGCCGTCAAATTGATTGTCAGTAAATTCGATTTGCGCTGTATTGGACTGATTCCCTGACCCCATCCTAAAAAACTGGTTGTAGTTCGCTAGGTTTGGATCGAATTCCTGATACTGGAAGTTCAAATTGCGAAACTGGTTGTCTTCGATGCGTATCGTCAAGCCCGGCTGCGTCATGCGCGCGACGTAGCCGCCGAAATGTCGTGAGTCTGAAAAGTAGTTGTTGCTGATCGAGACGACCGATTGATCAGGGTGGTTGTCGCTTTCTAAGTCAATGCCGAGGAAGTTCAGCCAGGCTGAACCGGCTCCGATGACGATGTTGTTGCGAAAGGAGAGAGCACCAACGCGCGGGCCCAGTTGAACGGTATTGTTCTGAAATGCCTGAAAAGGATTTTTCCAGTCCATGGCGCCGGCCATGAAGACGTTATTGAAGATCTCGGAGCCGCCACCGACCTGGCCGAGTTGAAAAACCTCGGTGCCGGTGCGAAGTACCCGATTGTTGTAAAACTGCAGACCGTCAATAGTGTGCTGCGGTGGCGCTTGCGTTGAGCCGATGTAGATGCCTTCCGAGCCGACGTCGTGAATGTAATTATTGTGAATGCGCACGTTTTCCATGGTCGCTTCGCCATCGCCGTCGCTCTTGATCAGCATGCCGGCAAAGCCTACCCGCCGAATTTCAAGGAAATCAATCTCGAAGTTGGTGGCCCCGCCGCCGATCGACAGACCCGAAGGCCCGCCATGTTCAATCGACTCATCGTCAATGAGGATTCCGTATCGATCGCGGCTGTCCGCATACTGGCTATCGGCGTGCCCCGTATAGTCGGGATGCCCCGTGCTCCGCGCACTCGAGTATTGGCCCGTAAGCCGCCAATGGCTGCCCCCGCCAAGCACGAAGAGGTAGTAATGATCCAAGCCGCCGACGCGGACCTGCCCGCCGCAGTTGGTGATCGTTAAAGGCGTCTCCTCTTTTCGATCCGGCAGATTCTGGATATAAACGAATTTATAGTGCCCGGCCGGAAGGCACAACACGTCCAGCGTTTGCCAGTCGACACCGGGATAGGCTGTCTGGATGTTCGGTCGATAAAGACCTGCCGGAGGATTGGCATCGGGAAGTTCAAAGACGTTGAGCGCTGCGGCCTGCGCGCCGGGAAAGCACAGGCATACGGCTATCAGGATGATCGACCAGCGCGACACCGAAGTTATTCAGACCGCTTTATTAGGTGTTCTTGATCATAACCGACACCGTAGCGCAACGCATTTAGGCTGCATAGCCTGGGGCATCGCCCTTGCTGGGCACTTTTCGGTTTTAGGGAGTCAACTCAAGACGCGCAACTTCGATGTCGGCATCAAACGCCTCTCCGTAAGCAACGACGCCCAGTGTTTCCAGCGCTGCAGGGTCCATGGATGCCCGGATGGACTGGCCCTCAAAGTCCGAGAAAGGAATGAAAATATCCTTCCACTCGTCGTCAAGCGGTATTTTCGCCCGATAGTACTGCCAGGGGCGCCGGGTTTCAGTGGTCCGGAGATGTAGGTAGTAAGGCCCCGGTTTTCCGCGAACGCGCACCGTGACGCCGCTGTCTCCAGACGCATCGAAAGAGCCCCCATCGCGGCTCAACGGCACCCGCGCCTGAATAAACCCTCCATTGTTGTCCAGCCTGACCTGGCCCTGCAATTTCAGCACCGTCCCGTTGGGACCATCAACGTAGCCGGCCTGCATATCCGACAGACCTCCCATCACCCGGTCGGTGAACCCTCGCCAGGCCGTACCGATGGCGCTCGTACCGTTGGCGTTTGAAAAATCATCAATCAGCATAGGTTCTCCATAAGCCGGCGGACAAAGGGCGAGTAAAATCGCCAACCACGGCGCTGGCGCAGTTAATTTCCATTGATGCGTCATACTAAAAGCAAGCCCGGAGTTCGTCGACCCGGAAAGGTAGCACTCACTGAATCATGTGTACGTCAGTGACTTTTCAAGGGAATCCAATTAGTGACAATGAAACGCGACCAAATCGATTTCCCTGCTCGTCATGAGGCGTTGCGGGACGACGTCAGCCTGCTTGGCGGCCTCATCGGCGAACTATTGCGAGAGCAAAGTGGAGAAAAGCTTTTTCTGCGGGTCGAGCAAGCCAGAGCGGCGGCGATTGATCGGCGCGCCGGCGACGCAGTTGGTGAGAGCTTGCAGCCTTTGTGTCAGTTTGAGGATCCGCTAGAAGCCAGCGATTTCATCCGCGGTTTCGCGGCCTGGTTCCGCATGGTCAACCTGGCCGAACAGGTCCACCGCATCCGGCGCAGGCGTGCGTATCAGAAAAGCGCAACCGAGCCACAGCCCGATAGCCTGCTGGATGTTTTCGGTCGGCTGAAAGACGAGGGCTATGACTGGGAGACGGTTCGTGAACTGCTTGAACAACTGCTGATCGAGCCGGTTTTTACCGCCCATCCCACCGAAGCCACGCGCCGATCCATCCTGGAAAAAGAACAGCGCATGGCGCGCTACCTTGTGCAGCGCATGGACCCGACTTTACCCCCGGTTGAAGCCGAAAGATTGATTGACCGGGTCCGGATGGAACAGACGATTGCCTGGCTGACGGCCGAGCAATCCCACACTCGCCCGACGGTGGCCGACGAAGCCGAACATGCTCATTTCTACCTGGCCAATACCTTGTATCGCGTCGCTCCCTTGATTCATGAAGCGATTGCCGACGCCGCCCGACAGGTGTTTGAAACCGACGACTGGCCGGGCGACATACCCACCGTGTTGAGGTTCGGCTCGTGGGTGGGTGGTGACATGGACGGCAATCCCAACGTGGGGCCGGATACTGTCCTCGGCACGCTCGCCGAGCAGCGCCGGCAGGTCATTGTCAACTATCGTCGTGAGATCGGCCGGCTGAACCGGCTGCTCAGCCATACCGAAGGTCGCGCCGGGGTCAGTCGGGCGGTGCAGGAGCGAATTACCCACTATCGGCGGCTGCTACCCGAGGTCGACAAGCAGGTGCCGGCGCGGCACAGCGATATGCCTTATCGGGTGCTGCTGTGTTTTGTCGATGCCCGGCTGCGCGGAACGCTCGAAGAGCATCGCGCCGGCTACGAAAAGGCCGAGCAGCTGCTGGAAGATCTGGATCTGGTGATCGATAGCATTCGCAGCCACGGCGGAGCGCGAGCAGGCCTATTCCCGCTGCAGCGTCTGCGCCGCCGGGTTGATATTTTCCGCTTTCACCTGGCCGCGCTCGATCTGCGCGTGGATTCCGGGGATTTGCACGAAGCGGTTGCCCGTCAATTGAAAGACTCTGACTGGACACAGCGTCCTGCTGATGAGCGCACGCGCCTATTGCTGGATCACCTGGAAAAAGACCACGAAGTGCAGGCTGATGACCATCCCGTCTTTCGACTGCTTGAGGCGGCAGCAACGGCCCACTACCAGTTTGGTGAGCGTTCGGTCGGCACATTGATCGTGAGCATGAGCCGCAATGCCGATGACGTGCTGGCCGCCTGGCTGATGGCCCGCGCGGCGGGCATCGAAGACGGTTTGCTCGATCTGGTGCCCCTCTTTGAAACCGTCGGCGATCTGCAGGCGGCCGAGCGGGTCATGTCGGGACTGCTGAGTCTTGAGACCTGGCAGAAGCTGCTTGGGCTTCGCGACAACCGCCAGATGATCATGCTGGGGTATTCCGATAGCAACAAGGACGGGGGCATGGTGGCTTCGCGCTGGTCACTGCAAGATGCCCAAAGCCGCCTGACCGGACTGTTTGATGAGGCGGGCGTCAAGGTATTGTTTTTCCACGGCCGCGGCGGTACGGTCGGTCGCGGCGGCGGCAAGACCCACAGCGCGGTGCTGGCCGCGCCGGCCGGCTCGGTGGCAGGGCGACTGCGTCTGACCGAGCAGGGCGAAGTGATTCATCGTAAGTATGCCTTGCGGGCGATCGCCAGCCGCAATCTCGAGCAAGCCACGGGGGCCGTCATCCAGGCAACGCTGGGATTGGATCAGCAGGAGGAAAAAGCCGAAGATCGTGAAGTGATGTCATGCCTGGCCGATGAGGCGCGCACGACGTATCGCGAACTGGTCTACGGCAGCGCTGATTTCACCGATTACTTTCGTCTGGCCACGCCGATCGACGTCATCGAGCGTATGCGGATGGGCTCACGACCTGCTTCACGCCAGAGCAAATCGGGCATTGAAGGTCTACGTGCCATCCCCTGGGTCTTCGCCTGGGGTCAAAGCCGGCACAGCCTGCCGGGCTGGTACGGGCTGGGCAGTGGGCTCGAGAAACTGGCCACGGAGTTTGGCCTTGAAAAGCTCCGCGACCTTAATCAACGCTGGCGGTTCTTTGCCAACCTGCTGCAGGATGCCGAGATGGCGATGGCCAAGTCCGACATGGCGATCGGTGGCCATTACGCCAATCTCGCCGGCTCGCTCGGCGAGCACTACTTTCCGGTCATCCAGGCTGAGTTCGACCGCACCGAAGCCATGATCTGTTCAATCCGGGAACAGGATAGCCTGCTGGAGCGTGATCCGACACTCAGACGATCCATCCTGCTTCGGAACCCCTACATCGACCCGATGAGCTTCGCCCAGGTTGACCTGCTTGCGCGCTGGCGGGATGGAAATCGGGAGAATGGAGCGCTTGAGCGGGCCCTGATTACCAGTGTTCACGGCATTGCCCAAGGTTTGCAGAATACCGGCTAGGTTCGGAATTGCGCGTCAATTTGCCCTGACTTGTGCGTTGCATCACTGTTAAAGATGGGTTATTTTCCAAGCTGGAAATTTTTCAGCCCAGGAGAAAAACGTGTCCCAGACTCTGCACCCGCGTCCGCTGGCTACAGCAATTTCCGCCGCATTACTGTCGCTTGGCCTCTGTTCCATGCCTCTCTATGCGCAGACCGAGCCGGCAGGACAAGATCAGGCGAACGAGGCCGAAGAAACTGAAGTCGGCAGTGAGGAAATCACCGATCGCGTCGTGGTCACCGGATCGCGCATAGCACGCGATCCCAACCTGATCTCGCCGGCGCCGGTGCAGTCGGTAGATTCGGAAGATATCGAACTGTCGGGTGAGCTGAACGTCATTGATGTCGTCAACGACATTCCGGCGCTGCTGGGTTCGGATAACGCCACCAGTAACCTGGCTTCAGCCGGCGCGGCCGGTGCCGGTATTCTCAATCTACGCAACCTGGGCTCGGTGCGCACGCTGACCCTGGTCAACGGCCGCCGCCACGTGGCCGGACTGGCCGGTAGCGCATCGGTCGACGTCAATACCATTCCGGCCGCGCTGGTCGAGCGTGCCGAAGTGCTCACGGGCGGTGCCTCGGCCGTTTATGGCGCTGATGCGGTCACCGGCGTGGTCAACTTCGTCCTCAAAGACGATTTCGAGGGCGTTGACATCACGGCGCAGTACAACCTGTCGGGCCGTGGTGACGCCGACCGCAGGTTGCTGTCGGCGACGTTCGGCCAGAACTTCAGCGGCGGGCGAGGCAACATTGTGCTTTCTGTGACCCGCGAAGACACCGAGGGCCTGCTTCAGGGTGATCGATCACATACCCGCGGAGACCGCCTCGGGGCGGTCTGGCCGAATCCGGTGCGCTTCATCCAGGCGGCTGATATTGCCGAGTTTGGACTGGATCCGCTGCTTTTGGGTAGCCAGATTTCCGGCTTTTGCGATGACAGCGATGCCACCCTGGGATCGGCCCGGGATCCGCTGTGCAATCGAATCG
>CAZIMY010000149.1:0-6117 GCA_964540315.1 uncultured Wenzhouxiangella sp.
CTTCCATCGCCCTGAGCCGCTGTCGGCTTTCCTGGATGCATTTTCTCTGAACCAGTCTTAATCTGGTTTGAGACAGATTTTATGCCGATCTGTCTTATCTTCGCCATCATTTTTATAGTCAGTCCGGTCGCTCGCCAAGGTAGTGTTGAATGGCGCTGACTGGATCTTCGCGATCGGTGATCACCGGCCGGATTCCCTTGCTGTTGAGCTTTCGGATCAGGCCCTGGCCCATACCGGCCGTGATCAGCACATCGATACCGTCAAGCGGATGAGCCCGATCTGCTGGGTACCCGTGGAATGCCTCTTCTTTCGGCAGCTTGAGCCAACGCTCTGATGTCACTTTACCGTCTTCGACGGTGAATATACGGAACTTTCGGCAGCGACCGGCATGTCCGGTGACGGTCTTAAGATTCTGGCTGGTCACGGCAATTTCCATTGTTGATCCTGTAGGTGATGGTGGGAGCACTTCACTGACCCAGCTTACTTTGCCCAGTCGGTGACTTCGGGTTCAACGAATTGGGGCGGGGACCCGTTTCTTGGATCCATGAATCGGTATCATGCAACCTGCCTTGCAGCTTAGCGCCTGCGCCAAACACTGTCTGCCTTTTTGACTGGATTAAGTAGCATGACCAAAAGCAAAGTTGTTCTCGCCTATAGCGGCGGTCTGGATACCGCTTGTATCCTAAAGACGTTGCTGCAGCAGGGCCACGAAGTCGTCGCCTTTGTAGCCAATGTGGGCCAGCAGGAAGATTTTGAAGAAATCGCGACGCGGGCACGGCAAACAGGTGCCAGCGAGGTTTTCGTTGAAGATCTGCGGCGAGAGTTTGTGACCGACTTTATCTGGCCGGCGATCGCCGGTAACGCGGTCTACGAAAACCGCTATTTGCTGGGCACGGCGCTGGCTCGCCCGGTGATTGCCAAGCGCCAGGTCGAGGTGGCTCGAAAAGTGGGCGCCACCGCGCTGGCGCACGGCGCGACGGGCAAGGGTAATGATCAGGTTCGCTTCGAACTGGCGTTCGCGGCCTTGGCGCCGGATCTTGAGGTGATCGCACCGTGGAAGGATCCGGAGTTCCTCGGGCGTTTTCAGGGTAGACCCGATTTGCTGGCATTTGCGGCAGAGCACGATATACCGGTTGAAGCGACGGCGGAAAAACCGTATTCCAGCGACGAGAATCTGATGCATCGCTCCTATGAAGCGGGCTTGCTGGAAGACCCGGACACGACGCCCCCGGCGTCCATGTTCAAGCTTACGAGAGCGCTTGAAGATACGCCGGAGACACCGGACCGTCTGGTCATTGCCTTCAAAGATGGCCATCCGGTTGAAGTGCGTCATCTTGATCAATCGGATGCCGTGACGAACCCGGTTGATCTGCTCGGTTACTTGAACGATATTGGCGGGCGACACGGCATCGGTCGCATTGATATCGTTGAGAACCGGTTTGTTGGTATCAAGTCACGCGGCGTCTATGAAACACCCGGCGGCACGATTCTCCACGCTGCGCTGCGCGATCTTGAAGGGATTGCCATGGACCGGGAAGTAAGACGTCTGCGCGACATGCTTTCGCCGCGGTTCGCTGAAATCATCTACAACGGCTTCTGGTTTTCACCCGAAATGGATTTTATCGAAGCGGCTTTTCTTCAGTCGGCTGCGTTGATCGACGGCGAGGTCAGACTGGCGCTGTTCAAGGGCAACGTTCTGATCGAGGGTCGCTCCAGCCCGAGTTCCTTGTACGATCAGGATCTGAGTTCCATGGACGTGGCCGGTGGTTACGACCAGGAAGACGCGAAAGGCTTTATCCGCTTGAGCGCCCTGCGCCTGACTGCGCACCGTCTGATCGTTGAGCAGGCGGAAGATGAGTCCGGGCCTTCATAGAAATTTTCAAGCCCGTGGTCCCGCTGCATTAGGGAACCGTAACGATTTCCCACTGGTCTTTTGGCTGATCGTCGCCTGCAATCACGAATCGCCCGCGACCTTTTTCTTTCGCGCAGTAAAGCGCCTCGTCGGCGATTCTGATCATGTCGTTTACGCTTGCAAAGTTGCGCGCATTGCCGTGGCAGATACCAATGGAGCAGCCTACTGGCTCGGCACTTGACTGGTCTCCAATGGTTTGGCTTTTATCTCGCCACTCGCCGATGATGCGGCGCGCGTGCGCAGCCGCATCCTCAGCAGACTGGGTGAACACCACGGCGATAAATTCTTCGCCACCGTAGCGCCCCAGCGTGTCCGCTTTGCGCTGAAAGACTTTTCTCATCAGGTCTGCATGCCATTGAATAGCCGCATCCCCGGCCTGATGGCCGTGTCTGTCGTTGAACTGTTTGAAATGATCGA
Organism: uncultured Wenzhouxiangella sp.; assembly: GCA_964540315.1. GTDB lineage: Bacteria > Pseudomonadota > Gammaproteobacteria > Xanthomonadales > Wenzhouxiangellaceae > Wenzhouxiangella. The sequence continues at coordinate 2,330 of CAZIMY010000149.1, forward strand.
GATCCATCATGAAGACCGCCAGGAGCTGATCGGATCGTCTTGTCAGGTCGAAGATTCGCTCAGATTCGTTCTGGAATGCGCGGCGGTTCAATAGCCCGGTCAGAGCGTCCTGATTGCTCAGTCCGGTCAGTTTCTCGTTGCTTCGGCTTAGCTGAGCCAGGATGCTGTCAAGCCGGTATCGCGCGAATACACCAATGAATAGAGATCCGGCGACAAATCCCACGTTCATGAAGGTGTATTGGCCGTAGACCGGGTATTTCACCATCAACAGCAAAAATCCGGCCGTGCTCAGAATCATGACCGCGACGGCGTATCTGAACGTCATGCCGAGCACAAAGTATCCGAAAAAGGCGTAAAGCAGCGTGCCTTCGTATGGAAAGCTGAATCCCTCTCGAGTCCAGGCAAGGCCAATGAAAGCGTAGTTGATATACGTCAGGCCGAGAATGCCCACGAAAAATATCGGTTGAGCGAACTCCGGGAACCTGCGATGAAAGGTCAGCAACAAGACCAGCGCGATCAGCGGCAGTTGGAGCAGCGCACGGTTTTGGACGTACAGGGAGGTCAGCGCTTCGGGTACCAGCTGCAAATCACCCAGCATGAACAGCGCGATCAACACCCCGCCAATCAACAAAGACAGGCGGAGGACCCACATCCTCTTGGTGGCTATAGCGTCCAGGTATCGCGTCGGGGGTTTCACAAGAAAATTGCCTGCTGCCGAAACCTCTTTATGAAGGCCACCAAATCGACGATTGATTTGATGTGTGCCGGTATTAGATCACGTTTTTAAAGTCTGACCGTTTGATCCAGCGCATGTTTTAGCGCCTTTTTCTTGCGCAACTTAATATAAATGCGGGAATTATTAATGATCTGCGGGCTGTTCTTCAGACGCGTTTTGAAATAAGATGAACCGCGAATCGTTCTCATGAGCGGCTCCGATGAGGTTCACGGCAGTAGGGGCCGGGCGATGGACCATAGATGCAGACTTTTAGATGGACTGACGATTATGTGACCGAACTGCCGACGGTCGATGCTCAGCACCAGCACCTGGTAAAACTGATCAATCGACTCGGCAGTTCTCTGGGCAACAACGAGGCCAGCGATAGCCAGTTGGAGCAGTTGTTCGGCGAGCTTGCGGGTTACGCCCAGTTTCACTTTGACGAAGAAGAGAAGTTGATGCACGAGACCGGCATCGACCAGCGTCATATCGATCGGCACAAGGCAACCCACCAGCGTTTTATCAGCGACGTCTCCGCTCTGATCGCTGGCGGTGAAGGTGCTGCAGCTCGTTCGGGCTCGGGCGTTCTTGACTATCTCGTGCACTGGCTGGGCTACCACATTCTTGGCCAGGATCAGGACATGGGTCGACAGATCGAAGCGGTCCGGAGTGGCGCGTCGCCGGCCGAGGCCTTTGATGCGCATGAACGCAAGCAGGATGCAGCGATTGAGCCGCTCATGGGCGCGCTCAACCAGCTGGTGCAGCAACTCTCGGCACGCAACCATGAATTGCTCGATCTCAATCACACCCTGGAAGACCGGGTCGCTGAGAGAACCGCGGCACTGGAGGAGGCCAACCGCGAACTCAAGGCCCTGTCGCTGACTGACGTGCTGACAGGCCTGGCCAACCGTCGCCACGCCATGCTGCTGCTCGACACGCTCTGGCGGGAGTCTGACCAGACCGGCAAGCCGGTTGCCGCGCTGATGATTGACGCCGATAACTTCAAGGAAGTTAACGACACCTATGGCCACGATGCCGGCGACCAGGTATTGATTGAGCTTGCCGGCATGCTCAAGCACGCGCTTCGTTCAGATGACCTGATCTTCCGTCTTGGCGGCGACGAATTCCTGGCTTTATGCCCGGCAACTGATTTCGATGGTGCCATGCAGGTCGGTGATGGATTGCTCGAGCGCGTGGCCGGCCTGCGTGTCCAAACCGGAGACGGCCACTGGAAGAGCAGCATCAGCGTAGGGGTTGCTGTTCGGGCACCCGAAATGTCTGGCTTTGATGATTTGATCAAGGCTGCGGACGGGGGTGTTTACTCGGCCAAAAAAGCCGGTCGAGGCTGTGTCCGCTCGATCCAGGCTGCGAAAACCTCGCGGTTGCCGGAGCAAGAGATCAAGGCATGAGCATCCGGGGCGTCAGAGCCCGACTCATCGCCGGCGGTTTGCTGGCTTTGCTGGGAATCGTCGTGTTGTCCCCTTTCATCGCCAGTGGGCAGATCGATGATGTTGGGCTGGTCAGCCGCTATTTCGATGAGCATACCGCGATCATGCTGCTCATCGACCCGGAAGACGGCGCCATAGTTGATGCCAATCAACGCGCGACATCGTTTTACGGGATGACGCTCGAGGAGCTTCGCAGCACTTTCATTCAGGACATCAACGCCTATTCGCCTGAAAAAGTCGCCGAACTGCGCAGTAATGCGGCAGCTTTCGAGCGCAATTTTTTTGTTTTTCCTCACCATACGAAGCACCACGGTGTTCGCTCGGTCGCGGTGTACAGCTCACCGGTTGATCTGCCATCGGGCCAACGCTTTCTGCTGTCCATTGTTCACGATGTCACTGACCATCAGCTGGAGACCAGCGAAGCTCGTGCTTATCGAGCAGAACTTGAAGACCTGGTTGACCGATCGCTGCAGGAAGTCGTGGCCCAGCGCGAACGCCGAATCCTGATCGACGCCTGGCTGATCGCCATTCTGGCTGCCGTCATCTTGGGTCTGATCTTGTTGTTCGTATCCCGTCAGCGCGGCATCAAACGGCTGAAGGACAAGACGTTCGAGGCCAGAAAACTTGCCATTGCGGTTGATCAAAGCCCGGCAAGTATTGTGATCACGGATCGAGATGGCACGATTGAATACGTCAACCAAACCTGCGTTGACAATTCCGGCTATTCGCGGGAGGAATTGATTGGTAGTAATCCCCGACTGCTGCAGTCAGGCAAAACGCCCCAGGAAGTTTATGCTGACCTATGGGCCGCAATTAGCGGCGGTAGGTCCTGGGAAGGCCGTCTGGTCAACCAGAGAAAAGATGGCTCGGAATACGTTGAATGGGTGCTGATCAATCCGGTGCTGGGCGAAGACCGGCAGCCGCTGCGGTTTATCGCGGTAAAAGAAGATGTCACCGAGCGCGAAGAACTGACCGATCGGCTGAGATCGTTGGAACGCTTCGATGCCCTAACGGGCCTGGCGAACCGTTTTGCGCTATTCAACGCTCTGGAAAAGCGGTTGCCCAGCGTGCGCGGCGGCAATGGCCGGCAGTCTCTGGCATTGATCAACATCGACCGCTTCCATACCTTCAACGAAGTGCACGGCCACGAGGCGGGAGATCGGCTTTTGCAAAGTGTCGCCCAACGCCTGATGGATCATCTGCCTGATGACGTCGTGATAGCTCGGCTGGGCCCTGACGAGTTTGCTCTATTGCCACCGCTCAATACCAGCATCGGGAAAAACGATGCCAGCCAGCTCGAGGCCCGGCAGCTCCAGAAGGTGCACCGGCTGTTCAACGAAGAGTTTGCGATCGGTACGAGATCGCACCAGATTCAGGCTTCAATTGGCGTTGCGGTTTGCGATCGCATCGTTGGCGATCCTGATCAATTCCGTGCTGGAGATTTTATGCGGATGGCTGACTCCGCGATGCACGTGGCCAAGTCCAAGGGTGGCGGACAGCTATCGTTTTTTGATGAAGAGCTATCCGCTGAAGTCCAGAGGGCGATTCAGCTTGAGCAGGATCTGGCCCGAGCCATCGACAGAGATGAGCTGCGTCTGGCCCTGCAGGCCCAAGTCGATTGCCAC
>CAZIMY010000150.1:0-6098 GCA_964540315.1 uncultured Wenzhouxiangella sp.
AGGTCCACAGGCTGCAGCCGTTCGGCGCCGTCATGTCCGATTTCCGCGAGGTGGACGGATACCGCCTGCCGTTCCGGGTGGAGGCGGGGAACATGTTTGGTACCGAAGCCTATTTCCCCTTCTTCCGTGCTGACGTGACCAAGATCCGTTTTCCGGGGACCGAGGGATGAGAGCGCCCGCCCTCGTTCGGGGATGTTCGTGCTGCAAAAGTCTTGACGGGCAGATTGAACTGATTCTCCAACAACTGGCTGGCTAAGCCCGCCGATAGAGACATGAAGATGGATTATTCATCAGATTATGAGGCCCACGCCGACGCGATCGCGGAGCTTTTCGCGGCAAGCTTTACTGCTTCAGAGGGTTCGGAGGAAGGCGCCTTGATCGGCGCTCTCTCGCGTCGCCTGATCGCACAGACGGCCGCCGAGGACCTGCGCGTCGTCACAGCCTGGGAGGGCGGCGCGCTCCTTGGCGGTATCTTCTTCACGCGCCTTACCTACGGAGGCGATCCGCGCACGGTCTTCATGATGGCGCCTGTAGCAGTCGCCACGGCACGTCAGGGTCAAGGCATCGGACAGCGCCTGATCGCGCATGGACTCAACCTGCTCCGACAGGAGGGAGTTGATATCGCGGTCACCTACGGCGATCCGGCTTTCTACGGACGCGTCGGGTTCAAACCCGTTTCGGAAGACGATCTGCCTGCGCCGCAGCCGCTGCAGCAGCCGCAGGGCTGGATTGCTCAGTCCCTGACGGACGCGCCGCTGACTTCTTTGAGCGGGCCAGTGCGCTGCGTGGCTGCCTTCGACGATCCATCGCTTTGGTAGTCCCATGATCCATAAAGACCCCGCCACTCAGCCAGCAGGCGGACCGAAACGGCGCGAGCTCTCGGCGCTGGAGCGGCTGGGCTGGAGTGCGGCGTTTGCTCAGCAGGTCGACGTTGACGCGCTGACCGTGACACCGCCGGTGCGTGTGGTCGCCGTGCATCGCAGCGGGTTGCAGATAGCGGGCGACGGCATCGACGAGACAATTCCGCCGGGACCGGACGCCACGGTCGGCGACTGGCTGCTGCTGGACCGTGCGCGCCCGAGGTCGAGCCGGGTGCTGGAACGTCAGAGCCTGATCAAGCGTCGCGCGCCGGGCACCGGCCGCGAGGTGCAGCTGATCGCCGCTAACATCGACACCGTCTTCGTCGTCACTTCCTGTAACGCGGATTTCAATGTGGCCCGGCTGGAGCGCTATGTTGCACTGGCCGTCGAGGCTGACATAGAGCCGGTCATCGTCCTGACCAAGGCGGATCTCACCGACGACACCTCGCCCTACCTTGACGCCGCGCAGGCCGTATCTCAGCGGGTGACGGTCGTGGCGTTGGACGCGCGCGGTGCAGAACCCGCGCAGGCACTGGCCGACTGGTGCAAACCGGGCCTTACCATCGCTTTTCTCGGCTCCTCGGGTGTGGGCAAATCCACCCTGACGAATGCGCTGCTCGGCACCCAGGCCATCGCCACCCAGGGCATTCGAGAGGACGACGCCAGAGGCCGGCACACCACAACTCGGCGCGAGCTGTACGCCACGTCCGACGGCTGCCTCGTCCTCGACACCCCGGGCATGCGCGAACTGCAGCTGACCGATGCCGCTACGGGGATCGCCGACGTCTTCGAGGATATCGAGTCGCTGGCAGCTCGCTGCCGCTTTACCGACTGCAGGCACGAGACTGAGCCCGGCTGTGCCATCCTGACCGCGATCGACACTGCCAGCCTTGATCCGACACGGCTTGCGCGATGGCGTAAGCTCAAGGCCGAAGACGCCTTCAACATCGCCAGTCTCGCGGAGCGCCGTGAAAAAGACCGTGCCTTCGGCAAGCTCGTGCGCAGCGCACTGAAAGCAAAATCGGATCGAGAGTCATAGATTCGAACCGTGCCAACCCGGTCGGTGTCGCGCGGGTGCCGTCAGCGCTTTGCGCCGTTCAGGTAGCAGCGGTTTGGCAGGGGTTCTAGCCCGCAATCGCGGACACTTTAGTAAGACGCCTGAATGCTTTTCCAGGGCGCTCCAGCGAGTCATAATGCTGGCTATCTGGCCTAAACTAGGCCTTGAACGCACCCTTAAAAATAGAGCAAAAGATGAGTTATCTGAGCGCCAAACAGCCCGTCTGCCATCAACGCAGAGGCAGCATCGAGCTCTTGATTGAACCCAAGCTGGCCGACCTTGGAGAGTTCACCGTCCGCCGCGCCCTGCCGTCGCCAGAGCGGAAAATGGTCGGCCCGTTCATTTTTTTCGACGAAATGGGACCGGCCGAGTTTCCGCCTGGCAAGGGCATTTCGGTCCGCCCGCATCCCCATATCGGAATTGCCACAATCACTTATTTGTTCGAGGGCGAGATCATGCACCGCGACAGCTTGGGCGTCACCCAGCCGATACGGCCTGGCGCGGTCAACCTGATGACGGCGGGCCGGGGCATCGTCCACTCCGAGCGCGCCGGTGAGGACCTGGATGAAACTGCCCCCTTGCATGGCATCCAGTCCTGGATTGTCTTGCCGGAGGACCAGCAGGAACGAGCGCCCGATTTTGCGCATTATCCGGCCGCTGAATTGCCGGAGATCGAGCTTGACGGTGCGACCATCCGCTTGATTCTTGGCCAGGCATACGGAAGCCGCTCGCCGGTGACCTGTTATTCGCGCTCGTTGTATCTGGACTGCATGCTTGAACAGCAGGCCCGTCTAGCCTTGCCTTCGGATGAACAGGAATTGGCCGTCTACGTGGTCTCGGGCGAACTGGAGATTGACGGCCAGACACTGAAATCCGGCGTGATGGCGGTGACCTGTCCCGACAACGTGCCGACGGTGATTGCCCGCCAGAAAACCCGCGTGATGGTGATTGGCGGTGACCATCTGGCTCCGCGCAAGATCTGGTGGAACTTTGTGCACAGCAATCCGGCTCGCATCGAACAGGCCAAGGCAGATTGGCAGGCCGGCCGTTTTCCAATCGTGCCGGGTGATGAGGAGTTTATCCCACTGCCTGCCGATTGAATCTTCAGTGCCTGAAGACCCGCTACCGCGCAAACGTTTCAGGGTCTCACTCAGTCAGATCAAGGTCTACATTTTCTTTTCAATATGATCGTCATCCGGCTTGGCCGGCTTCGTGTTCGTCTTCATGTTCACATAGGCGATGATCGCCGACGAAAACGCAACGATGGGAATGTGGTGGAACCAGCGCTCTGGATCGAAAGCAGTCTCGAAAATCGCTGCCGCGAAAACAGCAAGAAACAGGTGAATAATCGGCGCAAGCAGGGCAAACGCGAAGGCAACAAGCAAGGCGACGGCAACGCCGGCCTCTTTGATCAAATAACGATGCGTCAGATACGAAAAAAGCCAGATCAAGGCCAGAGCGATCACGAAATCCAGCAAATCTTTTCTCCTACCAAATGAGTTAGACCGAGCCATTATCGGCTTTGATATGGCAGGTGACGGTCAAATCAACCCACAAAGCCATTCAACAACGGGAAGTTTGTTCTTCAAGATCCCCCGTAGCACCTGCGTCACGCTGCTCCTGTAGAGTTCCCGGCAATGTTCTGGAATCGGAAAGTCATGCGATATTTATTCTTTACAGTGTGGGTCTTGGCGTTTCTTGTCGTCACCGGAGTGGCTATGGCAACAGAGGAAGCGGAATACGAGCTTGTGCGGCAAGACGGCGACTTTGAACTGCGCGACTACGCCCCGCAACTTGTCGCAGAGACCGCCGTGAGCGGCAGTTTCTCGCGCGCCGGAAATCGCGCTTTTCGTCCGTTGTTCAACTACATCTCCGGCGACAACACGGTGCAGGCCGAGATCGCGATGACCGCTCCTGTGTCACAAACGGCACTGGGCGAGGAGATTGCCATGACCTCTCCGGTTGGTCAGCGCGCCAGCGGCGATGACTGGGTCATCAGCTTCATGATGCCGGCTCAATACACGATGGACACGATTCCGACACCGACCGATCCGGCGGTAAAGCTCCGCGAGATTCCGGCCCACCGCATGGCAGTGATTAGCTATTCGGGTCGCTGGACGGAAAAACGCTATCAGTCGCATCTCGATGAACTTATGGGTTGGACGGAGGCTCAGAATCTCGCGGTGACGGGCGCGCCGGTTTTTGCCCGCTATAACGGTCCGTTCACGCCCTGGTTTATGCGCCGTAATGAAATTTTGCTGCCGGTTGCCAAGTAGGAATTGTTATCTGGTGGGCCATGCGGCTAATTAGGTAACGCTCAGCCGTCGCACAAGCGTTGTGGGCAAGGCCCACTAGCGCCAGGCCAGGGGATCGACCTGGAAACAGTCCTGCATCGCCGCGTAAAGCTCGGGGTGCTTCTTTTTTAGCTGGTGCGGCTTTTCGTAAAAAGTTTCGGTGAGTACGGCGAAGAATTCGGCCGGATTGGTCGCGCCGTAGTGATCCATGACCGTTTTTGCGCGGCGATCGGCGCGCTTTTGCAGCTGCTTGAATTCGCGCGTCATTACCCGCGCCCAGGTCACGTAGTGCGAACGCTGCTGTAGAAGCGGCGCGCCGTCGACCCGACCATCGGCGTCGTCGAGCTTGTGGGCAAACTCGTGCAGCACGACGTTGTGGCCATCCTTGATGTCGCGTGCGCCATGCAGGGCCGAATCCCAGGCCAGCACGATCGGCCCGCGATGCCACGACTCGCCAAGACGGGCCTGCTGTCCAACCCGTTCAACAACACCATCGCGGGTGGTCTGGGTCGACACAAAGGTGCTCGGATACAGGTAGACGGAAGAAAAATTGGAGTAGCACGCGTTGTCGCGATTGAGCAGCAGCAGGCAGGCGTGCCCGGCGACGGTCAGACGCATCTCATCGGTGACTTCAAGGCCATGAAAACCCTGAAATGTCTTGTCGTGCAAGAACAGATGGATATGGCCATGCAGTTCGTGCTGCAGCGCTTCGGGAAGAGCGCGGTAGATGGGCATGTTCTTCTCGAGGATCTCCCGCCATGGCGCCGGGAACTCTTGATCAGCAAGCGCCTGTCGTCGCCGTCGGCGCACCAGACGCCAGATTAAATAGGCACCGATTACCGCACCGATAAGGCCCAGTTCAATCATGAGATGCTCGCTCAGTAGTTACTCAATGCAAGGTCATTGGAACCCTGAAACAAGGGGATGTCCTGGGAAAAACACGAATTGCGACTGTCATCTCAATATCTTCTCAGGAAAAGAGGTCTCTGGTACCGGCTTATCTAGCGATAGAACTTTCACCGATCGACGGATTTCAAGTTTATGAGAGCCTCCGTCAAACGGCAATCCGAGGGCTTGTTTTCTGTCCTGGTGCTATGGTCGGGGGTCTATTCAAGACTTTGGTGACAATGCCATGGCTGATCAACATGACAAGGTTCTTCTGATTACCGGCGCGTCGAGCGGCATCGGCGCAGAAACGGCTCGCGCCGCGGCGAGGGCGGGTTATCGTCTTGCGCTGTGCGCACGCAGCGAGGACAAGCTTCAAAGTCTGGTGGAAGAGCTTGGCGATGATCAGGCCTTCGCGGTGGTCTGCGATGTGGCGGATTTCAACGACCAGCAGCGCATGGTTGATGCAGTGATCAATCACTATGGCCGGATCGACGCGGTGTTTGCCAACGCCGGCACCGGCGGTGAGCCGGGCGGCTTTTCTGGCGCCCCGGTCGACAGCTGGAAGACCATGGTCGACGTCAATATTCTGGGCGTGGCCTACACGCTGCGGGCCAGCCTGGAGGCGGTCAAGAAGAACCAAGGTCACGTGCTGTTGACCGGTTCGGTTGCGGGACGCCGTACCCTGGCCGGTTCGATGTACTCGGCAACCAAGTGGGCGGTGTCAGCCATCGGCTACGGACTGCGCGCTGAACTGGAAGGGTCCGGTGTGCGCGTGACCCTGATCGAGCCGGGGATGGTCGATACGCCCTTTTTCGACGAACCCAAGCCGGGCGTACTTAAGGCCGAGGATGTGGCCCGCGCGGTGGTTTATGCACTGACTCAACCCGCGCATGTCGACGTGCACGAGCTGATGCTGCTGCCGACACCGCCGAAAGATGAGTAGCGCAGGGTTTGTCAAAGCCTGGCGGCCGGCGGCCCGGTTATTCGCTGGGAGGGACA
>CAZIMY010000151.1:0-6055 GCA_964540315.1 uncultured Wenzhouxiangella sp.
AGCGGTTGGGGCGGTCGGAGCTGAGCGCGCGTCAGGTTTCCCAAAGGGGTGGGAAGGTTGACTGTCGGGTACTAGGAGACCGCGTTGAATTACTTGGCCATGCGGTCACCTACCTTGTCGGCCAGGTTCATCTGCCGGAACAAAAATGAGTAACGCGCCGCCGGATCGTCCGCAGATACAGCCGCTGTGGCCGACGCTGTTTCTGAGTCACCGCTTACCCGGCCACGAGCAGGCCAACCCGGTCTTGCTTGACGTGATCCAACAGATGGAGCAGGCGCGTCCGGGCCTCACAACCGGTTATCTAGACAGCAACTTCTTTGCCGAAACCCATCCTGCGATTGACTGGCTGGAGGCCTGCGTGCGTCGCTGCGTCAGCGACTACGCGGGCGCAACCGGTATTGACTATGAACTCGATTACCACGTTCAGGGATGGGCCAACGTCAACCGCTTCGGCGATTACCACAACCTGCATAACCATCCCTACTCCTGGCTGAGCGGAACCTACTACGTGCAGGTGCCTGAAACCCGACGAGAGATGCCCGGCCGCAGCGATCTTGACCCGGGTGCGATCAGCTTTTTCGATCCGCGGCCGCAGGCCAATATGAATGCCATCAAGCGCGACGCTCAGGTCAACCCCGAGCATCGGGTGCAGCCGCAGGCCGGCGAAATCCTGCTATGGCCGGCTTTCATCCACCACCTGGTTCATCCCAACCTGTCTGACGAGACGCGGGTGTCGATCTCGTTTAACATTGTGCTGCGCTGGCGCGAAAGCTACATGCCCTGACCCCATCATGCCGGTTCACCCCAAACTGTCACCCCGCATCGAGACGCTCAGCAGCTCGGTTTATGCAGGCAGCGCGATTCGACCATCGGTCTCACCCGTGCCGCTGCACATCGGTGACACCTGGATGGAGCCGCCGGAGGGGTGCCGGATGGAAGACCTTCGGGTCGCTGATCATCCTGGCATGCATCGCTACACGCCGGTGCCGGGTCTTTTAGCCCTGCGTGAAAAACTCGCTGATCGGCAGACCGAACGCACCGGCCATGCGACCAGTCCTTCTGAAATACTGGTGACCGCAGGGGCTACGGCGGGTCTGGCGTCTGCCGTTGCGGCCTTACTGGAACCCGGAGACGAACTGTTGCTGGCGGCTCCATACTGGCCCCTGATCGCCGGTGCTGCGCGCACTTTCAACGTCGAACCGGTCGCTGCCCCGTTGATGACCAGCGCGGAGACAGCCGAAGAGGCCGTGGCCTGTCTGGAGCGTTATCGCAGCGAGCATACGGCCGCTGTTTACTGGAATACCCCGCATAATCCAACCGGTCGGCTTATGCCCCGGGACTGGCTGGAAGCACTGACCCGCTGGGCCGAGGCCAATGATTTATGGATCTTGTCAGACGAGGTCTACGAGGACTACGTTTATTCGGGTGAGCACGTCCCAACGCGGCCTTTGGCGCCTGAGAGAACCATTGCTGCGCACTCATTTTCGAAGGCCTGGGGGATGACGGGTAATCGTTGCGGGTATCTTGCCGGACCCGAGAAAGTGATTGAAGCGATCGAGCGCATCACGACAAATCTGCATTATTCAGCATGTACTGCCTCCCAACTTGCCGCACTCAAGGCGCTGGATGGGCCGGGCGAACAGTGGGCGGACACCGCCCGTGCCCAATACGCGGATCTGGGATGTCAAGCCGCTGAAATGCTGGGCCTGCCGGCACCGGAAGGGAGCACCTTCTTGTTTCCCGAGGTGAGTGCGGCACTTGACGATCGGGGTCTTTCAGGTCTGCTTGAAGACCTGGCCGAAAGCGGCGTGCTCGTCGCGCCCGGCCCGACCTTTGGTCCGTATCCGAGGCATATCAGGGTTTGTTTTACGGCCGCTGAGCCCGCGCAGATTCAGCGCGGCGTCGGCATCCTGGCCAAGCGTCTGAAAGGCTTGATTTAACCGGCTTGCCAAGCGCCTGATCTGGACTGATGGGCGGCTGTATTCGCGCAAGTGCGAACACAATCAAAGCCGGCCGCTTGCGTGGGTCAGGTGCCGTCAGAAAACACATAACTTCGGGGCAGAAAACAGTCGCTGCTGGCCTCCTCAATGAAGTCTGCATAGGGGCCCGATACGGGCGTCCCGCGGAAGTCGCCGATACCGGGGTAGGGGTAGAGTTGGTCGTAGCGTGCGACCCGTTCTGGATTCACGCGCCGGTAGATGTGCGATCGATTGAGTTCGCCCGGCGAGCGCAGGCCGGCCGATGAGACGATGTCTACGAGCGCGTGCACGGTCTCGGCCTGAAACCGCGCGACCCGCTCTCCCTTGTCTTCGACATCCAGGCCGCGGGTCAGGCGCGGGTCCTGAGTCGTCACCCCGGTGGGGCAGCGGTTGGTGTTGCAGACCAGCGATTGCACACAGCCTAAGGCAAGCATCATGCCCCGAGCGCTGTTGCAGATGTCAGCGCCCAGCGCCAGGGCCTTGGCCAGATGGAAAGCGGTGATCAACTTGCCTGCAGCGATGACGCGGATGTCATCGCGCAGCCCGAATCCGATCAGACAATCGACAACGAATGCCAGGCCGTCGCGCAGCGGCATACCGACGGAGTTGCTGTACTCGAGCGGGGCGGCGCCGGTGCCGCCTTCGCCGCCGTCAACGGTAATGAAGTCGGGCTTGATACCGGTTTCAACCATGGCCTTGCAGATGGCTATGAACTCGCTTTCGCGGCCGACGCAGAGTTTGAAGCCCACCGGCTTTCCGTTGGCCAGGCTGCGTAATTTGGCAATAAACTCAAGCAGCCCCCGCGGCGTGCTGAACGCCGTATGTGCCGAGGGCGAGATGACATCGGTATGAGGCTCCACGCCGCGAATGCGCGCAATGACCTCATCGTTCTTGCTGGCCGGCAGGATGCCACCATGCCCGGGTTTGGCGCCTTGCGAGATCTTGATTTCGATCATGCGGACCGAGTCCAGCATCGCCTTTTCGGCAAAGGCATCCGGCGAGAAGCTGCCATCTTGGTTCCGGCAGCCGAAATAGCCGGTGCCGATCTGCCAGACCAGATCGCCGTTGTAGCTGCGGTGGTAGTCGGACAGACCGCCCTCGCCGGTGTTCTGGTAAAAGTGACCCAGCGCGGCGCCCTTGTTAAGAGCTCGGACCGCATTCGCTGAAAGCGCTCCGAAGCTCATGGCGGATACATTCAGCAAGGCGGCGCTGTAGGGCTGCGTGCAGTCCGGGCCGCCGACGGTGACCCGGGGTTTTTCATCGAGCTCATTCAGGTTGAGCGCCGCGATCGAGTGGCCAATCCATTCATAACCGATGCGTTGGGTGTCGACCCGGGTGCCAAAGGCAACCGAGTCGAGATCGCCCTTGGCGCGCTGGTAGACGATGGAGCGAAACATGCGGTTGATTGGTCTGCCGTCGGTGTCCGACTCCATCAGGTACTGGCGCAGAAACGGACGGAGTTCTTCTGCCAGCCATCGTCCACGGGCAAACAGCGGGAAATTGCGCCGCAGGCTGTGCTCGCGCTGAACCAGATCGAACAGACCAACGGCAAAAGTGCCCAGTAAAAGAACGAAGACCAGCCAGGTGGTCAAGCTGTCCAGCCCGACAGCGATAACACCGAGAAAAGCAAAGAAATGGAGCACGAAAAACAAGGTGCGGGCCACGAGATGACCTCATTGCAAACCTAAGAGGGGTTTAGTGTAGCGCAAGGCCCTCTCGGGTTCTGATGGCCGCCAGTAAGTCTGCAATCACCGCGCTGACAAGCTGAGTGCTGGTCACGATCAGCGCACCAGTTCGAGTCGGGGAAATTCGATTGCTGCCTCGAATGCCTCTGAGCTTCAGTCTTTGGATGGGGCCGCAGGCAGCCGAGGTTCCAGTACCCTTTTATGACGCGCTGTTGGCCGAGCGTCTTGGCGCCAATGTTTATGGCCCGTGTCTTGGTCCTGGCAGTCGCTTGACTTGCCTCGAGCCGGCGTCTAATCTTCGCGCACCTTCTCTGGCATGGCGAAACCTTCATGATTGGCTATCGACTGTTTGTTCTGCTGGCCTTGGCTTTATCTCTCGCTGCCTGCGCGGATACGCCGGCTCCTGAACCGGCTGCCATGCAGGATTCTGTCGTGGTGCAGGCCGAGAATCAGCCCGAGGTCGCCAACAGCGCGCCGGCACCGGCAGTCCCCAGGTACACCATCGAGCAGTTCATGGATACCGAACAGGTCGGCGGTGCCGGCTTTAGCGCCGATAGCCAGAGGATCGCCTATTCCAGCAATCGCAGCGGCGTTTTTAATGTTTATGCGCAGCCCGTGACGGGAGGTGATCCGGTCCAACTGACCGACTCAAGCACCAATCCGCGCTTTTTCCGGGCTTGGTTCCCCGAAGACGATCGCCTTATTTTTTCGGGCGATGAAGGCGGCAACGAACTTGATCATGTCTATGTGCTCGATTCGGATGGCACGGTAATTGATTTGACTCCGGGTGAGGGTTTGAAAGCCAATTTTGTTGGTTTCTCCAGCGACGGTAGCCGGTTCTGGATTGCAACCAACGAGCGGGATAACAGCGTTTTTGATATCTACGAATACAACAGCGAGACGCTTGCTCGCGAACTACTGGTCGAGAATACGGCAAATGCCTTCCCGGCCGCCGCATCTCCCGATGGGCAGTACGTTGCCTTTACCAAGGTTCATGTGCGAAGCGACACTGATATCGTGCTTTGGCGTCGCGACAGCGGAACCTTCGAAACCCTGGTGGCAGACCAGGAGCCGGTCGCCAACGCCGCAGAGGCGTTCAGCGCCGACGGACGCTATCTTTTCTACACCACCGACCGCGGCTCGGAGTTCAGCTATCTCGTCCGCCGTGATCTGGCAAGCGGTGAGGAGATGATCGTTCTGCAGCCGGACTGGGATGTCATGTACGCCAGCCGCTCGCGCGGCGGGAACTACCTCGTCGTGGGCATCAATGAGGATTCACAAACCACATTGAAGGTGCTCAGGGCTGATGATTTCGGTGAAGTTGAGATGCCCGAAATGCCTGATGGAAACATTACTTCGGTGCAGTTCTCGGCCGACGATTCTGTCATGGCGTTCTACGTTAGCGCCAGCCGGCGCCCCAGTGATCTTTTTTTGGTGGCCACCAATGAAGCCGATGCTCAACCCCGCGCGCTGACCTCCACACTGAATCCCGAGATTGATCCGGCCCACTTGGTCGACGGCGAAGTCGTGCGCTTTGATTCCTACGATGGGCTGGAGATACCAGGCGTGCTTTACCGGCCACATGACGCGAGTGTCGAAAATCCGGCACCCATGTTGGTTCGGGTGCACGGTGGCCCGGGTGGCCAGGCCCGGATTGGCTACCGTGCGCTGAACCAGTACCTCATCAACCATGGTTATGCCATTTTCGATATCAACAACCGGGGCAGCTCCGGTTACGGCAAGACTTTTTTTGCAGCTGACGATCGCTGTCACGGCGAGTGCGATCTTGACGATGTGGTTGCCGCCCGCGAATGGCTGGCCGGCAAAGACTGGGTCGACGGCGAAAGGATTGGCATTATCGGTGGCAGTTATGGTGGTTACATGACCGCGGCTGCGCTCGCCTTTCGGCCTGAAGTCTTCGAGGCCGGCGTCAATATATTTGGCGTCACCAACTGGTTAAGGACCTTGGAAAGCATCCCGGCCTGGTGGGGGCCGCAGCGCGAAGCGCTCTATGCGGAACTCGGTGATCCGGCAGAAGACGCAGAGCGCCTGCGCCGAATCTCACCGCTTTTCCATGCCGACAAAATCGTCCGCCCGATGATCGTTCTTCAGGGCGCCAACGACCCGCGCGTGCTTCAGGTTGAATCCGACGAGATCGTCGAGGCGATCCGCGCCAATGGCGTGCCGGTCGAATATGTTCTGTTCGAAGACGAAGGCCACGGCTTCCGCAATCGCGACAACGAGGTCGAAGGCTACCGGGCCATCCGTGACTTTCTGGATGTACATTTGGCTGGCACCGCTAAGTAGTCAAACAAAGTGCGCTTGATGCTTGCCGCGTCAGTGATCAGCGGAAATTGTGTCTTGAACTCGGCACATCTCAGCGCCGAGGCC
>CAZIMY010000152.1:0-5992 GCA_964540315.1 uncultured Wenzhouxiangella sp.
TCTTTGTCAATATTGCTTGTCGGAAGACTCGGAGTTGGCGGAGAGCTTGGAAGACTCGGAGTTGGCGGAGAGCTGGGTATGCTGGGTGTAGTCGGGGTTTGCGGTAGGCTTGGTGTAACAGGCGATTCCGGCATGTCGGGTGCCGTTACACCACCCGGGGGAGGTGGCAGAAGATCTTCGTCCGGCGCGTCCACCATGATCGCGCCCGGAGGAGGTGGAACACGACCTTGCGCTTCCGGCGAATTGGAGACCTCGTTTTGAATATCAGTTAGCGAACGACCACTCGCGTACTGCTGAGTGTAATAGTTCATACCCTCTTCGCCGATCTCACGACCAAGCTCATCGCGGAATATGTCCCGCAACTGCTCACCGATCTTACGCTGCCCCTCTGTCGAGTTGGCCAGCGTCTTGGAGAAGTTCTCCTCAGACAGCAGCCCCTGAGCAAGCTGCTGCGTGTAGTAGTCCAGCCCACCCTGCCTCGCCGGTCGACCCAGATAGTCTTGGAACGCCTGCTCAACGACCGACCGACTTTCTTCGCGCATTGCCTCGGCAGAGTCAGCGAGCCTGTCCAGAGTGCTATTGTCGAACGTGTAGTTGTCTCCAGCAGCTGTCGCGAAGTCCTCGCCGCTGCGCGTCGTCTCGTAGTACGCATCGCGCTCCGCTGGTGTCATCGACAGGTCAGCCGTCACGTGCTTCACAGCCTTGACGATGTCCTGCTGCGTCGGCACGTACGGGGTGACGTTGTACACGTTGTTTGCAAGGTTGGCCTCTGCGATCTGGTCCAGAGGACTCAGCTCGCTGTTCTCCAGCTTGTCCAGAATCTCTCGTTCTGCAGGGGTCAGCTGCGCCTCGGCGTTGGCGATCTCCTGCTGCCTTGCCCGCTCACGGTCCGCAGCCGCGATGTCCGGACGCTCTTGAGCCGTAGCCGTCGTGTACTGGTTGCCGTTCCACGTGAACGTCTGGCCCGGACCAAGATTCGCGCGAGCCTGCGAGTACGCGCTGTTGAACGACCCGGAGCTTGTGTAGTCAGTGCGAGGCTGTTGTGGCGTAACGGAAGACGGCAACTGCCCTTCCGCGACTTGGCGCGCAATATCATCAACGCCACCCTCTCGAGTAGAGCCGCTCCAGTTGGCACCAGCAACCTGACCACCATCCGGCGAGTACACAGAGTTACCATCAGCGCTTACCGTGTAACCAGCGGCCTCCAACTGACTACGAGCCTGATCAAACTTACCTCCGCCACCAGACGAAGACCCACCGTCACCCCCAAATGAAGAGCCACCGCCTCGGTTCGTCCGGTCGCTTACTGACGTACCGCTGTTGGAGGCCACACCGTTGGCGTGATCCATCGCGTCCTGATAGTTATCAAAACTCTTAGTCTGACCACCGTAGGATACGTTGTACGCCATTAGACCTTGCTCCCGAACAAACTCTGTATGCCCGCCATCGTCCGTCCGGACATCGGGCTCGTGTCTCTCTGCGCCGCGTACTGCGCCGCTGGCATCAACCTACCAGACTGCGCGGCCTCCGTCACGGCCTGTCTGCGGGCCTCACGCGTACCGCCCAACTGCTGCATCAACCCTTGAGGCGTCATGGCAGTCGGCTCACCCTCCTCGGGCCGCACCTGTGGCCTTGGTGAGACACCCGGAGCCGCGGGGGCCACGCCGGGTAGCCCCTCACCCGTCTCGCGCTCGTACATCGCACCGATATTGCGCAGATACCCCTGTGTCTCGTCCGGCAACCGGCTCGGGTCACCGTCCCAGTTCTGCACGTTACCCTGACCCCAGTTGTATGCAGCCAGCGCTCGACGCACGTCACCGTTATTCTCACGGATCAAACGGTTCAGATAGCGCTTACCGAACACCTCGTTGATGCGCGGATCCTTCAACAGCCGCTGCGCAGTGTCCCGATCACGCGCGCCGGGGTCGAAACCCAGCTCCTCAGCCGTCTCAAAAATATCCGGCAACCCGTAACCGGGGTCCATAGCCGTGTCCGGCATCACCTGCATCAACCCTAAAGCCCCAACAGGCGATTGGGCGTTCGGATTTCCACCCGACTCCTGCTGAATCACAGAGCGATATAGCGCGTCATAATCCATCACAGCACTCCTTTTGCCGCACACTACAACAAAAAACCCACCGGGCAAAGAACCCGGTGGGAGATCGAGGCAGTAGACGGCGCAAAGGGAGGAGAACGCCGTGTGAAAACCATGCCAGAGCAGGGCGTTGTCGTCAAGTATTCATGTAATATGTAAGGTTTTTTGAAAAAATATGGCGCAAAATTTGTAAGGGTTGGGTTTCATAAAACATGTAGGCTCAGAGCTAAATACATGGCGCAAAATTTGTATTTATAACAAACTACGGGCGCGCACCTACTCGACCGGGGGGTCTATTTGGGGGTCCCCGGGGGGTGGCCCTCTGCTGGATCTGGTCACCTTTTGTACGGAGTAACCCCTGATCGCAGCTATTGATGCTCTGTCGCATTGGCTCTGCCACACATGCGATGCCTTGCTGCGTGTGCTTCTGCTATACGCTGACCTCTGTCGTCCCCAAAAACTTTTAGGGGGTATGCCCTCGATTTTTGAGGGGAGGGGGTGATGGGGGTGGGGAGCTGTTAACCGGCTACTCATGAACAGAGCCACCTTCGGCGTCTCTGCCCTTCGGGTGAGTATCCGGGCTATTACATTTAGGCCGCAGACGCGGCAGAAGAATAAGTGAGTTCGCTTCGCTCACACATATATAAGCAGGCGTTGCCTGCGGTTTGGCACCAAGCGAAACCGCTGTGCCTCCGGCACGAGCGAGTACGGCCCTACCGCGCTAGCGGCGAGGTGCGGGACCAGACTGGCCTTCGGCCACCCCGCTAAGGCGGGGCCTTGAAGGGTCTGGGTAAGAGCTTTTTCTGCTTAGAAAAAGTGAGCGACATTTGCGCGCAATCGCCTTATTTTCTTGCCGATCGACCCACCATCGCTTACATATTAGATGTGATCATTTACTAGGAGGATTCACAATGCGTTTTACACTTTACTACGACGCCGGCCACGGCTGGCTGGCCGTAACCGAGGCACTGGCCGCAACCGTCGGGCTCACCGAGGGCGACTTCACCGCTTACTCATACCGCGAAGGCGACACCCTCTACCTCGAAGAGGATCTTGACGCCGGTGTCTTCGTCCGCACGTGGGAAGCACATCGCGGCGAGATTCTAATACACGCCATCGACCACGGGTCGCATTCACCAATCCGCAACATGGCATCAGTTCGCCCCCGCGCACTTGCCGACACCATCAACTTCTAAACCATCCATATCAGGAGAAACACAATGCACCTCACAAATCTTTACGAAGCCGCCCGCCAATTGCAGCACAAGCTGGACGCCGCCGACGTACACCGCCAGCAAGTCACCTTCATGTTGTGGGCCGACGGCATCAGCGCAATGCGCCTCGAAATGGAGTACAGCGCAACCGGCGACTACGGCAGCGGCTACGAGACTTTCACACGCCGCTTGACCCACGAAGACCTAGCAGACCTGTTGGCCGACAACGCGCTGGACGACACGCTGGCCAGCTGGATCACCGAGGCCCACGCTTGGGTTGACGCGATCCCGAGCGCCGAACAGCGTGCGCACGACGCCTTTACCAAATCGCTGGGACGACTCATCGATCAAGGTCGCGAAATCGGAATTGAAGTGGACTTCTTAAACCCGCTAACCAGCATGATGCAGGCACTGGCCACCAACGCGCTGGAAGACAAGCGCAACCACTAACCCAGCAGGGGCGGCGGCAACGCTGCCCCAACCTATCAGGAGGAATCACCATGAACATCAAACCAATCGGCCTTTTCAACACGCCCGACAGCTGGAGCGTGATCGAACAATGGATCGAAGCGCACCCAGCAGAAGAACGCGCGCACCTCTGGACCGCGGCCGGGATGGCGTGGAACCTTGCCGCCAGCCTTCAGAAGGAAACAGAAGATGCCTAACCCATTCGCGAAGACCCGCACGAAAGAAGATCCCCACGCCATTTACACCGCCGGCGATATCCAGTGGAGGATCCTGAAGACGTACAAGCTGCCCAAATCAGAGGCGAAAGATCCATACGCCCGATGGATGGTCGCGGCACGATCCAGCGCCACGTTTGGCGGTTTCGACATGGGCGACACCTATGCGACAGAGATCAAGTCTTACGGGAGGCTTGTCGCTGCCACGCCCGAGTGGCTGGACGCATACCGCCCGGGCTTCGACGCCCAGCTACCGACACCAGCCGAGTGGCTCAAAACTAACGCTTAACCCAACAGGGGCGACGGCAACGCCGCCCCACCCTATCAGGAGGAATACAATGGCAACGCACATGCACTTTACGAAACGGTCACAACTGATCGACATCGAGCGCCGCAACAACTCGGTCAATGGCAACCCCAAGATGCTGCTGGAGTTCGCCAACGGGATCACCGGCATCACCAAGACCGACGCCATGTGGGTCTACGGTATCGACAACAGCTGGATTGGTCAGCCTGTCACGTTCGAGTTCCACTACACCAACGCCGGCAAATGCATCATCGACGACGCTAAATTGGAGAAGACACATGCCTAAATTCAACACCCGCCACGGTGGCCCCTTCGACAGAGGAGGCGCGGATTTCTGGTACAATCGCGGATTCGACCCGCACTACTACACCGGCAACACGTACACATCAGACCGTGTCGAAAAAACCGACATGAGAGCCGAAGAACTAGCGGCATACCGCGCCGGCTACGAAGAAGCAGAGGCACAGGGAGACCAGAAAGACTACGGCTAAACCACCAGCAGGGGCGGCGGCAACGCTGCCCCTTAATTTATAAAGAGGAATCATCATGTCACAAATCGGAACCCGCAAAGTGTCCATGTCCAGTGTGGTCAGATCACCAGCATTCAGAGAAGGCTTCAACGACTACATGAACGGCCGTGAACCCCAGTTTGACCGAGACTGGAACGCGGACAGGCGGAAAAGTTCAACCGACAAATCATGGGCATACGAAAGAGGCCGACTATTTGGGGCGTGGTTCAAATCCAAAGGCTACACTAAAACCCCGAAATGGTTCATCGATCGCCGTCTAAACTGGCGAATTGAACGCCTCGCATCAGACGCTTGCTGGGAAAACGCGATCAGATAGAGCGCTTGCGCCCGGGCGATCACCGTCCGGGCACGACTCATCATAGGCCCAAAAAATTTTCTCGGCCTTCGGCCTCGATTTTTAATGCGTTCGCTTCGCTCACACAGATGAGCAGGCTTCGCCTGCAGTTTTATCTCGCTTCGCTCAAAAGTGCGTTCGCTTCGCTCACACATGCAAGCAGGCTTCGCCTGCGGTTTTACTCGGCCTTTGGCCTCGGCTCGGCCTTTGGCCTCAACATTGTGCTCGCTTCGCTCGCGCTTTGTTTGCCTTGGCTCGCTTCGCTCGCTGCGGCGAAGAAGAAAGTCGCAAAAGCTCGCAGGGCTCGCAAGGGGTCGCAGGGCCCGGATAGCTACCAGCTACCACCCAGCTATCGGATAGCTAACAGTTAAGAGGCTCGCAAGGGGTCGCAGGGTGTCCGATGGCGGCAAATTTTGCTTTTTGATTAGCAAATTTGCCTTGTTTTTCTGTCCCGATCTCTTACATGTTATCTGTAATCTTTATTAGGAGGAACTATCTATGCAAAGCGGTGTAATTTATGAGGGCCCTAGCCTTTATGATGGCCAGCCGATCGTCGTCATCGCGACTTGGTCAAAGCGTAACAGTAAGACCGGCGGCGTACTTCAGACATATATCTTGTTGCGTGATGTCGATCCGCGTGAGGCAAGTAAATCCGGACAAGACTTCACCATCTGCGGAACCTGCCCACACCGCGGAACGCCAACCAATGATCCCGATCGAAAGATCGCCAAGGGCCGCACCTGCTACGTCAACTTAGGCCAAGGCGTCCTGATCACATGGCGCTCGTATCAGCGCGGCGTATACCCGGACGCCCAGCACGATATCGCAC
>CAZIMY010000153.1:0-5983 GCA_964540315.1 uncultured Wenzhouxiangella sp.
TTGCGTGCCACTCGACGCGTTTCGACTCCCTAGTTCTCCCGGCTGTCCAGCCGCCCGCGCAGCAAGCGGGCGGCAACAAGCATCGCGAGTAAGCCAAGCAATGGCAAGCCGACGGTGGGTTTGAGAAGCAGACCGGGGCCGAGCAAATCGCGGCTTTCAGCAAGCGTGTCGAGGCCGTTGCCAATCGCAACGTAGAGCACCGTGATCGGGGTCAGCCCGATTGCAGTGACCAGCATGAATTGCAGGGTCCTTATTCGAGTCACGCCAGCTGCCGCATTGATCAGGAAAAAGGGCGCGACGGGAACGATGCGCAGCATGATCAGGTACCAGGTCACATCCTTTTCAAGCAAGGCTATCCACTGCTGAAACCGGCTCTCGTGAAGCCTCGCGCGTAATCGGTATCCGCCGATCGCACGAACCATGGCGTAGGTCAACGTGGCGCCCATGGTCCCTGCGACCAGAGCGAGGCCGATGCCGATGGGAATCCCGAATAGATAGCCTGAAGCCAGGCAAAACACCGTTACAACGGGTAGCGTGGTTAAGGAAAGTGCCACGAAGGCAGCGAAAAAAACCGCCAGTGCCCACCCCAGGTTCTCACTAGCGCGCCTCTCAAGCCAGCCAAGGGCTTCGAATACCGGGTCAAGACCCAGCCAGATCGCTGCCAGGAAGGCGCTGACGATGCCCAGTCCCAAGAGTATTTCTGCCGTCCGCCTTACCGGCCGGCGCTGTGGACGATCTTTCAAGGGGTTCAGTCCTGACTCAGTTGGTCGATGCGGTCGACGAGGTTTTCAACATCGTCCATCGTGTTGTAGAGCGGCACCGGTGCGGCACGGATAATGTCGGGCTCGCGCCAGTCGCATAGGACGCCGTGGGCTTCAAGGCGTTCAAAAAGCTTACGCCCGGCTTCGCGTCCGGCGCGCACCTGCAGCGACAGCTGACAACCGCGGCGGTGGGGTTCAAGAGGAGTAATGATGTTGATTCGATCAGACAGTTTTTCTTGAATCAGGTGTGCCAGGTGGCCTGTGAGTTCCAGCGAACATTTCCGTAACACGGCCATTCCCCCGGCTTCGTCGAAGAGCTCCAGCGAGGTCCATAAAGGAGCCAGCGTCAGGATGGGCGGCTCCGAAACCTGCCAACCCTCGGCGCCGCGCATGGGCTTGAAGTCGGGTCCCATGTGGAAACGGCTATGCTCGTCGTGCCCCCACCACCCGGCCAGTCGGTTGCCTTGGAAATCGCGGTGGCGTTCGTGGACGAAGCACCCACCCACCGCTGCTGGACCAGAGTTGAGGTACTTATAGCTGCACCACACGGCGAAGTCGGCGCCAATCTCGTGTAAGTTCAGGGGTAGGTTGCCAACCGCGTGGGCAAGATCCAGTCCGAGTACAGTACCCGCGCGTTGGCATGCACGAGCGATTCGGGCCAGATCAAATACTTGACCGGTAGCGTATTGCACGCCTGGCCACAGCACCATCGCGACCTGCTCACCATAACGCTCAAGATAATCCTCCAGGTCTTCTTCGTGAAGTAGTCGATCCCTTCGCGGCGCCAGTTCCGCCAGGTCCTTGGTCGGATCCAGCCCGTGCCACTGGAGCTGAGAAACAGCCGCGTAGCGATCGGACGGGAAAGCACCGCGTTCCATCAATAACCGCCGTCGACTACCCTGCGGATTGAAAAAGCTGGTCATCATCAGATGCAGGTTGATGGTCAGGGTGTTCATGACAACCACTTCATGACGTTTTGCACCAACCAGCCCGGCCAGCGTTTCCAGCCCTTGACGATGAAAGGCCAGCCAAGGTGTTGGTTCGTCGAAATGACCGACCACGCCGAGCTGCGCCCACCGCTCGAGTTGGGCGTTGACCGCGTCGGCAGCAGCGACGGGCTGTGCCCCCAAGGAATTGCCGACCAGATACAAGCTGTCGCCGCCATTGGGCGCACGCGGGATGCGGAAGCGATCGCGGAACTGGCCGGGTGCATGATCGGTCTGGATGACGGTCATGGGAGCGTGCCTTGGTGAGTAACGGGCTGCGAGATTACCATCGTCGTGTCACGCCAACAGGCGCTAAACTGAACGCCCCGAGATTTATCAGTTCGTAACCAGCGCGTGAAAGTTTCCGACTTCCAGTTTGATTTGCCGGAGCATTTGATCGCTCAGCACCCCTTGTCGCAGCGCTCGGCAAGCCGCCTGCTGGTTCTGGATCGCGTCAGCGGTGATACTCAAGACCGACGCTTCGGTGATGTGCCGGATCTGCTCGAGCCCGATGACTTGCTCGTGTTCAACAATACTCGAGTCATTCCTGCCAGGCTTTGGGCGAAAAAGGAGAGCGGTGGTCAAGTCGAGATCCTGATTGAGCGGCTGCTGGACGCGCGTACCGCTCTGGCCCAGCTGAGGGTCAACCGGAAACCGGCTGAGGGGAGCTTGCTGGCGGTCGAGGGGTCGGCTCGACTGAAAGTGCTGGGACGACAAGAAGAGTTCTGGCGCCTGGCGGTCAGCGAAGGTTGCGACTGGCCACAGTTACTGGACGAGGTCGGCCATATGCCGCTTCCCCCCTACATTGATCGCGCAGATGAGCCGCTGGACCGGGAGCGCTATCAGACGGTCTATGGAAAAGAGCCGGGTGCGGTGGCCGCTCCGACAGCCGGCCTGCATTTTGACCAGGCGATACTTGAACAAATCGCTGCAATAGGTGTGCGGCAGGCCTTTTGCACCCTGCACGTCGGCGCCGGTACTTTCCAGCCGGTCAGAACCGAAAGCGTCACTGACCACGAGATGCATGCGGAATGGCTTCGGGTGGACCAACAGTTGGTGGATGCGGTTTCAGAGACTCGCCGGCGGGGTGGACGGGTGATCGCGGTCGGCACGACGGCCGTGCGATCGCTGGAAACCGCGGCGTCGTCGGGTGAGCTCAGGCCATATGTCGGCGACAGCCGTTTGTTCATTTATCCCGGCTACGATTTTCGCGTGGTCGATGCGCTGATCACCAATTTCCACCTGCCCGGATCGACGCTGATCATGCTGGTCTCTGCGTTGGCGGGACGAGAAAACGTGCTGGCCGCGTATCGTCAGGCTGTCGATCTGGAGTACCGGTTCTTCAGCTACGGTGACGCCATGTTCATCGCTTGATTTGTCAGGACCGGATCGATATGAATTTTGAGCTGATTGCCTCCGATGGAGTGGCCCGCCGAGGGCGTTTGCACTTTGATCGGGGCACGGTCGAGACGCCCGCATTCATGCCCGTCGGGACTTACGGCACCGTCAAGGCGATGACGCCGGAGGAGTTGCGGGCCCTCGGAGCGGAGATCATCCTGGGTAACACGTTTCACCTGATGCTACGGCCGGGCACGGAGGTCGTGGCAGCCCACGGCGACCTGCATGACTTCATGGGCTGGCCGGGTCCGATCCTGACCGACTCCGGGGGCTTTCAGGTCTGGAGCCTGGCTGACCTGCGAAAGATGGAAGAGCGCGGTGTGACCTTTGCCTCGCCAGTCGATGGCTCACGTGTTTTCCTGGGTCCGGAGGAATCGATGGCGGTGCAGCGGGCGCTGGGTTCGGATATCGTCATGATCTTTGATGAATGTACGCCTTATCCGGCGAACGAGGCTCAGGCAGCTGAATCCATGCGCCGTTCGCTGCGCTGGGCCGAGCGCTCCAAAACAGCCCACGGCAACAGTGCTTCGGCGCTGTTTGGGATTGTGCAGGGGGGGATGTACCCCGAGCTTCGGGCCGAGTCGGCCGGCGGGCTGGTGGAAATCGGCTTCGACGGCTACGCCATCGGCGGGCTGTCCGTGGGCGAGCCCGAAGACGAACGCAACGCCGTGCTCGAGGCCACCGTCCCGCATTTGCCCGCCGATCGTCCACGCTACCTCATGGGCGTCGGTCGGCCGGAGGATCTGGTCGCGGGTGTGCTGCGCGGGGTTGACATGTTCGATTGCGTCATGCCGACCCGCAATGCCCGAAACGGACACCTCTTCACCTCCAAAGGCGTGCTTAAAATCCGAAACGCGCGCTTCCGCACGGATACCCGCCCAATAGACGAGAACTGCGACTGCTACGCCTGTCAGCGTTACTCAAGGGCCTACCTGAAACACCTGCAAAAGTGCAATGAAATCCTGGGGCATCGCCTGGCCACGATTCACAACCTCCACTACTACCAAAACGTCATGCAGCAACTCCGTGAGGGGATAGCCGACGGGCAACTCCAGCGCGTCGTCGATCGTTTGCGCGACGGTTGGGCAGCAGGGCTCGACGACTGATCATCGCCATCTGGCGGGTTCTGGTTTGGTTGCGTGACCGAGGATATGTGATAATGGCAGGTTGGAATCCGGGTGTTGCTGCCCGGATGATCTCCTACTCTAGAATTGATCAGCCGAGGACTTTCTTATGGATTTTCTGATCGCCAGCGCCATGGCCCAGACGGCCGGCGCCCCCCAACAGCCCAGCGTCTGGGGCAGCCTGATTCCACTGATCCTGATCGTCGTGATCTTCTGGTTTCTGCTGATTCGCCCGCAAATGAAGCGCAACAAGGAACACCGGGAGCTGATTTCTGGCCTGTCTGTGGGCGACGAGATCGTGTCCGCCGGCGGCATGCTGGGCAAGATCACCGCGGTCGGCGACAGCTTTGTGACGGTGCGTCTGTCCGACAGCGTCGAAATCAAGCTGCAGCGTCAGTCTGTCGCCCAAGTGGTGCCCAAGGGAACCATCGAGTCGAGTTAGTCATCTTTACTAGTGACTGTATAGCCAGGAACTTACTGCCATGAATCGCTTTCCGCCTTGGAAATACGCGCTGATCCTCATTGCTCTCGGCATCGGTGTCCTCTACGCGTTGCCGAACCTGTTCGGAGACGACCCCGCTGTTCAGGTCTCATCAATCCGCGGGTTTGAACTGGAGGCCGATCTGCCAGGTCGGGTCGAGGGCCTTCTGGATTCTGCCGAGATCGACTACGACGCGATCGAATTTCAGCCGCAGCGGCTCCTGGTGCGACTGAGCTCGACCGATCTCCAGGCTCGTGCGGCCGATCTTCTGCGCGAGTCATTGAGCGACGAAGACTACGTGGTCGCTTTGAACCTCGCGCCTTCAACACCGGGTTGGCTGCGTGCTCTGCAGGCGGAACCAATGGTGCTGGGCCTCGATTTGCAGGGCGGCGTGCACTTCCTCATGCAGGTCGACATGGACACCGCCCGGACCCAGCAGCTGGAACGTTTTGTCAGCGACATAAGAACCGTGTTGCGGCAAGGCAATATTCGCTACCGTTCGGTGAGGATGGATCGCAACACAATCGTCTCGGAGCTGCGGACTGCCGAAGATCGAGACCGTGCCATGACGCTGATTGAGCGTGAGCTCGAGGAGCTGATCGTTGAACCGCGCGACGGGGGAGAGACCTTCAATCTCCGCGCGTCGATTGACGAAGAAGTCC
The DNA here is from genome assembly GCA_964540315.1 of uncultured Wenzhouxiangella sp. Taxonomy (GTDB): domain Bacteria; phylum Pseudomonadota; class Gammaproteobacteria; order Xanthomonadales; family Wenzhouxiangellaceae; genus Wenzhouxiangella. Next base: position 5,413 of record CAZIMY010000153.1, read on the forward strand.
TGCAGGAACTCCAGCAGACCGCGCTCCGGCAGAACATCACCACGCTTCGAAACCGGGTCAATGAACTTGGCGTATCCGAGCCCATCATCCAGCAGCAGGGCGCCGATCGCATCGTTGTCCAGCTGCCCGGTGTTCAGGATACGGCCGAGGCCAAGCGCGTACTCGGATCAACCGCGACCATCGAGTATCGTGGTGTGGACGAACAGAACGATCCCTTCGAGGCCAACCGCACGGGCCGCATCCCACCGCAGTCCCGGCTGTATTTCATGCGCGATGGATCGCCCATCCTGCTGTCCCGGACCGTGATTGCCTCAGGCGACAACCTGATTGGTGCTGCAGCAGGCTTTGATCAGCAAAGCGGTCAGCCCAATGCGGTTGTGACACTCGATGGTGTCGGAGCCAGACGGATGCTGGAGCACACCAGTGAGAACGTTGGTAACCGCATGGCCGTGGTCTTTATCGAGCATCGACCCGACACCCGAATCGTCGACGGTGAAGAAATTCAGACCACGCGGCGGGTTGAAGAGGTGATCTCGGCGGCTGTTACGCGCGAGCCATTCGGCCGTCGTTT
>CAZIMY010000154.1:0-5914 GCA_964540315.1 uncultured Wenzhouxiangella sp.
GCTGCGGCCTGGCTGCCGCCGAGCTGACACTGAGAGGGTCCAATCGCACGGTCGGTGCGAACTGCAACGTTTCTCCGGAATGACCCGCGCGGGCTTTGGCTCTGTCGGCTTTAAAGGTAAGAACTGGCTCTGATCAGTGGGCCAAGACCGGCGCTTCGGCGCCGGTTCTGCATTTGGCATTGGCAAGTTTTAAGTTAAGCTAATCGGCGATGGCAAAACAGTCATAAAGACATCCGAGGATAGGTTCGCTGGTGACATTTTTTCAGAAGCTCAAACAGCGCAATGTTATTCGCGTGGCCATTGGTTACGTGGTTGCTGGCTGGGCGCTGGTGGAAGCGGCCGATCTTTTGCTTGAGACTTTCTCTGGCCCTGAATGGGCCATGCGGGCCATCGTGCTGTCTTTGGCCGGCGGTCTTCCCCTTGCCTTGATCGTCGCGTGGATGTTTGAGCTTACCCCTGAAGGGCTCAAGCGCGAGGACGGCGTTGACAGTTCCGAAGAAGTCAGTTTCAAGGCCCGCACCGGCCGCAAGACAGACCTCATCATCATGGGGGTGCTGGCGATCGTAGTGAGCTACTTCGTGCTGGAGAAAATCTGGCAGTCTGACGCCGTGCGCGGCGAACAGCTGCGAGCCATTGCGGTGCTGCCATTTGCCGACATGAGTGTGCGCCGGGACCAGGAATACTTTGCCGAAGGCCTGACCGTCGAACTTCTCAATCTGCTGTCACGCAACACCGATCTGAAAGTCACAGGCCGAACCTCTGCTTTCCAGTTCAAGGACCACACTGGCGACTTCAGTGCCATTGGCAAGACTCTGGGGGTGGGAACGATCCTGGAGGGCACGGTGCGGGCAGTCGACAACAATGTCCGGATCAGCACCAACCTGATCGACGCCGACCGGGGTCAGACGCTGTGGTCGGCCAACTACGACCGGCAGCTCACCAACATTCTGCAGGTCCAGGACGAGATCGCCCGAGCGGTTGTCAAGGAACTGGAAGGACAACTGCTCGACAGTGCTGAAGAACCGGAACAGCGCGAGGTGGTCGCCGAAGCCTATCGGGCTTTTCAGCAGGGCAACTACCTGCAGGGCCTGGTATCGGTGGAAAGTCAGCAGCAGGCCATCGAGTATTTCAACCAGGCTCGCGTAGCGGACCCTGACTATGCCGAGCCCCTGGTGGGCCTGGCCAACGCCAACCTGATGCTGGGTCTCAACCTGGCCTCGCGCGATCGAGAACTGGCTATTGACCGGTCCACGTCCCTGGTCGAAGAAGCGCTGACGCTTGATGATGAATTGGCCGATGCCTATGTCGCCCGGGCTTTGATCAGGCAGGTGGTCGCACGCGACTACGTGGGAGCGGAAATCGACCTCAAGCGGGCCCTGGATATCTTTCCCAACCACACCACCGCGCTGCGCAGGCTGGGCACGATTTACGGCCGCTTTGGCCGCTTCGACGAAGCCATGGGGTCTTTCCAGCGCATCGTGGACAGAGACCCGCTGAATCACAAGACTTACTCAAACTACAGCCTCAACGCGCTGGCCGCCGGCCAAGTGGACCTGGCCGAAGAAATGATCCGCAAGGTCATTGAGTTCAAGCCTGATTCCGCCTTTGCTCACTACCAGCTGTCCAAGGTCTTGCTGGCTCAGGACAAGTTGGCCGAGGCCCGCGAGGCGATCGAAAAAGAAACCTCGGCGATTTGGCAGACCATAGGCTACGGCATGGTTGCCTGCGCAGCCGGGGAGACCGAAGAGGCCTACGCGATCGCCGAGGAGCTCATCGCCCAGGGTGAGCTGTTCAACGCCTCCGAAATCTACGGTCTGTGCGGCGATACCGAGAAAGTCTTTGAAGTGCTCAACCGGGCTGCCGAGGCCCGTGACCCGGCACTGATTGAAATGAAACTCAGCTGGCAGCTGGCCTATCTGCGCGACGACCCGCGCTGGCACGGGGTTCTGGAAAAAGTCGGCCTGCCCATCTAACGGGCCTCGCCACAGAACTCCGGCATGCCTTCAAACCGGTTTCGGTTCATCAGCAGGCGGGTCATCGCGCGCGCTTTAGCCATCATTCGAATCTTTCGAATAGAGGGTGCTGGCACCTTAACCACTCTGGAATTCCGGGGCACTCTGCGCACCCCACCACCTTGGATACTTGCGCAATTCGGGGTAGAGTGACGTTCATCATCCGATCCACAGCGCCGGCGCCGGTCAGGAGTATGGAATGCCTACGGATTCAGGCGACGAGGCAAGCAGCCGAGAGCGCGGTAAATACGCGGAGAGTTCGCGGATTCCCCGCAGGCAGAAGGGCGTAGCACCCCCGATTGTCCGCAGTTGGATTCTGCCCATGGTGGCGGTAATCATCGTCGCAGTTCTGTTTTGCACGGCGTTTTACGTGCTCGACTCGATCATTTTCGGCAGCGGCCCGCCCAGCGTTCTTGGCATAGTCGGGCACTACCTCGCTTTTGACCCGGAACTGATTACGGACGCTTTGCCAGCGCTGGGCATGACGATTGTTGCGGTGCTTGGCATCGTTCTGACGGTCGTGGCGATCATTGTGCAGCTTTCATCCGAGCGCTATACCGGCGTTGCCATCATGTTTTTGCGCGAGCCGACCCATATCGCGGTCATCAGCTTCTACATCGTTGCCAGTCTTTGCGCTGTGTGGCTCAGCGTCACCCTGCGCCCGGACTTTGTGCCAACGAGCTTGCTGTTGCTGGTTATGGTTCTTACCAGCCTCGGGCTCGCGGTAATGCTGCCTTACTTCGCCTACACCTTCTGGTTTCTGGAACCGAGCAATATCATCAATCGCCTGCGCCTGCACACCACCGGCTTGGCCGAGCGCGGTTTGGCAAGCAGCTCGGAGGAGGAAGTCGCGCGCTTGCAGGGGCGGGTGCTGCAGCAGATGGGAGAGATTACGGATATTGCCAACAATTCGATTGAAGGGCGCGACAAAATCATCGCCGCGAGTGCTATCGACGCCTTGTGCGATTTTGGTGTCCACTACATTTCAAACAAGCCCGACTCAATCCATTCCTGGTACAGCTTCGGCGAAGAAGTGAGGTTCAATCCGGACTTTGTCGCGATGGATTCCGAACTGCTCGCGGAGCTTGAAACACGCGGCTTGTGGGTGGAGTGGAAGACGATGCACGAGCTTCTGCGCGTCTACCAGGAGGCACTTGGCTCAATGAGCGACATCAACTCTCAGGTAGCCATCGATACGCGTTACCTGGGTGAAGCGGCGGCAGCCACGCGCCAGACTGACCTGATCCGTATGGTGTTCCGCTTTTTCAACTGCTATCTCCAGGTTGCGATTGATCAGCGCATTGAGCAAACCGCGGACGCGGTGTTGCTGCAATACCGGATGCTGCTGGAGGAACTGTTGCGTCGCGACCTGTCTGTGGAAGCCTGCGAGGGTGTGCGCTTCATGAAGTTTTATGGCTACCTTGCTTTCGAAGAAGAACTGCCCGCGATCACTGAGATCTCCGCGTACGATATTGCGAGCCTGTGCCGTTATGCCCATGCCCAAAATCTTGGCTGCGACCGAGCAATGCTTTCGCAATTGCTGTCGCTCGACGCCGAGGAAGCCGTTCAAACGCATCGTCATTACCGCGGGCTTTCCGGCGTCCGCAAGGCGCAGATCCGTCTCGGTATCTACTATCTTTCAGTGGGCGAAGACGCAAGCGCGCAGCTGATTGCTGACGATATGGCGGATATGGCCGAGGAATCCAGAGTCGAGATGCACAATGAGCTTCTGGACCAGTCGCCGCCGCACGTATGGGAAATCCTTGATCGGGGCCGAAACCTTCATTACCTGGCCGAATCAGAGCGCGTTTATTCCGACCGCTTCCTCGCGATGGCAGCTAAACGGGCTGACTAGGGCACCGCTTACATGGGCACCGCCGGTTTTGCAAACGCCGTTGATTTGGAAGAGCTTCCCTAGACGCCGGTCTCTGCACATCAGGCGTAGATACTTCCCCCGGCCGAAGCATCCCGGCGCTGCACCATAGAAAACGGCCTTCCGGCTTACTCCGCGCCAGCGCTCCAGCTCCAGTCGGATAGTTCAATCAGCGTTACTCGTTCGCAGCTATCGGCTCCTCCTTCAGTGAGCCTTTTCCACTGTTAAGAAGCCAGGGTCTCTCGGGCTATACACCATCCGCTTATAGGGGGGCTTGCCAAGGCTTGGGCAAATCTTCGTATTCACGCTGAGCCGAACCGGCACAGCTGCTTGAACTGTGCCGGGCGTTGCGACAGAATGATGGCGCTTCCTGAACGGAACTCTGGTCATGCGCATCCTCTTTTGTGTCGCGTTGTTCTTGCTGAGCTCTATTGCCGCGGCACAGCCTGCTGCTGATTCGAACATGGCCGCAACGCTGCCGGATGGGGCTCCGGTCATGCTCGACGGCATCGAACTGTTCCGGGTTCGCGGCGTGTCGGCGTATCCGGCGGCTCGTCGGGCCGCGGAGGTTGAACAGGCGCTGCGTTCGGTGGCCCGCGATGCGTCGATCGATCCCGAAAGCGGGCGCGTGGTGCCGGCTGATGGACGACTGCAGATCATTTTTGGCAACAGGCGGGTGATCGATTTGTATCCCGCGGACGCGGCGCTTGAGCAGGCCGATCTGGCCGTACTTGCTGACGTTTTCCTGAAGCGCTCGATCGAGGCGGTCACGCGCTGGCGTGACGATAGAAGCCGCCAAAGCCTGATGCGATCAACGCTCTGGCTGCTGGGCATCGCGCTCGGCGCGGCGGTGCTGGTTGCATTGTTGTCCTTGATGCTGGGCCGCCTGCACCGTTTTGTCGAGCGCCGCGTCCGCCAGCAACTTGAGGAGCTGGAACGTTCATCACGGCGCGTGTTCGACGCCACCCAGGCATGGGCGTTCATGGGCGGACTGGTCCAGTTCTTCAGGTGGTTGTCAATTATTGTCGTGGTGCTGGTTGCCGCTGATGTGGCGCTGAGCCTTTACCCCTGGACGCGGCCCTTTGCGCGCGATGTGTTCGATATTGTGCTTGACCCAATCCGCACCATGGGTTTTGGGTTTTTGCGCGCACTGCCGGATCTTGCGTTTCTCGCGATTCTGTTCGTGCTGGTCCGCTATCTTCTGCGTGTGGTCCGGGCCTGGTTCAGGCGGGTCGCGTCGGGTCGAATCCGACTGGACAACTTCGATCAGGATCTGGCCATGCCGACCTACGGCATTATCCGGGTCGCGGCGATCGTGTTTGGTTTGGTGGTGGCTTATCCGTACATCCCCGGTTCGAGCTCCGAAGCCTTCAAGGCGGTGACGGTTTTTCTCGGTTTGATCTTCTCCATTGGATCGACTTCTTTTATCGCCAATATCATCGCGGGATATTCGCTGATCTATCGGCGGGCTTTCAACGAAGGAGAGGTGGTTCGTATCGGCGAGATCATGGGCACAGTCATTGATCGTCGCATGCTGGTGACCAGTATTCGCACGCCGAAAAACGAGTTGGTCAATATTCCGAATGCCACCATCAGCACGAGCAACGTCGTCAACTACTCGGGCCAGGCAGCCGAGGGTCGGCTGGTTCTCCACACGGAGGTCGGGATCGGTTACGACACACCGTGGCGTGAGGTACACGGTTTGCTGTTGGACGCCGCCCGGCGAACCGAAGGACTGCTGTCCACCCCGGCGCCATTCGTGCTACAGAAATCGCTGGGGGATTTTGCCGTCACCTACGAACTGAACGTCTACTGTGCCAACGCAGACGGCATGCCCAGGCTGTACAGTGATCTGCACGCAAATGTGCAGGATGCCTTCAACGAGCGCGGGGTACAGATTATGTCGCCTCACTATATGGCTGATCCGCCGGAGCCTAAAATCGTCTCTCCTCAGCATCAGGAGGGGGCCAGGGAAAATCAGAAGGAAGAGCGGCTCTAGCGCGGTGATCCGGGCAGCTGACCGTCCTGT
>CAZIMY010000155.1:0-5829 GCA_964540315.1 uncultured Wenzhouxiangella sp.
GCTTTTAGACCCTGACCCGTCATGGCGAACACACCCAGCTCATTGGCCGCTCCAAAACGGTTCTTCACCGCCCTGACCAGACGGTACCGACTGCCGGAGTCCGACTCGAAATAAAGAACCGCGTCGACCATGTGCTCCAGTACCCTCGGGCCTGCCAGCGCCCCTTCCTTGGTGACGTGTCCAACCAGCACAACGGCACATCCGGTCTGCTTGGCGAACTGGACCAGCCGGGCAGCGCATTCACGCACCTGCGCGACAGCGCCCGGGGCCGACTGTAAAGCTTCCGTCCAAAGGGTCTGGATGGAATCAACCACCATGAAAGTTGGTTTGTGCTTCGCTGCGGTGGCCAGAATCGTTTCAAGACTGGTTTCGGTCAAACACTTCAGGTTGGCCGGATCCAGATCCAGTCGGCGCGCGCGCATGGCGACCTGCGCAGCTGACTCCTCGCCGGTGACATAGAGGCTTTGATGTTCTGCCGAGAGCGCGGCCTGGGCCTGCAGGAGCAGCGTCGACTTTCCGATACCGGGATCGCCGCCCAACAGCACAACCGAACCCGGCACCAGGCCGCCCCCCAAAACCCGGTCCAGTTCAGTCAGCCCTGAGGACAGTCGCTGGCTGGAATCTTCGGAACTGACGTCAGCCAAGGTGGTGACTTCCGCTGATGCAGAACCCGTCCAGTGACCGCGTTTCCCCGGCCCGGCCGCCCCAGATGATGCGCTGACGCTTTCTTCAAGGGAGTTCCAGGCACCACAGTCGGCGCATTGTCCCGACCATTTTGGAAAGCTGGCACCGCATTCCCGGCAGAGATAGATTGTTCTTGACTTGGCCATATACGGTATTTTAGGCGGATGAAGCGCGATGAACAGCCCATGATCGGCGAGTCGCCGGCCTTTCTCGAGGTTCTGGAACGGGTTTCCGCTGCCGCCGCCATGAATCGCCCCATTCTGGTAGTCGGCGAACGAGGCACCGGCAAGGAGTTGGTTGCCGAGCGTCTCCACTATTTATCACCGCGCTGGGATCAGCCGCTGATCAAGCTCAACTGTGCCGCAATCAGCGAGGCATTGCTGGAGTCGGAACTGTTTGGTCACGAGGCCGGCGCCTTCACTGATGCCACCCGCAGCCGCATTGGGCGTTTTGAGGCCGCTGACAACGGCAGTCTGTTTCTGGACGAACTGGCCAGCACGACGCCAGCCGTGCAGGAAAAAATCTTGCGCGTGATCGAGTACGGACAATTTGAACGGCTTGGATCATCCCAGACCCGCCGGGTAAACGTGCGCCTGATCGGTGCGGCCAATATTGATCTACCGGAACTGGCGGCGCAAGGTCGATTCCGCTCGGACCTGCTCGATCGACTGGCGTTTGATGTCATCACTTTGCCACCGTTGCGGGCCCGACGCGAAGACATCATGCCACTCGCCGAAGCTTTTGCCATAGGTATCAGCCGCGAACTGGGGCGCGAACTGTTTGCTGGCTTCAGTCCCGACGTCCAGCGCCGGCTGCAGCGTTACGACTGGCCCGGCAATATTCGTGAGCTGAAGAATGTAGTCGAGCGCGCGGTCTATCGCCATGAAGGGGGCGATCGCCCGGTGGCCGAGCTGGTCCTGGACCCATTCGACTCTCCGTGGCGTCCCGATGTCGGTTCCGAGGGTAGCCCAGGATCAGCAGATACCGTCGATCCAGCCCGGGCACCCATGGACCTTCGTGCCTACCTCAGTCAGAAGGAAAAAGAGATGACCGAGCGCGCCCTGCGCTTCAGCGGCGGGCATCAGGGCAAGGCGGCAGAACGGCTGGGGCTCAGCTATGACCAACTGCGCGGCATCCTAAAAAAACACGATTTGGGCGCTTGATTGCCCGATAAACAGAGCGATTCATCGGTCAATTTGATAACCTTGCGATTTTCAGACGATCACATTTATCAATGCTGAGAAAACAACGCCCCGCAGGATGTTCGCGGTGTCTGGACGCGCCGCCGTTTCCGATCGATATCTCGATGGCTTTTCAACCCATCGCAAGATTGTCGACCGGCGAAATCTTTGCCCATGAAGCGTTGGTCAGAGGAGCCAACGGAGAGTCTGCCGGTGAGGTCTTCAAACACGTTACCGACGACAATCTTTACCAGTTTGATCAGACTTGTCGCGTCAGAGCCATCAAGGAAGCGGCGTTGTGTGGCATTGATACCGATATCAGCATCAACTTCATGCCCAACGCCGTCTACCAGGCGGAAACATGTATCCGACGCACCCTTGAGGCGGCAACCGAGGCCGACTTCCCGCTCGATCGGATTATTTTTGAAGTGACCGAGAGCGACAACATCCCAGATAGGCCACATCTCCGTAATATTCTTGAATACTACAAGCAGCGGGGGTTCCGGACCGCAATCGACGATTTTGGTGAAGGTTATGCCGGATTAAACCTTTTAGCCGAGTTCGTACCCGATCTGGTCAAACTGGATATGGCGCTGGTCCGCTCGATTGACAGTGACTCGAACCGCCAGAAAATTGTCAAGCACATGATTCGGCTGTGTGAGGATCTGGGTATCGAAGTGATCGCCGAAGGCATCGAAACCTTTGATGAGCGCAATACGCTTCGCGAACTGGGCGTTGACTTGTATCAGGGCTTTTTATTTGCCAGGCCCGCCTTTCAGTCTAAAGGAAAACTTGATCCCAGCAGCCTGCTCGACTGAACGACGCCAAGCGCTTTAGCCGACGCCGACCCAGTCAGCCCCGCAAAATCAGAACATCAGCCCGGCTCACTTCGGGTCGGGACAAACCAGAAAACAAAAGCAATCGCCACAAGCACGACCCCGACGACAAGACCGAACCAGGCCTGTCGATCAGGACCGGGCTCGATGACCGAGCGGCTCGGACGATCGGGGTCGTAGTGAATGTCAATCAAAGACCCAGGTTCGTAGGCAGACATTGCATCCTCGGCTTGAACCTGGGTACTGTCACCCAGCCTTCGACTAAATCGCAGGCGATTCCCGCTGAAAGTCGTATCGCCAACTGCATAAACGTAGTTCACGCGGACTTGCCATCCCGAGCCAACCTTAACCTCTGTAACCGATTCTGCTTTTGCCGTAATGACGGTGCCATCGACCACTGGCCACGAAACGCTGTCGCGACCGACCAGCAACAAGGCCGCTCGATCCTGAAGCAGCGCTATGCCCATCAGAAGAATCAGGAATGCCGCCACTCTGCGCGCTTTTTTCTGAAATGGTTTTTCCAAGAGCCTCTCCTTGACGCGCCAAACATCACCTTAACAGCCGTCAACCGGTCACAGGTGTCTCAGAAACCGATGCTTCGCGCGCCCTAGAACAACTCTTCGAGCACCGAAAGCGGCGTGTCGCAAGGACATTCAAGCTGCGCTATTCTTGGACGGAGGCAGCGTTGCCACATCCATCATTGGGCGAGGAGTCACTAGGATGCAGGAAAAGCCGGGCGATCAGCCAGACACCTACGGGAAACGTCAAAAATTCGGGCTATTCGCAGGCCCGGTCCTGTTGCTGATCCTCCTCGCACTGCCAGCACCAGAGACCATGAGTAATGCTGCATGGGCGACCGCAGCCGTCGGCAGCCTGATGGCGGTCTGGTGGATCACCGAAGCGATTCCCATACCTGTCACCGCACTCGTACCCATCCCTTTGTTTCCGGTGCTTGGCATCGGCAGTATCAGTGAGACCACCTCGCCCTACGCCAACCCACTGATTTTCCTCTTCATGGGCGGTTTCATGATCGCTCTAGCCATGCAGCGCTGGGGGCTGCATCGGCGAATCGCGCTATCGATTATCGGCCGGGTGGGTCCGCACCCGAACTCAATCATATTCGGCTTTATGCTGGCGTCGGCTTTCTTGAGCATGTGGGTCAGCAACACCGCCACCGCGTTGATGATGCTGCCGATCGCTTTGTCGGTCGTTAACCTCTCCCGACAATTGCCCCAGTCAACGTCCGAACAAGCAAGTGGGCTGACGAATTTCAGTATCGCTTTGGTGCTTTCCATCGCCTTCGCATGCAACATCGGCGGCATGGGGACTTTGATCGGCACGCCCCCAAACGCTTTGATGGCCGCTTTTATCCTGAACAACTACGGCATCGAAATCGGTTTTGCCCAGTGGATGCTGATTGGCGTCCCGCTCGTTGTCGTGGGACTCCCGGTGGCTTTTCTGATGCTGACGCGCGTCACTTTTCCAGTTGATTTGCCGGAACTGCCCGGCGGTGCCGGATTGATCAGGAAAGAGGCCGCGAACCTCGGCCCAATGAGCCGAGAAGAAAAAAGCGTCGCCATCATATTTGGCGCAACCGCAACGCTATGGATTTTCCGTCAACCGCTGCAAAACGTCATACCGGGAATCAGCGATGCCGGCATCGCGCTCGCCGCAGGCGTCGCACTGGTATTGATCCCCTCAAAATTCAATGAGGGCAAGTTTTTACTCGACTGGCAAACGATCGAACGCCTGCCGTGGGGCATTCTGATTCTTTTCGGCGGCGGACTGAGCCTTGCGGCCGCCTTTTCACGCACCGGGCTCGACGAGAGTGTTGGATTCATGGTCATGAGCCTGGAGACATGGCCGACGTTACTGCTGCTGGCGATTTCGGTCACTGTGGTACTTATGCTGACAGAAATGACCAGCAACACGGCCACTGCGGCCGCGTTTCTCCCAATCCTGGCTGCGGCGGCCGTGGGAATCGGCGAGAATCCGCTGCTCTTTATCATTCCGGCTGCCCTTGCCGCTTCGTGCGCGTTCATGCTGCCGGTGGCCACGCCGCCCAACGCGATTGTCTACGGTAGCGGTCTGCTGAAAATTCCGATGATGGTCAAAGCCGGTCTGTGGCTGAACCTGATTTTCATCCTGCTGATTCTGGTCATGGCTTATACCCTGCTGGGTTGGGTGCTCGGCGCCAGACCCGGCGTCCCTCTGGGATGAGCCAGCAGAATCTCAAGCCCCATTCGCAGGCACGTTACCTACTCTGCTCGGACCTTGATCGCACTGTTATTCCCAACGGCCCGCAAGCCGAATCACCCGGGGCAAGAAAAGCACTCCGCAGGCTGATAGAAAACCGTGCAATCTGCGTGGTCTACGTCACTGGCCGCGATCAAATCCTGGTCAAAGAGGCGATCCATCGCTTCGATCTACCCTGGCCAGACGCTGTAATCGGTGATGTCGGCACGCAGATCTGGTCCACGTTTGACCAGGATTGGTCTCGCTGGAGCCAGTGGGAGGATTTGATCCGCATGGATTTCAGCCAAGATACACGGGCAGCGGCTCAGCGCCTCGCCGCTAGGGTTGCTAACCTGGAAATGCAGTCAAACGATCGGCAAACCGAGTACAAACTCAGTTATTTCTGCCCCATGTCGTGCCTGGAGCGTGCCAAAAAAGAGCTGGAAAACTTGTTTTCGCGGCAACAGCTACCGGTCAGCGTGATTGCCAGCCTGGATGAAACCAGTGACCAGGGGTTGGTCGACATTCTCCCCGACCGGGCCACCAAACAAGGTGCGATTGAGATGGTCATGTCGGCCTGGGGATTCAACCATTGGTCAACGGTATGCGCCGGCGACAGCGGCAACGACCTCCCCTTCCTGACGTCCGCGCTTCAGTCTGTATTGGTGGCCAATGCGACTGACGCGGTTCGCGAACAGGCTCTTGCGATGGCGCAGGCCCGAGGACAAATCGATAATCTCTATCTGGCTCGCGGCGGACTGTACGGCATGAACGGTTGCTACGCAGCCGGCGTCGTGGAAGGTTTTCTCCATTACATCCCACAGGCACAGGAGTGGCTGGACTGATCAAAAACGCCGGATTGACCCGGATCAATCCACTCGCCTCGTTCCCGG
>CAZIMY010000156.1:0-5780 GCA_964540315.1 uncultured Wenzhouxiangella sp.
TTAGCTACTGCGCAATGGCCTCGAATTCAAGCAGCATCTGAACTTCATCACCGACCAGCCCGTCGTCCAGCGCGTAAGTCATACCCCACTGACTTCTTAACAACGTGGTGCGGGCCGACATTCCGACAGTGTAGCGCTCGTGACCGAACGGATATTCCGCGCGACGATTGATGTCGACATCCAGCGCCACGGGGTGGGACTGACCCAGCATCGTCAGGCTGCCATGGAGTACGCCATCGGTCGGGCCGTCCGGCTCCCAGCGCTCTGCGACGAAACGGATATCGTCGTGCTCGCTGGTGTGCAGAAAATCCTCGCTGCGCAAATGCCGGTCGCGCGCTTCATGGTTGGTAAACACGCTGGCCGCCTCGACGACAACCTCTCCACTGAGCAGCTCGTTGGATGACTCATCCCACACGAAGCTGCCGCTGCCCTCCAGAAACATGCCGAGCTGGTCGGCAAAGCCGATGTGGTTGATCAGAAAACCGATCGAAAAGTGTTCCTTGTCAATCTGGAACTCCCGGGGCTCTGCCTGGGCCGGCACACCCGATATCAAAACGATCACCAAAAGCGATACGGCAAACAATTTCATGACAATCCTCATTGCGAATAAGACAGGCGTCTGTTGTTATACAGCCACAGGACGTCGACTGCGAAGGAATACACCAGCCCGGCCAGGGCGGACAGCAGGATCAGCTCAGCGCCAAGACCGGTCGCGAGGGGCGATATGGCAACGACCAGCGCGCCGACTTGCCACACGCAGACCAGTTTCCGCCTGAAGCTGGGCGGTAACGGTAACCGAAGCCAGGTCAATGTCTGTCCGGCCAGCAAGAACAAGTAGCGCATCAGCCCCAGCAGCAGAACCCATGCGCCGGCCAGACCAGTCACCGCTGCGCCCAGGCAAAGCACCAAAATCAAAGCGGCATCGACTTCCATATCGAACCGGGCGCCGAAATTGCTGCACTCCTCCAAACGCCGGGCCAGAAAACCATCGACGCCGTCCAGACTCAGTGCAAGCAAAGCCACACCGGCCACCATCCAGCCGGCATCGCGATAAACAGCAGGCTCAAGCAAGGCCGCAACAAGCACCGCCACCAGCGCAAGTCTGGCCTGGGTGACGCGACTTGCCCACCCCAGCGTTTGTTTTTTCAAAGCAGCAAGTGCATCAGCCCCGAGCAAAAACACGCATGCCAGCACAGCGCCCGAAAGCAGCGTGCCCGACCTTGCACCGGCCCAGCCAAGAGCGGCAATGCCAACGCCCAGCACGGCAATCGGCACTGCCCGTTGACCCACGCTCGCCCAATTGGGCTGCGATGCGGGCTTTACATGCGCGCTTTCAGGGAGACTCATGGATAGAAGATGCCACGCTGCCAAGGAAATTCCCGTCAACGTCAGCCTCACCGCGTATCCTCGACGATGCGTTTACTGAAAGCGGAGGCATCGGACCATGCGAGCAACTGCCAGAGCCTTCTGGATCCGAGAACCGGGTCAAGGTGAGATTTTTGAGCAGGAATTGGCCAAGCCCGGTCCTGACGAGGTCCGGGTGCGGGCCTTGTTCAGCGGTATAAGCCGGGGCACTGAGTCCCTGGTTTTCCAGGGCCAGGTGCCACCCAGTCAACACAAAGCGATGCGGGCCCCGTTTCAGGAAGGTGATTTTCCTGGGCCGGTCAAGTATGGATATGCCAGTGTCGGCGAGGTCGAGCACGGAAGCGACGAACTGCTCGGACAAACGGTTTTCTGTCTGTTCCCGCATCAGGATGTTTACGTGGTTCCTCAACAGGCAGTGGTCGCCCTGCCCGCCGCGGTCCCGCCCCGGCGCGCTATCCTCGCCGCCAATACCGAGACCGCCGTCAACATCATCTGGGATGCCCATATCGGGCCTGGCGATCGGGTCTGTGTGGTTGGCGGCGGGGTAGTGGGCTGCCTGGTCACATGGCTTGCTGCTCGCATTCCGGGGACCAGCGTGACCTTGATTGACCTTGAACCGTCGCGAGCTCAAGTCGCAGAGAGCTTTGGGGCCGAATTCGCCCTGCCCGCCAGCGCGCCACAAGATCAGGACGTCATCATTCATACCAGCGCCAGCGAGGGTGGCCTGAGCACCGCGCTGCAGTGTGCCGGCAATGAGGCCACCATAATCGAGGCCAGTTGGTATGGCAGCAGCCAACCCAGCGCGCCCTTTGGCGAAGCATTCCACGCCCGTCGCCTGACCTTGCGTTCCAGCCAGGTCGGTCAGATTCCTCCTTTGCGAGCGCCGCGCTGGGATTATCGGCGCCGGCTGGAACTCGCGCTCAGACTGCTGGACGACCCGCGGCTCGATGCGCTGATCAGCGGTGAATGCCGGTTTGACGACCTGCCTGAGACCATGCCACGACTGGCCAGTGGCGGCGGTCAGATCCTGTGTCATCGCATCACTTACTCCTGACTCCCACAATTGTACGAGGACCCTCGATGTACGAATTAACCGTTCGCGATCACTTTATGATTGCCCACAGCTTCCGCGGCGAGATTTTTGGCCCGGCCCAGAAGGTGCATGGTGCGACCTACGTGGTCGATGCCAGCTTTCGGCGCGAGAAGCTCGACGAGGATGACCTGATCGTCGACATTGGTTTAGCCAGCCAGGTGCTGGGCGAAATTCTTGCAGACTACAACTACCGAAATCTCGACGAGGTCGATGACTTCAACGGTCGCAACACCACCACCGAGTTCATGGCGCGCGTTGTTTTCGATCGTCTGGCAGAAGCAGTCAAAGATGGTCGACTGGGACCCGCAGCCAGCGGCTTGAGCGGCCTGAAGGTCAGCCTTAAGGAGTCGCACCTGGCCTGGGCCAGCTACGAGGGCGCTCTTTGAGCAAACGGCTCGCATTCATCGTGCCCGGTGATCCCGACCAACGCACGGGTGGTTACTTGTTCGATGCCCGCATCGTCTCGGAACTTCGGGCCGGCGGATGGCAAGTCCAACAGATCGGGCTTGAGGGCCACTTTCCCATTCCCGACGATATCGCCGAGCGGAGCATGTCCGCCGCCCTCGCAGCGCAGGACGCTGGCATGCTGGTGGTCATTGACGGCCTGGCGCTGGGCGGCCTTGCCCGGACTGTCGCCAAACACGCCGAGCGCTTGCGCCTTATCGCGCTGGTTCATCACCCTCTGGCCGATGAGACCGGCCTCGACCAAGACCAGCGCAGGAGCCTGCTGGCTTCAGAAGCTGAGGCTCTGGGCCTGTGTCGCGAGATCGTCGTCACCAGCTCTTTCACGGCCTCCCGCCTACAGGAGCTGGGGCTTAGCCAACGCCCGGCGATTATTGTCGAACCGGGCGTCGATTTGGCCGCACCGGCGCCTGTTGCCGCCGCGCGGGCCGATTCTGGCGTTGAACCGGACCATGAAAGCCTACTTTGTGTTGCAAGTCTGACGCCCCGCAAGGGCCAAGACATCTTGCTATCCGCGCTCGGTGAACTGGAGAACAAAACCTGGCGATGTCGCCTGAGCGGCTCAGACCAGAGAGATAGAGTCTTTGCAGATCAACTGAGGAAAACCGCCAGCGCGCTCCAACTCGAAGACCAGATCGAGATCACCGGCGAACGTGAGCCTTCGCAGCTGACCGACGATTACCAGTGGGCTTCTGTATTGGTCCTGCCGTCCCACTACGAAGGCTACGGCATGGTCGTTACCGAGGCGCTTGCCCATGGCCTTCCTGTGATTGCCACAACTGGCGGGGCGCTGCTGGATACCGTACCGCCTGATGCGAGTCTTCGCATTCCACCGGGAGATCAAGCTGCGCTCACCGAGGCCCTCCGACGCTGGCTCAGCGACCCGGATCTGCGGCGGCGTCTGACCCGCGCGGCGATGGACCAGCGCGAAGCGCTCCCCTGCTGGCGCAAGTCCGGACAGCTTTTTGCTGCCAGTTTGGCAGCCGCCGAGCAGATAGCTCGATGAGCAGAAAAGAGCGCTTCGCCGCGGATTGGCTGAGCCTGCGGGAGCCGGTGGACCACGCGGCAAGAAGCGCCAGGCTCGCTGAGCGGCTGACCGAAAGCCTGAGTGGCCGCGCACACGTCAACATCGTTGATCTGGGCGCCGGCCAGGGCAGCAACCTGCGCTGGCTCGCTCCCCGCATCACGATCGCGCAACGCTGGCTGCTGATTGATCATGACCCGGAGCTTCTTGAGCTTGCACTCAGTCGCAGCCGAGCACATCCGCCCGCAGAGAAGCTGGCGGTTGAATGTCGAACGGCTGATCTTGCCGCGAGCGACTTTGATTTTCTGGACGGTGCCGACCTGGTCACAGCCTCTGCGTTGCTCGACCTCGTCTCAAGGAACTGGCTCAAGACACTCGCACATGCCTGCCGAGCCCGCCAATGCGCAGCTTATTTTTGCTTGACCGTTAACGGGGTTTGGCGAATGATCGATGCAGATGGCAACGATATCAGCAACGATAACGACTTTTTTGTCCGGGATGCCTTTAACCGGCACCAGCGTCGCGACAAAGGCCTGGGTGGCGCACTGGGGCCCGCTGCGACCGAAGCGGTTCCGGCCGTGTTTTCCGCGGCTGGCTACAGCGTCGAGGCCCGAGCCAGCGACTGGATCTTGGTCGCCAACCAGCCCTGGACCCGCAGCCTGGCCCCCGCCCTGATGGAAGGCTGGCGCCGCGCAGCCCTCGAAGAAAACGCCCCGGAAACAGATCGCATCGAGGCTTGGTTCGCCCAGCGCCTGCAGCAACTGTCCGACGGACAATTGGGGCTGGAAGTCGGACACGTCGACTTCCTGGCCCTGCCCGACCTGTGAGGCTCGGTCCGGCCCAGCGCTGGTGCGTCAGCCTGGCTTTGTTGGGCGGACTGGTCTTCTGGCTGGACCCCGGCAAGATCTTTGCCGAGATCGGGAACCTGTCACCGGCCTGGCTCGCACTGGCGCTGGCCATCAGCTTTGTTCAAACCTGTTTGTCGGCGTGGCGCTGGCGCTTCACCGCCAGCCGGCTCGGCCTGAGCCTGAGTCCGGCACGGGCCTTGACCGACTATTACCTGGCCGGCTTCATCAACCAGATTCTCCCGGGTGGCGTTTTGGGCGATGCGTGGCGGGCTCAGCGCCATGCGCGTCGCAGCGGAAGAAAGGGCGCCGCGTGGCGGGCGGTCATCCTGGAACGCGCGTCGGGCCAGACCATCGTCGTCGTTCTGGCCCTGCTCGCCGTGCTGTTCCATGAGCCCTGGCGAGAAGCCTCGGCGACGATTTTTTTCTGGGCCTTTGTTGTCGTTTCAATCGTCATCCTGATGGTGCTGTTTGCCTGGCGACGAATGCGCAATCAACTGCAGTGGATCGGCCAGTTCCAGGCCGATGCATATCAGGCCCTGTTCAGAGCGGATGCGTGGCCCGCACAGGTCGCAAGTTCGCTGTTGATTGTGCTGAGCTATCTGCTGGTTTTTGCTGCTGGCGCCAGAGGCATTGGAATAGCCGTTCCATTGCCAGAGCTGTTGCTGATGGCCCTTCCCATCTTGCTGGCAATGCTGGTGCCGGTCTCAGTGGCCGGCTGGGGCGTGCGCGAAGGTGCCGCCGGGTTGGTGTGGTGGCTCAGCGGTTTGGCGCCCGAGCAGGGGGTTGCTGCCGCGATTGCATATGGCTTGCTGGTCTTGCTAGGCAGCTTGCCTGGAGCGATTGTGCTGCTATGGCCAGACTCAGCTCAGCCGAACGTCAACCAGTAACTCGTCGCCCAGACTGAAGCTGCGAATGGGGGGCCGCCGCGCTTCGCTCAAAGCCTCGATCGACGGCAGCGCCAATCCCGGCCGACCGGAACCTATGAGGA
>CAZIMY010000157.1:0-5780 GCA_964540315.1 uncultured Wenzhouxiangella sp.
GAGCGAGAGCCGTTATCTGGCAAGGATTTTCAGGGGGAATGCGGTGACGGTTTGAAAATTTCCAAACGGAATGACGTTACTTCAATGCCGGTTGTTTTCGCTGATATATGATTTCGCAAGCAGAGATTCCTGACCTCGCAGCGGTAATCTCTTCGATTGCTGCGCGCAGTGTTTCGCAACTTGATTGGGGCCTCCCGGAACCGTGGCTGCATGCTGAAGTCTTTGCTGCCCTGAAAAATCAGTCCAAAGTCAGCGGATGGCAACCGTTTGATACTGAGCTTCCATATTTGACCTGGTATCCAGTGACGCTTCCAAAATTGGCGAATCGAAAATGGCATGAACAGGGCGCTTTCAAATACGTCGACCTTTGCATCAGAAATCCCCACGAAAATCATTGGTGCTGGGTAGAATTCAAGGTCAGGCATGCAGATGGCTCTGCCAGGAAGGGTGTTGGAGCAAAATCTGCCTTGGATGCACTGGGCAAGGATTTTGTTGGGCTTGTTGGAATGGATCCTGTTCGAACCGCTTTCTATTGGGATCAGCCCGACCCGTCCATTGATTCCTACTGGTTGAGATCTGCGCTGACTCCGCTTTCGGGCCAGCTAAGTTCTGGATCGCATAGCCTCGTAAGCGTGTATTTGCAATTGAATGACAATCTCCATGAAGATGTTTTTTCAGAGTCTCAGATTCGCTCTCGAATCAAGACTTGGCACGAAACACGCCGACGGATTTCCCAGCACAAGTCTGACTTGCCAAGCTTTAGTATCAGCAAAGCCGAAGATGTGGCAGGTAGACACTCGCTTATCATTTGCGAATCGGAACTAAGAAGGATATGAAGGGAAGCTACATGAGCGCGATAAAGAACCGTCAAGCTGTCGTCAGCCATCGCCTCGGCGTAGACAGTCTCGCGCTTCGTCCCAGATCTGATCGAGACGCTGATCCGTCACACCGCTCTTTTCGCCTTCAATCAATGCTTTTCGAATGGACTCGACCCCATTTTCCAGCTCGCGGGCGCGGCGTAAGGCATCGTTTACAGCTTCGGTTTGAGTCGCGAACTCGCCACTTGCAACGCGCTGTTGCACCCACCGGTAATTAGGCTCGGAAAGAGTGATCGTCTGGCGTGGCATGGGTAGACTCCGAAGGTCGATAATGGTGCGATTCTACACCAGATCCCTGTCCAAGCAAACGGATCTCAACTTGGGGCCAAAGACTGGGACAGGCATTGAATAGTGCTTGCTAGTGAGCTGAACCGAGCCGCAAAGGAAAGCGCGGCGAACGCATCGAGTCACAACGTGAAAACAGCCTTACTTACAGGTCGGTGCGATTTCTGAGCGGGCGTAGGTCATGGAGGCAGTGTCCGCAATGTGCTCTATCTCGGCCATAGAAAAAATACCTATTTTGGGCTAGGATATTGACTTGATTGCCTGGGTGTCCTGCGTTGCCGTGATATGTCGAATACAAGCTTAAAAAAAATCTTACTACCGTCTTTGGGTGCATCCTTTAGAACTTTGTCGCTTCTCGTTCTTGCTCTTTCGATTTTGCTCGGCTCAGGATGTGCTGTTCCAATCGAGAGGCAGCAGCTGCAGCTAGAGGAACGTGAAGCCTGCTGTGATAATTTTGGTGAGATTGAATTCCAACAAGTTAGCGGCAAAAAGTTCAGATTAAGGTTTGATGATGAAGCACCAGTTTTTCAATTGACTGACCGAAAAACTCTTTTCCAGGCTATTGTTTTGCCTCCCATGGAAAATGAATACTTCGATTTTAAGAGCTACTTTAACGGCGTATCAATCGGTCAATACTTCGATCCGATTTTTATTGAGCTGGATACCGAAAGGAATGTTTTGAATGCCTATTCAGTACCATTGAGATTTTACGAAGGCAATCTATTTGGCGATCCGAATGCTCATATGCGCGGCGCATTTATGCCACATTCCGAGGCCAGCTATCTTGTTATTTTTAGCAATGCAAATGCTGATAATATTCCTTTGGCAAAAACTTCTGGATACACGAGCGTTACGATGATAGGTGATATTCCTGTGGCGTCGACTTCGGCTCCTCGGTCAATATCTCTTGACCGTGCACCGACCGGAGATATTAAATTTCAAATTCGCCCGATTGAACAAGACTAGTCTTAAAAGTGATCGAATGAATGCGCTTTTAATCTGCGCCCATCTGCGTAATCTGCGGTTCCAACCAACATGAACAACTTGGATTCAACTGCTAAGCGCAACGGTAAGCTTTGCAGCGATTTTATTTAAGACCTCGTGCGGTGTTCGATAGTCTAGACATTTTCTGGGGCGATGATTGATCCGTCGTTCGATCTTCTGGATTTCCGCGCTCGTCAGTGTCAGGAGATCACGGCCCTTAGGAAGGTACTGGCGAATAAGCCGGCTCGACTGTCTGGGTGTCCCGCTTCGCCGAGTTTTTCAACGAGACCGGCACCGACATCACTCTGACGCTGGATGATGGCACTGCGATGACTTTTGGCCCGTCTTCGGTCGACAGCTTCGCCGGTTTTGTCACCGAGGTACCGATCGTCAGCCTCTCCATCGAAGCACCCGACGGCAGCAGCTTCCCCGCCGCGGACAATCTGATTGTCGGTCAGCGTTAATTGTAGAGGCTCGTGTCGCGCATTTCTCCTCAAAGTCCGAGTTTAAACCAACGTTTGGCTCAGAAGGTCCCATGCCCACCGAACGGCTCAACCTTCGGCTCCGCATACACGCGCACGACGCCGGACAGGGCTTCGACTGCACGCAGCACAGTATCCGAAAAGCACCTCACTGTGATCATGAGATGTCGTTCGCCCGTCTCCGGGTCATCTACGGGCACCGGTTCGAAGCCGGGGAGGGGCTCGGCCCCGACGCGCCGAAGCGCTTCCAGCGCCAGCTCTTCAGGCAGGGCGACTTCGATCGTGATTGTACTCATGAGCTCAGTATAGTGGCTCTAGGTCAGCGCTACGAAGGCGGCGTGCGCGTCGACGATTCCGTAGCCGAAATCGGGTGACCATTTGGCCGAAGCGGTTTGTCGTGAGGTCGAATGCAGAATGTGCTGTGCTCGATCCTGAGTGAGGCCAGGTTTGATGGATTTCAGCAAGCCAAGGACTCCCGCAAGTACCGGGCATGCTGTCGAGGTTCCGCTGTCGCTGCTCGTGTAGCCTTTGAAGTGACTGAAGCAGCAGACATCGGGCTTGTCGGACGCCATCGTTGACGGCCCTTGGGACGAATAACCGATCCACTGGTCCTGGAGATTGACGGCACCCACTGATAGCACGCGAGGCAGGCCATTCGCTCCCCGAATGCTCTTGCCCGGACCGACATCCGTGCCGCAATCATTTGCAGGGCAGCTGATACCGCAATTACCTGCCGCGAAGCAGACGAGGATGCCTGCATCCATGACCTCGACTACTTTCCGGTTGAAAGGGTGCAGCGGGTTGTGCGTGTAATTGGACCGGTGCCCAGGTGGAAACGGGTCCCAGGCCTGCTGATAAAGTCCCCAGCTATTGGAAAGCACACGTGGTCCATGCGCGCCGGCTGTCAAAGCGTGTTGGAAGGATTGTAGCGCTGCGGACAGCGTTGCGGTAATGTTGCCGGCCCGTCCTATCGCATAGTCGAACAGTTGGGCCCCAGGGGCAGCAATCAGCGCATCGAACGCACACATGTTGCCATGCCCGCCCCAAACGACATCGGACGACCCCGGCGGATTGGCTGCATCCGGTGACCAGCCACCGGTCACTGGAAACTGACTTGCGTCGACGCCGCCGTCGAGAATGCCGATGATGGTGCTTTCCCCATCATGGCGAGACTGCTGCCACACCTGGCGGACACGAAGGGCCTCTACTACATCATCATAGTTACCTGTCGGTACACGAGGGGTGCAGTCGATCCCCAGCGAGATGGGAGCGATGCGCGGGTCGGCGTAGATCCGCGACCCGGTAGCAGCCTCCACGGCTTCCACCACGGAATGCAGCTCCTCGAGGTCGTCTTCTGACACCTCTAGGTCAGCCCTCACCAGTTGAGTCGGCCGGGCCGCACCGAGGCCAAAGCCCGTGTTCAGGCTGCCAATCGGTACGGGGGCGAAGCTCTCATCGATGGACAGGCCGGGTGCCCCCCGCATGGCTGCACTGAAATCCGCAATACCCAGTGCCATCTCTTTGCCTTCGAGTGCCTCGTCGCTCAGTTCCACTAGAACACTGATGCTCATCGTTTACTCCTCCATCGTCCAATGCTATTCAATTGCCGTGGGAAACGGCATGTTTTGTTGCTTCTAGTGAAGCCATCACGAATCATCCAAATCCTCACTGTCATCGAGCCGCTCGGCGGCTGCGGTTGCCAGCAGCTCTGACACGTCGCCCTTTGCGCGCGTGAATACGGCTTGCATGGTGAGCAGACCCTTGGGAACCGACCCAACTTCCGCGACGCTTACGGTGAATCTTGACCAGCTATGCTTTGGCTGCGCGGCGGCGTTCGTGCTGAAAGGAATGATCGGCACGCGCATCGGCCCCCCCGTGAGAGAGGCCCTTGATCCCTCTGCGAGATTGCCAGAATAGAGCTGGCTGGAAATGATCTGCTCCTGAACGCCCCTATTTTGTTGTCGCCAGGTCGTAGTCACGTCCAGCCTGGCTGCCAGCGAAAAATTGTCGTCCTTGGACTTAGGTTTGCCCGCGTCAAGTCGCAAGTAGAGGGTTTCAAGTTCCAGATGGTCATCTTCGGGTGTGGTCTTCAATCGGAAAACAAGATCCAGATCATGCGGGGAATCGCTGCCTCCCGGGTTGCTCTGGTTGTGCACAGTTTCACCCCCGTCGCTATCGTCGCGCATGAAACGAAAGCACTGAGCGGAGCGATTGTTCATGGTCTGGTAAAATGCCAGTTCGGTGGCGGCTGAATAGCTTGACGAGTATTCTTCGATCCGTCTGGCGATCGAGCGCTCGACTTGATCGACGAACATCCCGATCAAGGGCTTGACAAGAAGCGCGGATAGCCAGGGTGTCAAGGGTTCAACTGAGGAAGTATCGGACGCATCCATGCCGCAGTCGTCAATGAGGCTTTCGGGCAAGCCGTCGAGGTGATAGTGTTCCGTGACCGCGACGAGCGCCACGCGGTCGTCGCCTGAATTGAAGGATTCAGCACCGATCAGGCGATAGCTTGGGACGCAACCTGACACCAGCAACGCCAACGCGACGATCAAGGCGAAAGGCAGACCGCCTGCGTTCAGCCTGCATACAGGGATTCTTGTCTCATTCATTGCGCATGCTCCATTTCGATTTCAAAATTCAAATCACGGGGTTGTGGATGGCGTTACAGGTCAACGGCATCCGTACGCGGCTCTGACTACTGTTCTTTTGCGGTCTATCGCGCAGGTATCGCCAGATCCTGGTATCCCAATCTCCTTCCACAGCTTTACTGTAATCACAAGTCGGTATCTCCCACCTGTGAAATGGCATGACCTCGTAGTCGGAGGGCAGGTTTCTTTGGCCCGACTACTCCCATCCCACCGAAAAAGGATTTTCGCCGTTGGCTTGTTGCGATGGATCAATGGTCTGCGCTCTGATCTCTCGGTAAGTTGTCCACACTATCAAGCCCAGCCCACACCCAGATGACGCAGGGTGCGGGTGAGCCGCAGCTATTTGCCGTTGAAGAGGCGCTAAAACCTGCCTGTCCTGGATCGCCTGGATCGCCCTTCCTGGTCTGGGTGATCCGTCAGTCGATTTGTAAAATCATCCGCCACCATGGTGTAATATCATCCACTTGACGGCGAATATTCCACATCCGATGCTTCCACGC
>CAZIMY010000158.1:0-5663 GCA_964540315.1 uncultured Wenzhouxiangella sp.
CATCATCTACGGTGCTTGCCGCGATGTTGACGTACTGCCCGATATCCCGTTTGGCGTGATCGCGCTGGGCTGCGTGCCGCAAAAGAGCGTGCGGCGCGGAGAGGGCCAGAGCGGCCGGCCGGTCTTTTTTGGCGGAGTGGGTTTCAGGCCGGGCGAGTGGGTCTACGCCGATGCCAACGGCATCATTACCGCCCCGCGCCAGCTTGACTGATCCCCGGCCAACTCATCTGCATTACCGAATCGGCCTGCCGGCCTGGGGCTTTCCCGGCTGGCAGGGACGGTATTTCCGCGGCCAGGCACACACCTTGGCCGACTACGCCCAGGTCTTCAACACGGTCGAAGGCAACACCACTTTTTATCGCGTGCCCGATAAAGACACGGTTGCGCGGTGGACCAAAGCGGTTGCCGGCACCAACTTTCAGTTCTGCTGGAAACTCCCGAGGGAAGTCACCCACGACCACCGGCCGGACCTGGACCTGCTCTCGACGTTCCTTGACCGCATTGCGCCTTTGCAAACACACAACGGCCCCCTGCTCGTGCAGTTTTCAGACCGAACCGGGCCTGACGATCTGGATACGGTTCGCCGCATTCTCGACTTGCTTCCGACCGACCGTCGCCACGTGCTTGAAGTCCGACACCCGGCATTCTTTAGCTCGCCGGAACTGCTGGAAGAGCTAATTACGGACTTCAATCTGGCTCGGGTCTGCATGGATACCCGCCCGCTTTTTCAAGGCGACCTGGCTCATCCGGAGGTGCGAAGCGCTCGCCATGAAAAACCTGAGGTTCCGGTGCTGCCTGCTTTGCATAACGGCTTGGAATTCATCCGGCTGGTCCTGCACCCTGACCTTCACAGCAATGCGGTCTGGATGGCCAGGGCGGCAAAACGCGCCGCCGAAGCATTGCAGCGCAATGAGCAGCTATATGTGCTGATTCACTGCCCGAACAATCAGCATTGCCCCATGCTGGCCGTTGAATTCCATCAAGCGCTAGCAGCCGAAGTCGGCGCACCCGGTTGGCCGCCATTACCGGACTGGCCGGTCCCGCAGCAGACACTGTTCTAGCCGCAACGCTTTCCCGATGTTTAGGTGCGTCGGGCCAGCAGGACGACGGAGGCCAGAACGAGCGCAAATCCGGCCCACTGGACGATGGTCAAACTCAGCCCGAGCAGCCCCATTTCAGCAACCAGCGTCAACAGGGGCGCCAGGGCAATCAGGCTGGCCGCTACGGTGGCAAAGGTCCGCTCGAACACGTTATAAAGCGCAACCGTAAAGGCCGCCATGCAGACGCCGGACAGAACCAACCAGGGCCAGATCCGGGCAAGCGAGCCATCAAAATCACTCACCAGCCAGGGCAGCGCCAGCGCCAGGACCAGGCAGCCCCCGATTGCCCGGCCGGCTGCGACCACCTCGGGTACCTGATCAGAAAGAGCCCGCTTCGCGATCACGTCGGCCAGGCCGATCATGGGCAGGGTCGACAGCAACAGCCAGAACGGCCAGCCGGTCAGCGAGATACCGCCGCTGCCCTGCAGGTTCATCAATAACAAGCCGCCGCAAACCATGCCAATCAGGACATAAGACCGCCAGTCCAGACGCTCGCCCAACAGCAAGCGGGCGGCCAATGCTGTCGCTGCCGGATAGGCCGATTGAAACAGCGCCCGGTTGGCTGCGCTGGTTTCGGTCATGGCCAGAATGCCGAAGAGCGAAACGAAGCCACTGCCCAGCGCGCCGTTAATCAGCAGCGGCAGCATCTGGCGTTTCGACAGACCGGACAAACGCTTGATGCCCCCTGTCATTGACAACCAGGCAACGATAAAAATTGCCGTCACCAGCGCGCTGCCAAACGCCACCAGCAAGGCCGAAGCATCGCCGGCAAGAGCCATTTTGTGGGCCAGCGGGGCAGCACCCAGACTCAATACTGCGACCGCCAACCAAATCCATAATCGAAGAACGCTCGAAGCTGGCACGATCAAACCCAACAGCAAATTCAACCTGTAAACCTAGCGCGTTGGGATCAGGGGGGCGCGAAGAGTGGACCGAGCCGGTGTTGCAGCCCCCGTCTAACCATCTGCTATGATCCGCCCCATGCGCGATCTCGTAACGGCCAGCAGTCTGGCCCTGCTGGCCCTGTTGCTAGTGGGGTGCGGTAACGAAAACAGCGACCAGGCAGCGGCGTCATCGCCGGTCTGGAATCTGCCGGACGTGGTCCTGACCGAAGACGGTCTGCCGGACCCCTCGATTCTGGCGCCGGTTCAGATTCTGCACCGCGGCAACGGCACCCAGCCGCAAGGCTTGGACCCACACATCACCGAAGGCGTTCCCAGCACCCACGTCCAGCGCGATCTGTTTGAATCCCTGGTCGTCCGGGCGCGCGACGGGCGCATCATTCCCGGCGCGGCCAGTGGCTGGGAAGTCAGCGAGGATGGTCTGCGCTGGACTTTCTTCCTCCGCGAGGAGTCACGCTGGTCCAACGGCGAATCCATGACCGCCGAGGACTGGCTGTACAGTCTGCGCCGTGCCGTCAATCCGGCAACCGGTTCGCGGACCTCAATCCTGCTCAAGCCCATTCGCAACGCAGAGCCCATCATCTCCGGGCGCATGCCGCCGGAAGAGCTGGGCGTGCGTGTGATCGATGACTACACCCTGGAAATCACGCTTGAGGCCCCCAACCCCCTGCTGGTCGAAGTGCTCTCGCACAGCGTGGCCTACCCCATCCACCGAGCCACCGTTGAAGAACACGGCGACCGCTGGGCGCGCCCGGGCACGATGGTCAGCAACGGCGCCTACCAGCTCGAAGAACTGGCCATGCAGTCGCATATTCGGCTGGTCCGCAACCCGTATTTCCGCGAAAACGATCGGGTCATCATCGACGAGGTCTACTACTACCCCACCGAAGACCTGGCCGCCGAACTGATGCGCTACCGCGCCGACGAGATCGACTGGACCTACGAGGTACCCAATACCCAGTTCAACTGGATTGAGGCCAACCTGTCGGACGAGTTGTTCATCACCGACTGGTTCGGCACCTATTACTTCGGCTTCAACACCCTGCGCGAGCCGTTTGACGACCGACGGGTGAGACTGGCGCTGTCGCTGGCCATCGACCGCAAGATCATCACCACCAAGCTCAGACGGTTTGGCGAGCAGCCCAGCTTCAACTTCACCCCGCCCGGCCTGGATGGCTACGAGCCGCCCCAGCCGGAATGGGCCTCGTGGACGCAGCTCGAACGCGAAGAACATGCCCGGCAACTGTTGGCCGAAGCCGGCTATGGGCCAGACAATCCGCTCAGTCTCGAAATTCGCTACAACACCCACGAAGACCACAAGCGTGTTTCGCTCGCCATTGCGGCGATGTGGGAGCAGGTGCTGGGCGTGCGCGCTTCCTTGATCAACGAGGAATTCCGGGTGTTTTTGGCCACGCGCCGGGCGCGGGCGATCACCGAGGTCTTCCGCGCCGGCTGGATCGGCAATTATCTTGACCCGATGTACTTCCTTGAACTGTTTCACAGCGAAAATCAGCAAAACGACGTCGGCTTTTTCAATGAGCAATACGACGCCCTGCTGGCGCAAGCCGCCCGGACCGCGGATCGCAGCGAGCGGTTCTCGCTGCTCCAAGACGCCGAGCGTCTTTTGATCGACACCCAGCCGTTTGCCCCGATCTACACCTACGTCACGCGGCGGCTGGTCAAGCCCTACGTGCGCGGCTGGGAGCCGAATCTGGTCGATCAGCACCCGACCCGCTACATGTACATCCTGCGCCAGGACCCCGTTGAGGAGCTAGCGAACTGATGCTGCCACGCTATATCCTCAAGCGACTGCTCGGCGCTATTCCAACGCTGTTGATTCTGGTCACCATCGCCTTTTTCATGATCCGGGTGGCACCCGGCGGGCCGTTTGATTCGGACAAGACGCTGCCAGCGGAAGTCCAGGCCAATCTGGACGCCAAATACAATCTGGATCAGCCACTCCTGACCCAGTACGTTCAGTATCTGGGCTCCGTGCTGCGCGGAGATCTCGGCCCAAGCTTTCAGTACAGCGATTTCACCGTCAACGAACTGATTGCCGAAGGCTTTCCGGTTTCCATTCAGCTAGGTGCCTCGGCGCTGGCGCTGGCCCTGGTCTTTGGCGTCCTCATCGGCACGCTCGCCGCGTGGCGCCAGAATTCATCACTCGACTATGTCCTGATGGGTTCGGCCATGACCGGGATCGCGATCCCCAACTTTGTCCTCGCGCCGATTCTGGTTCTGGTCTTTGCCGTCTATCTTGGCTGGCTGCCGGCCGGCGGGTGGGGCAGCGGCGAACTAAGCAACATGGTGCTGCCGGTCATCGCCCTGTCACTGCCCTACATGGCCTATGTCGCCCGGCTGACGCGCGGTTCCATGGTCGAAACGCTGCGCTCGGACTTCGTTCGTACCGCGCGCGCCAAGGGTCTGCCCGAGTGGAAGATCCTGGGCAAGCACTCGCTCAAAGTTGCCGTCTTGCCGGTCATTTCATACCTCGGCCCTGCCGCCGCCGCCATTCTGACCGGCTCGGTGGTCATTGAACAGATCTTCGGCCTGCCGGGCATGGGTCGATATTTCGTCCAGGGCGCGCTGAACCGCGACTACACGCTGGTTATGGGGGTTGTCATCGTCATCGGCCTGTTGATCGTTCTGTTCAACCTGATCGTCGACATCATCTACGCCCTGATCGACCCGAGGATTCGCTACGAATGAGCACAACAAGCGAAGCGATATCAAGCTTTGACCATGCCGCAGCAGCCAGCGGCCGCAGTCTCTGGCACCTGGCCTGGCTGCGGCTCAAGCGCAATCGGGCCGCGCTCGGTGCCGCGGTTGTCCTTGGCCTGATTGTGCTGATGGTGGTCTTCGGGCCCATGCTGAGTCAGTACGATTATTCAACGCCACATTGGGATTCCATCTCGGTCCCGCCGAGCCTGGAGACAGGCCATTTCTTCGGCACCGACTCGATTGGCCGGGATTTGTACGTGCGGACTTTGTACGGCGGGCGGATGAGTTTGATGGTCGGGCTGGTCGCCACCGGCGTTGCGCTGTTGATTGGCGTCGCCTGGGGCGCGATTGCCGGCTTCGTGGGCGGTCGGGTCGACAACATCATGATGCGCATCGTCGACATCCTCTACGCCCTGCCGTTCATGTTTCTGGTGATCCTGCTGATGGTGGTGTTCGGCCGCAATATTCTTTTGATATTTGTCGCCATCGGTAGCTATATCTGGCTGGACATGGCGCGTATTGTCCGTGGCCAGACCCTGAGCCTGAGGCAAAAGGAATTCGTCGAGGCAGCGCAGGCGCTGGGCGTGCGCTCCTGGGTCATCATCTGGCGCCACATCGTGCCCAATCTGCTGGGGATTGTTGCCGTCTACGTGACCCTGACCGTGCCCAAGGTGATTCTGGTCGAGAGTTTCTTGAGCTTTCTGGGGCTGGGCGTGCAGGAGCCGAATACGTCCTGGGGGGCCTTGGTCAACAATGGCGCGCAGGACATGGAATTTGCGCCCTGGGGCCTGTTCTTTCCGGCCGCGTTTCTGGCCGTCACGCTGTTCTGCCTGAACTTCCTCGGTGACGGACTGCGCGATGCGCTGGATCCCAAGGATCGCTGAGATGTCGCAGAGCGGGGTTCAGGGTTCGGGGTTCGGGGTTCAGGAAAAACCGGGCC
>CAZIMY010000159.1:0-5389 GCA_964540315.1 uncultured Wenzhouxiangella sp.
GTCATCGAAAGTATGCTCGCTGGAGCAGCAACCATTGCGGCGCGGGCAGGCGGAACAGTCGAAATGATCGATGATGGCGTGAATGGGCGTCTCGTGACACCTGGTAACGCTGGCGAACTGTCCGATGTGCTTGAGGAGTTGCTTGCCACGCCCTGTTCCCCGCGAAAGAAATTTGGTGCAGCAGCACGGGAAAAGGCCCTCACACTCGTGGAGGCGCAGACGGTCGATAGCGCCATGAATGCCGTTTATGAGAAATTACTTTGTGAAAAGAGGCCAAGCGAATTGACATGATGACCAACGCCGAAAAGACGCGTCTCATATTCGAGACCATTGGCTGGCCGATCGGTACCGGGACAGCGAAACCCAACCCGGAAGATATCGAAGAAATCACGGAGTTCGCCTTTAAAAGCCGCGTTGGGCTCTTGTTTCTTGACGAGTGCGTCAACCGAGGCATCCAACTTGGACCAAAAGCACTTGAGCTGCACAGTTCTCTCATGAACCGCAGGAAAGAAACTGACCGTGTCGTGGTCAAACTGGCGAAACGCCTCGATGAGGTGGCCAAGGGAGAGTGGGTTTTGTTCAAATCGATCAAGCCTTTCGCCTCAACGCCGAACGATACAGATTGGTTCCCATTCGACGCGAAACGGCACAAAGGTCTCGTGGATCATCTTTGCGAACCTGGTGGTGGTTTCAAGCTCATGGAGATCGCTCCACGCCAGACCACGCTCATCGAAGAGGGAGGCGAAGGTCGTACAGATACCACCAAAAAGGGTGGGATCTACTACATCGACTGTTACGTCGCTCCATCAACCGACTACTTCATCTACCTCGATCCACGGCGCATGAGGGACCAAACTGAGATAATCGAGATCGAGGGTTATCCTGTTCCCATACTGCAGCCACACACGGAACTCACATCGATCATGTTTCACAACGTGTTTCCGGAGAAGAGCTTCTCCATTGAGAGCTACTATCTCATCAAGCGATACCTAGACTTAATGGAAGAACGGGGGACACTAAGCGCTTTTGTCGACGTCGCCTGCGGCCAGAAGGTGGAATATGCTTGTGCGGCTAATCTTGTGATCGTGCGAGAGATCGATCGCGCACGCTTCAATGCACGTGATGCTCGAATAGATGGCATTCTTGAGAAGCTCAATTTTGGGCACCTGAAAGCAAAAAACTTCACCGCAGACGATGCCCTACCACACGAATTTCCAGCGAGTGTGTTCTGGTGGGCGTTCTTATCTAAGCAGCGTGATCGGACATCGTTTATTTCCACTCTTAATCAATTCGTTCACATGCTTAACCCTATCTTCGTTGCGGATGTTGTTCGAATTGTGTGGCGGCGCACGATCAAGGGCGGTGTGTATGAGCAGAACTGAGTCCCGTTCTCGCTTCGGCATTGTGATACCTGTGAAAAATATGGCGAAGGAATTGCCTGTAGCAATCGACTCGATCTTGAACCAGAAAATTGATGGTCGGAAAGTAAACACCTGCGGCCAATTCGATGTCGACCTGATTGTGGTGGTTGACGACCTGGACCCCGAAACGCGCTCGATCCTTGATGGCTATGGCGACAGGCTACGCTGGGTAGAGGGGGACCGCCGCAAGCAGGCGGGTGCGGTGAATAAGGGTTTCTCCATGACCTGTGGAGAGATCGTAAAATGGGTCAACGCGGACGACGTGTTGCTTCCCGGAGCGCTTGACGCGGTGGACAGCGCTTTCCACGCTGCGCCAGATACGGACTTCATTTACGGCGATATCTTGTTTCTGGATGCGCTTGGAAGGCCCGCGGCCGAGCATCTGGAACCCAGCTATTCGCGCTTCATCCTGCTTTATGGCCACAACCTGTTTGCGGATCCGGCGTGCTTCTGGCGTGCCAGCCTGCACGACCGTATCGGTCCGATCTCGGAAGACACCCGCTTCTCGCTAGACTATGAGTTCTGGGTACGGCTGGTAAAGCACCGAGTAAAAGTTGCGCAGGTGCGTCAAAAACTAGCGGCGTTCAAGGTGTCGGGCAACAATATGTCGGTGGTGAACCACGTGGCGATGACTACAGAACATTATGACGTGATGACACGCCACTATCCATCATGGGGCGTTTTGCCGTCGGGAATACGTTATAAGGGGTTGAGTTTTCTGAGGTTCGTCGCACGCGCCCTGAAGCGAGTACGCAGTCGGATCGAACGAGGGCCGAGCCAGAGGCACACCTTTGCACAATTGATGGCGTCTACGATGCAGCGCAGCAATGATTGAACGGGTTCTGAATGCCCAACAGTTGCGTCCTGGCCTGCCTGTGTTTCTTTGGGCGATTGGAGTTGCGTTAGCCGGCAAGGTTGCGGCCGCTTCGGGGTCGGCCGCTGCTATCATGGGGTGGCAAGCTATCTTTCTGTTCTTGTTGCCCGTGATCATGCCGCTGCGCTATCTTCTGGCCACGATCCTTGCGGTCATTGTGTTCCTCGACGCTTCTTTGTGGTTTCTGCAAGGAGACTTCCCCACCAACACTGTTTACGAGTCGAATGGCGCGTTTGTGAAACCGCCAGAGTTTCTTGCACTGGCGCTGGTTCTGCGTTTAATTTTGCTACGCGATTTGCCTGACACCATTCCCAAGTTTTTCACTTTTAGCGCTTTTTTTTGGATCGCCGTGATCATCATGGGCGGGTTCACTGCGCTTTTCCTACAGCGCCCAATCAGCGATATCTTGATATTTTCGGAAATGCGCTCACCTATCGTGATGGCGCTTTTCGCATTGATGCTTGCCCCACTGATCACGATATCGCCCCGGTTTTTCATTGACACTTACGCAGTCTTAATTCTCGTCCATTTCGGCATCAGCCTGGCGTCCTGGTTGACAGGTTTTTCCCTTCTGTGGCCAAGCTATGCACCTAATTACATCGGAGGCCACACTGCGTTTTTTGGTGCTGATGAATCCGTGATTGTTTATCTTCTAGCAAATGCAATTGCGCTTGCGTTACTTGTTTCTCCGCCTGATCGAGATATTTCGGGTTTTGGGAAAAAGTTTTGGATGGTCATATTTATTTTGAGCGCATTTGCAATACTTGCGTCTTTACGGCGCGGCGGTGTTGGGGCTATGGCAATCGCCATCCTGACGCTGTTCATTTTTTCAGGCCTGCGCATCAAACTTCGGTTCTTGGTCGTTTTCGTAGTGTTGGGTCCGTTGCTTTTTGGCGTCACAACGCAAACCGGCGTGTTAGACGGCCTTATGTCACGCCTTGCCGGCGAAGGCAGTACCGCTGTCTCCAATGCTGGTCGCGTCAGTGATTTCCTAGAAGGGATGGGCTACGTCTCTGACAATATCTGGTTCGGGACAGGATCGGGCACGCGGATATCATTGTCTCGAACGCAAGCCTATGGTGTCTATGATAGCTTATCCGTTCACAATGCGATCCTCCATGTCTGGGCACGGTTCGGTGCGTTAGGCTTTATAACATATTGCCTTGTTTTCCTTTCGCCAATTATTGTGGCTTTTTTGCACAGCAGGCGATGCTTTTGGCCGCAGGCTGTTTTGATGCGCAATCTTTGCTTAGCGATGTCCGGTCTGTTATTGGCCCTCTTCATTTGGACATTGTTGACTCCGCCCATATACCTTAATTTCCGTCAAGGTGGCGTTTGGGCTATGGGGGTTGGATTAGTGTTTGCCGCGATTGCGCGGCAGAAAATGTCGTGTGCTATGTCTACCATAGACCTGCGGTCGCGACCTAAACTTTCGATGCGATAACCCCCCGATAATGCCCCATCAGACGGTAGAGGCTCGGCCAATGGAAGGAGCGGACCGTGCAAGATCAGATGTCACCTAGGAGCAGATAGTTTTTTTGGAAGGGGGAGCCGGTATAAAGGAATGCCTGTCGAACCTCGCAGTTCCAGCGTAATCTGATATCCTGCGCGAAGCTCCTGAGAAGTTCCGCCGATAACAAAGCGGCTCACCATTATCGGTCTATGCGTTTCAGTGAAAAGCGTGACGCGATAGCACTGCAAACACCTGAGAATTCTCCGAGTGACTGGAGGAGAGTCATGGCTCAGGTCACCTGACCTTAACGAAGCTTTGTGAATGACAGTCCGATGTGAACGGCACGGCCGGCCGCTAAACGTCTGACTTGATGTCATGCGGGCATAGTCATGCAGGAACTTTTCGAATCAGAACGTTGATGTGCGGTAGAAGTGGTTCCGGCACAAGCCAATTGTAGCTCTTTACTAGTCTTGCAAGCAGTCGCGAGCCACCGAAATAGGCGGGGCCTGGATCGCCATAATAGCTGTGGTGGGAAAATGCAGGTTCTGGAAAGTGAGTTTTCAGAGTGCGAAGCGAGTTTAGCCGATAGCAGGTTGGGAAACCGTCCTCATCTTTTTTGTGCGGCACCAGACTATGTAGCACCGTTCCATGAAGCGATTCGGGGATCAGTCGTGCGCCTATTGAAAAATAACCGCGGCGATTTGGGGTAATGGCACAAATCCATCCCCCTGGCTTCAAGATGCGGCCAATTTCTGCTGCATAAAATGCCGGGTCGGCAATGTGCTCAAACACCATCCAAGAAGTAATTAGATCGAAACTATTGTCGGCAAAGGGCAGGGGCTGCCCGACCTCGGCATGGTGACGATCCTCGGTCATCTTGTTTTGCAGCACCACGGGATCGACGTCAAACACGGAATAACGGCCGACGCTTTTAGAAATGTCGGTGATCTTCTGCACCGAAGATGGTTCCAGTTCGACGAATTTTCCTCGACCTGCACCAAAGTCGAGCACGGCGCTGTCGGGTTCGATGAGCGTGCGAATGCGCGCATAAAAAGCGATACGTGCGTCCATCCGATGGAAGCCACCAGCGGGAAGCTCTGGAAAAAATGTTTCAAGGATCTCAGCGCTTGACATCGTTGTGCTACGGTTATTTGCCAGATGTCAGAAGTTTGATCACAATGTCGAATGAATCACAACCCGCCGAACAAGATGTTGGGCCGCATCTGAGAGCGCTTGCTGTAGAAGGCACAACACCGCAAGGCTCTGCTGATATGCAAGCATGTGGACCGAACGAATAGTGCCACAATCGCTCTCCAAGATGATCTTCCGTGGGGCCTCGCTGGCGCTTCTGGGGCGGCTTGTATTTGTCGTCGCCGGTTTCACTATCACGTCGATCACCGCGCTTTGGTATGGCGCCGGCGTGGTTGGTGTCGTCGCGACGATGACCACCGTGGTGACATTTCTGGGTATTCTGGCCAATGCAGGCACATCGACCAGCATCAACAGCTACGTGACGTCGCCTTTCGCGGCTGGGGCGGTCAGCGCGGCGCGCAAGGCCTATCGACGGATCATCGCGATCTGCCTGATGGGCGCGTTGCTGTTGGCAGTCACGTTTGTGCTGATGGCGGGCAACTGGGCCGA
>CAZIMY010000160.1:0-5374 GCA_964540315.1 uncultured Wenzhouxiangella sp.
CTGGATCCGGCGCGGGAGTTCATCATCGCGGCCGACGTGCTGGGCGGCTGCGGACTGACCAGCGGCCCACCCACGGCCGGCAGCAATGAGCAGTTTCCATCCGTAACGGTGCGCGCCATGGTCGCTGCCCAGCGCCTGCTGCTTGATCATCTCGGGGTGCGAACCTTGCGCCTGGTGATCGGTGGGTCGCTCGGTGGCATGCAGGCGCTGGAGTGGGCGGTGGGGCACCCTGAGCGGGTCGATGCGGCAGCGGTGATTGCCGCACCCGCTCGCCAAACGTCCTGGGCAAAAGCCTTCAACCACATACAGCGCCGCGCTATCGCGCTCGATGATTCGCTGGATCTGGCGCGGATGGTGGCGATGATCAGCTACCGCCACTGGGACAACCTGAACCCGCGCTTTGATGCAGCGGATCCCGAAGACCCCACCGGCGCCTGGCTGGATCACCATGGTCGTGCGCTTAGCGAGCGCTTTGACCGCAACGCTTACCTCCGGCTGGCCGAAGCAATGGATACCCACGACGTGGGTCGCGGACGCGGAGACGCCATCCAGGCACTACGAAGCACCGAAGTACCGACCCTGCTGGTCGGCATCACGACCGATCTGCTCTATCCACCGAATGAGTTGGAGACCATCGCTGCGCAAATGCCGGATGCCGAACTCGAGCTCCTCGACGCACCCCACGGACACGATGCTTTTCTGATCGAGCAGGACGCGCTCAACGACTTTGTGATCCGCTTTCGCTGTCGGCGCAAGCTCCCGTATCGGCTGACCTGCTGCGGCGGCTGACCTAGTCGAGAACCTCGAAGGTCAGTCCCGCATGCTCGACCAGGCGCGGCATGAGCTGCTCGGCCATAGCGGTGGACGGCGTCCAGAAGCCACCGGCGGTCTTGTCATCCGGAACGTCAGTCGCCAGGGTAAAGGCCGCCTCGCCCAGCATCTTGGCCGTCGACCCATAGCCCGGGTCGCGATCCCCACTGACCCGAACCCGAATCTGGTTGCCTTCGTCATCGCTGCCCACCAGTAGCAGCTTGAAGAACCCGCGTTCGCGAGCCCCCTTGGATGGGCCCTCGCCCGGCTTGGGCAAAAATCGATTCTGCAAAAGCTTGCGGGTGGGGCCGAAGCTTGCACCAAGCGCGAATCCGCCCAGCGCCAGCGACCAGGTGGTTGCTTGGCGACGGCCTTTGAAGCCCTTCCCGGTCAGCATTGCTTCGTCGTAGGTGAAGTCCTCTCCCCATGGTCGGCCCTGCAAGGCATGCGAACGATGCACGATGCGAGTGTTGATCGCGGCCATCACGAAAGGAGCCGTCCAGGATCCCAGGCTGTCATCGAATTTCGGACCACTGACATACGGCTGTTTGGGTCCTTTCCGATAATCCTCCGGACAGATGGCATAAGGGTTTTTAACGATCCGGGCGACTTCAGGATCAGACCGACTCGACTCAATGATGTTGAGCATGCTGGCTGCGGTGCCGCCGCTCATCTTGCCCTTGAGCGCCTGAACGCCCAGCCGCACGCGGGTCATGTATTTGCCAAGCTTGGTGTGGGCCTGCTGCTGGAGAAACCATACGCCAAGATCCGACGGGATCGAGTCGAACCCGCAGCAGTGAACCAAACGAGCGCCAGAGGCTTGCGCAGCCGAGGCGTGTGCATCAAGCATCTTGCGCATCCACGGCACCTCACCGGTCAGATCGCAATAATCCGTGCCGCTTGCCGCGCACGCCGCCACCAGATCGGACCCGTGCAACGCGTAGGGTCCAACCGTACTGCAGACTGCCCGGGTGCGCGCAACCAATGCATCCAGAGACGTCCGGTCGTGTGAATCGGCCACCAGCAAGGGCAGATCTTTGGCGCCTTCACCCAAGCCGGCCCTTACCTGCTCGAGCTTGGCCTGGCTTCGCCCTGCGAGCGCCCATTTAAAGGCATCCCCAACGCCGTGACGCTGGAGCAGATACTCGGCCACCAGTTGACCGGTAAAGCCGGTTGCGCCGAGCAAGACGAGGTCGAATTCAGGCTGTTTGGCCATAGCGAAGTCCTGGAGTCTTTTGAAGTCGTTCAAGCTTAACCCGTCCGCCTAGTGGACACCGCGTGTTCTGCTAAAGTGACGCGTTACATTCTTTCTGAGTTTTCGATGGATCGCTGCAACTTGTTGCATTGATCTTCTGACGCCAACTTGTGCCATGTCCTCGCCCACGCGACAGACCCGTCTTTGTAAACATCTGGTCATTGGTCTGTTGCTTTTTGTGGTTTGTGGAGCCGGCCCTGGTTTGGCGCAGTTCGTCCCGGATATCGCGCATCCCGAACCCGCTTGCACGGACGGCAGCTGTCGGACGACTTACGAGCCATCGTTTTTTTCGATCTACGCGCCGGTTACCGCACTGGACATGGTCAACAACCTGCCTGGTTTCAACCTTGACAACGGCAATACCGGCGCGCGCGGGTTCGGGGGCACAGCCGGCAATATCCTGATCAACGGTGAGCGTGTGTCGGCAAAAAGCGAGGCCCCGGGCGAAATTCTTGCTCGGATCCCCGCCGCCGATGTAGAGCGGATTATTGTTATCCGCGGCCAGGTTGGCGGTACCGACCTGCGCGGCCAAAGCGTTATTGCCGACGTGGTTCGCAAGGGCATCGGGGCTACCGGCACCTGGTCGCTGCGCGCATCCGCCCAGCACCCGGGCGGCCGCTTTTTCCCATCCGGCACGATGAGTTATTCAGACAGCCGCGGGGCACTGCGCTACACCCTGGGCGCAGGCGTCCGACGCTCTCAGTTCCGCAACCAGACCGAAGAGACAGTCCTCAACGCTCGCGGAGAGCAAATTGAGCTTCGCGACGAAGGCTACGAGCAGATCGAGGACGGCTTCGAATTAAGCGCAAACGCCACCTTCACCGGCGCGCAAACGCGCTACGGATTCAACGCCCAGCTAGAGTGGAGAGACCGCGACGGTGGCGAGCGCTCGCTGCGCCAGCCCATTGATGAACCGGCATTCCTGTTGCAGCAAGGCTCGGACAGAGAAACACAAGACCTCGAAATCGGTCTGGATGGAGAACGGTCCTGGGGCACGCATATCAACACCAAACTGATCAGCCTGTATCGTCGCGACGAACGACTCAGAGTCGGAGACCTGATCAGCGGTGAGCCGGATGTGCCGGGTCAACTGAACACTGAAGCCATCACCGATCGGGTCGAGACCGAGAAGATCCTGCGTCTGGAAGCCGACTATTCCGGTTTTGCCGGTCATCTTATCGAGGCATCCATCGAGGGCGCACAAAACCAGCTCGACAGTGACTTCCAGTTTTTTCAGCGAATTGGTAATTCGCTGATCCCGGTGCCGGTACCGGGCGCCCGATCTCAGGTTGAAGAGCAGCGGCTCGACCTCTCGGTCGCCGACTCGTTTTCGACCGGCGCGCTGGCGGTTGACCTCGAGTTAGCAGCCGAAGCCTCAGAAATCAGCCAGACCGGTGGGTTTTCAGAGAATCGGTCTTTTTTCTTCTGGAAGCCCAGCGCAACGTTGACGTATACGCTCAACGAGGACACGTTGCTGAAGGGTCGCCTGCTGCAGAAGGTCGGGCAGCTGAATTTTTCGGATTTCGTCAGTGCGGCGGACCTGGGCGACGATGAACTCAGTCTGGGCAACCCGGCGCTCAGTCCGGAGACCACGGTCACCCTGGATCTCTCCTGGGAGACCCGCTTCAACCGCATCGGCCTGCTGAGCCTGACCGCGTTTTATGACTGGATTGAGGAT
Organism: uncultured Wenzhouxiangella sp.; assembly: GCA_964540315.1. GTDB lineage: Bacteria > Pseudomonadota > Gammaproteobacteria > Xanthomonadales > Wenzhouxiangellaceae > Wenzhouxiangella. The sequence continues at coordinate 3,744 of CAZIMY010000160.1, forward strand.
GTTCAGGACGTCCTCCCGCTCCAGGACCGCCTGGAAATGCCCGGGAACATCGGCTCGGGGTGGCGCTACGGCTTTCGCGGCAAGCTGACCTCGCCGCTGGATGTGGTCGGGTTGACCAACGCCCGACTGGATCTCGACGGCCGCTGGCAGAACTCCGGGGTTTCCGACCCGCTCACCGGTAGCGAGCGCGTGCTTTCGAATGAGCGCGCCTGGCGTCTGGAAGCTGAAGTCAGGCAAGACCTGACGCAGGCAAAACTGGGCTGGGCGCTCACCGGTACCGTCAGGGATGGCTTTACCCGGTTTGGCCTCGACGAGGTCGACCGGTTCAAGGGTGTCGGCAACCTCGGCGGCTACATCGAAAGCCGGGCAATCGACTCTCTACGCATCCGGCTGGGCGTCAACGCGATGCTGAGGAATAACGAAAACCGCGACCGTCAGGTCTTTGATGGGCCGAGAAACCTCAGCCCACTTGCCTTCCGCGAGCTCCGCGATCGACGGCGCTCGCGCAATATTTATCTCGAAGTTCGTGGCTTGCTGTAAAACGAGATGTTGGCCTCACCGAAGGCTGCCGCCGACCCGCACACTGCGATATCCATTTAAAACAAACGCCGAGATGCTGCCGTCGTCAGCACGCTGATCGAATCTGATGTTTCTGTCCCATCACTATCCAAACCGGCCTACTTGATCCCAAGGGTGGTCAGGCCGTGGGCGGCCGAAACCAGCGCACTGAGTGCCAGCCCGTTCAAGGCGCAGAAGGTGATGGGTTCCCGATCACCCTGGCGCAGAAGATCGACCCACCGTCACCCCTGCTAGACTTGAATCCGTCATAAACTCGCGGATTAACGGATAGTGCAAACCCTCACCCTGACCCGCCCCGATGACTGGCACCTGCATGTACGCGACGGGGCCATGCTGGCAAGCGTGGTCCCCGATACCGCGCGCCAGTTCGCCCGCGCCATTATCATGCCCAACCTCAAACCACCGGTGAGCACCGTGGAGCTCGCGCTGAGCTATCGCGATCGCATTCTTGCAGCGGTTCCGGAGGGTATGGACTTTCAGCCCCTGATGACGCTTTATCTGACCGAGCAGACCAGCGCGGACGACATTCGCAAGGCTGCAGATTCTGAGCACATCTTCGCAGTGAAGTACTACCCCGCCGGGGCCACCACCAATGCCGCCAGCGGCGTGCGTGTTCTGGATCGGGTCTGGCCGGTACTGGAAGCCATGCAGGAAGTCGGACTCCCGCTGCTGATGCATGGGGAAGTCACCGATCCAGACATTGATGTCTTTGATCGCGAGGCAATTTTCATCGAGCGCCATCTCAGCCGCCTGGTCGAGGCTTTTCCGGCCCTGCCGATGGTGCTTGAACACATCACGACCCAGGATTCGGCAGATTTCGTGCGCGAGGGCCCATCGAACCTGGCCGCCACGATCACTGCCCACCACCTGTTGCTCAACCGCAATGCCATGTTCGAAGGCGGTCTGCGACCACACCACTACTGCCTGCCGCTGATCAAACGCGAACAGCACCGACAGGCCCTGGTCGCGGCCGCGACCAGCGGCGACCCGAAATTCTTTCTCGGCACCGACTCAGCCCCGCACCCCAAGGGCGCCAAGGAGTCCGACTGCGG
>CAZIMY010000161.1:0-5363 GCA_964540315.1 uncultured Wenzhouxiangella sp.
GCTCGCCGTCCAGATAGCTATAGCCGGCGGAGATGAACCAATAGTCGTTGACCTGGCCTTCAAGCTGAGCCTCGAAACCGGATATCTCGGAATCGATTACGTCCAGCGTTTCCGGATCGTTGTCAGCGGTCTGCGGTGAACTCTGTTCAATCGCGAATATCGCTGTAGTCAGGCTGAGGCCCTGTCCGAAATCCCACTTGACGCCCGCTTCCAGGTTGGTAAAAGTGTTCGGATCAAGCTGGTCGCGATCACCATTGATGTTATCGAACTGCTCACCGCTTCTTGGCTGGAAAGACTCGCTGTAGCTGGCATAGATTGAGATTTCCTCGAACGGCTTGAAGATCAGCCCGCCACGCGGGGTAACCTCTTCGTCCTTGCGCGAGCGACGCTCGTTGGTCGCCACATTGAAGACATCAATATCAAAGCTGTCAAAGCGCGCTCCCAGAATCAGATCCAGTTTGTCGTTGATCTGGATCTCGTCTTGGATGTAGGCGGAAAAGACGTCGATCCCGACTCGGGTGTCGTCATTCAGATCGGCGGTGAAGCTGTTGGCTGTCGGCACACCTGAGGCGTTGATTCCACGGCCATTGATCAGATCCAGCGGCCGCTCAATCCGGAAGATCTCATTGTCGTCCTCGGTCGTGTTCCAGAATGCGTTGAAGCGGTCCTGATCGGACTCGGTATCGATGTATTCAGCTCCGGCAATCAGTGTGTGCTCAACGCTTCCGGTAAACAGGCTGCCGATCAAATTGCCGGACAGAATCAGGTTCTGTCGATCCGTAGTATCCACATAGCCGTCCAGGGTCACGACGTCAGGACTGTTGGCCTGATCGTAGCCGGAGGCGTAGAAGTTCTGGTACAGCTTGTCGTAGTCGCCATAGAAGGCGCTGAAGTTGCCCTTCAGGTTGTCCGAGAATTCGTGCTGAAGCGCGGTCCGGAACAGATGCGCCTTGAGTGTTGCGGTATTCAGTTCCGGATCAGCGAAGACGATGTCTTCAAACGCCTCAACCGGGCGACCATCACTGCCGGTCGGAATCCCGCGATCGATAAAGCGTTCGTGGTCCATGTATTCGTAGGACACATCGAGGATGGAACGATCGGAAAGTTCGAAGCGCGCGGTGGGATTGACGCCCATTCTCGTGCCGTCAAAGAAGTCGCGGTGATTGTTCAGCTCCTCGTAAAGAGCGTTGACCCGGAAGGCGGCATTGCCGCTGACAGCAACATTGCTGTCGAGCTGAAACGCATAACCACCGAATGAATCAATGCTTGCCCGTCCGCTATTGAAGTCATCACCGATCACGCCCTTTTTGGTGACGCGGTTGAGAATCCCGCCGGTGCCACCGCGACCGAACAGGAGCGCGTTCGGACCGCGCAGGATCTCTACTTGCTCCAGGTTGTAGAGCGGGCGGTAATACCAGACGTCATCACGAACACCATCGATGAAGAAGTCAGCCGTAGAGCGTACACCGCGAAACACGACCGCGTCACGATGGGCTTCTCCCTGCGAATTGTTGACGCCCGGTGTGTAGTCGATGATGTCACCGATGCTGTCGAAGCCCCGCCGATTCAACTCTTCACCGGTGATGATCGTCAAACTCTGCGGCACGTCGATAATTGGGGTCGGCGTTCTTAGCGCATTGACCTGATCGGAATAAAGCACCTTGCCGACAACCCGTACCCGGTCCTCTACAGCCTCGCTGTCGCTGGATGCAGAACCGTCAGGGGAGGAGGCATCGGTATTGGCGTCGTTCTGCGCGAGCAAGGCAGCGCTGAAAAGCAGGGCTCCAAAACCGGCAGAAACCGGCCAGAGGCGGGAAGAAATCATCATGAGTTTTGCAACCTTTCTTGTAATGGGTGGCGGCAATGATAATGATAATGCTTGTCATTGACAACAATAATCGAACATTTTTTTACTGAGTGCGTACCGTTGGCCTCCAGCCCAGCCCCGAACTGCTAGACTGCCGCGGCTATTTCCAGCGGAATCCAAAGCCAACTCCATGCAAGCCGGCAACGAAAAGCGCGCGCTGCTGTTTGCCCTTGGCGCGGTATTGATGTGGTCGACGGTGGCCACCGCCTTCAAGCTGTCGCTGGAGCATCTGGCGCCGATTCAACTGCTGGCCTGGGCGTGTTTGGCCTCGGTACTGACGCTGGGGCTACTTTTGATCGTCACAGGCCGATTAGGGCGAGTCTTTCGATCCAGCCGGCAAGAATATCTGCGGTCTCTAGGCTTAGGTCTGCTGAATCCACTCGCTTACTACGTGGTCTTGTTCGAGGCCTACGATCGCCTGCCAGCCCAAGAGGCCCAACCACTGAACTACACCTGGGCTTTCACCCTGGCGATTCTGGCGGTTCCCCTGCTCGGCCAACGCCTGACGCGCATGGATATCCTTGGTGGACTGGTGGCTTATTCCGGGGTCTGGGCCATTGCCACGCGCGGCCAGGTGTTCGCCCTGGAGTTCGCCAACCCGGCCGGCGTGGCGCTGGCCTTGGCCAGCACGGTGCTGTGGGCACTGTACTGGATCTTCAGCACCCGCGATCAGCGCGACCCACTCGTGGCCCTGTTTACCAACTTCGCCATGGCCCTGCCCTTTGTGCTGCTGGTCTGCGCGCTGACCGAAGGGCTGGCGGTGCCGGACTGGCGCGGACTGGCCGGTGCGGCCTATGTCGGGGTGTTCGAGATGGGGCTGGCGTTTGCCCTCTGGCTGGGCGCCATGCGGCTCACCCAAAGTACGGCGCGAATTAGCAACCTGATCTTTCTCTCGCCATTCCTGTCGCTGTTTTTTATTCGTGCCTTTGTCGGTGAAACAATCCTGCCCTCCACCTGGATGGGCCTTGCGCTTATCGTGGCCGGTCTTGCGCTTCAACAGTCTTTTCGACCCAAGACCGCCTGATACAAATCACCGCCGCACACGCGATGCTGTCAGGCTCAAGGCTGATCCGCGACCGATCCATCCAGCCACCGGCCACATCGCGCCTTGCGCTATCCGCTGGAGTCTTAGACGGGAGCCGGCCAAAGAAAAGGCCGGCACAGTGGCCGGCCTTTTCTTGATCGACGGGTTGAAGCGCGATCAGAATCGCGCGTTCATTCCCAGGAAGTACTCGCGTCCGACCACGCCAACCGGGTAGAAGCGCGAGGACAAAACCGGCTTCTCGTCAAAAACGTTATTGATCCCGGCGATGATTCGAATCGATTCGTTGGCCTGGAACGATCCGCTCAAGTCATGCCTCCAGATTTCGCCGGTCCAGGAGTTTTCCACATTGTCGGCATTGGTATTGTCGATACGCGGCGAGAACTCGAGGAACTTGCCCCAGTAGCGGGCCTGCCAGTTCAGGGTCAGGCGGTCCCAGCGCCAGCGGGCAAAGGCGCTGAGTGCGTTTTTGGGCTGACCGTTCTCATACAGTTCGTCGTTGACGATGGTGTTGTCGATCGGGTCTTCGAAGCGCTCGAGCTTTTTGACCCAGTTGCCGGTCACTCCCAGGGTCATGCTGCCGTAGCTGTCCAGCGCCGAGGCCAAACTGCCCAGCTCAAACTGGTAGCGAACGGCGTAGTCAACGCCTTGGGTGACGATCGACGAGAAGTTCAGCTGGCTGTTGACGAAAGACTGGAAGCCCAGGAAGGTCGGCGAGTTCGGATCGCGATCGCGCTGGAACTGTTCGCAGAACTGGTTGGGGAAGCTCGAGGCGTCGTAGCAGGCATTGACCAGTTCCTGCACGCCGATCGAGGAAATGGCATCTTCGATCTCGATGTCATACCAGTCTACCGAGATCGACAGACCCGGCACAAATCGCGGCTCAAGCACGACACCGGCGGTGAGGGTATCGGCAGTTTCTTCATCCAGGTTCGGGTTGCCGCCGGTAAAGCCGGAGAAGCGCGCCGTCAGCGGATCGGTAAAGTCTCCCGGCAGACCGTCTGCCGCGCAGTTGCCCGGGCGGTTGGCGGTGCCGTCGTTGATGTTGGCGACATCACACGGGTCGGTTGGCCGTGCCGTGGCCGACTGCAAGGGCGAGAACAACTCATTGATATTCGGCGCGCGGACCGTCTGCGAAAGCGTCGAGCGGAAGCGAATGTCCTGAATCGGCGCGTAGGACAGCCGCAAGTTCCAGCTGTCGGTAGCACCCAGGGTCGAGTAATCCGAGTAGCGGTAAGCGGCATCCAGGGTCAAGTCCTCCACCCACGGACGATTGTTGAGCAGCGGCAGTGAAACTTCGGCAAAAACTTCCTGGACATCGAAGCCGCCCGAGGTGTTGTCGGTCGGCGCATCGATCGGAAACACGCGCGAAGCCGCTTCGACAATGCCCAGCGGATCGGCTTGGGGTTGTTCGAAGCCGTCCGATTTGAACGAGCTTTCCTCGTCGCGGTATTCAAACCCGAACACCATACCCATCGGACCGCCAGGCAGGCTGAACCAGTCCGAGCTGTCGCCGACGACAAAGCCGCTGACCACCGTTTGCTCGATGGTGCGCTCCCGGGTCATGTCGACAATCACGAAATCGATGGCTTCCTGGCTGGGAGCACCGACGCCGAACAGGTTGATCGGTGCACAAAGGCCCTGGCCGGGGGTAAAGGTCTGGAAGCCGCGGAAGGGCCCGGCACTGCGTAGGAACGAACCCGCCGGCAGCGCGGTCGGGTCAAGTTCTGAACGACACACAATGTTGCCGGTAGAGGGATCACGAACGGCATCGGCAGCGGCATAGTAGCGATCCAGCGCCAGGCCGGTGAACTGGGTGTCGGCAGTGGTCTTGCCGTAGTTGACCGCCACCTCATAGCTGAACGGCCCGCTGCCGATCTCACCTTCCAGACCGGTCACGAAGCGAATGGTTTCGCGCTTGGCAATGCTGCGGCGCAGGCCCATATCGGTCATGTCGCGACCAACCAGCACGTTGACGTTTTCCAGCGTGAACAAGTCCGGGTTGGCGTCGACGAAAGCCTCGATGGGATCGCGCAGGTTCTGCGGAATGTAGGGGTTGTCCCAGCGCAGGACGTGGGAATCGAAGAAACCCTGAACCGCCTGACTGCCGTCGTCCACGGTCCGCGAATCGGCGTACTTACTCTCGAAGAACCAGCGCGTTGACGGCGTGATGTCGTATCTGCCGTTCAGGTTCAGAACCGTGCGCTCGTCATCCGGGGTGATGGACTGGCCATCCCGCCCACCGGAGGTGCCATCGCCGCCAAAAGCGTTCTGCGACCCGGCCAGGAGACCATCCTGGAACACATCGACGCCTTCACCTGGCGTACGCGTCACGTGACAGCCGGCAAAGAAGCCGAAACGCTGCAGAATGACCCCGTTGACGGTTTCCAGACAGTCTTCAACGCCATTATTGTTGATGTCGAAAATCAGACCGCCCGGTGGACGGTTAACGGA
>CAZIMY010000162.1:0-5353 GCA_964540315.1 uncultured Wenzhouxiangella sp.
TGGGCCGACCGTAGTGCTTCTCGATGGTCATCGCCATACGCCCCAGAGCTTCGGCATCGGCGTCGCTGATTGAAAAGGCGCGCCTGAGGTCTTCCGGGGTCTCGTCGGTAATCACCCCGCGCTCGGGGCTGTAGCGCATGCGGCTGGCCTTGGAACCCAGGGTCTTGCGCAACAGGGCGGGCTTGCCGGCCTCGAGGTTGGGTTTGAACAAGTAGAACTCATCGGGATTGACCGCGCCCTGGACCACGCTCTCGCCCAGTCCGTAGCTTGAAGTGATAAACACAACCTTGCGGTAGCCGGACTCGGTATCCAGCGAGAACATCACGCCGGCCGCACCCTCGCCAGCGTGGACCATCAGCTGCACACCGGCCGACAGGGCCACGTCGTGATGCTCGAAGCCATGATGGACGCGATAGGCAATGGCGCGATCGTTGTAGAGGCTGGCAAAGACCGCGTGCAGCTTTTCGAGCACGTCGTCGATGCCGCGCACGTTCAGGTAGCTTTCCTGCTGGCCGGCAAAAGAGGCGTCCGGCAGGTCTTCGGCGGTGGCCGAAGAGCGCACGGCAACGGCAAGGTCATCGCCATACTTTTCGCAGAGTTGGCCGAAGGCGCTGCGGATTTCGCTGTCCAGGCGCTCGGGGAGCGGGGTATCCATGATCATGCCGCGAATCTTTTCACCGGCCTTGGCCAGGGCGCGGGTGTCCTCGGTATCCAGCCCCTCAAGGCTCTCGCGAATCCGGCCGGCCAGGCCGGACTGGTCGAGGAAGTCGCGAAACGCGTCTGCGGTTGTCGCAAAACCGCCCGGCACTGCAACGCCGGCTTCACTGAGATGACTGATCATCTCCCCCAATGAGGCATTCTTGCCGCCGACCTTTTCAAGGTCTCCCATTCCCAGCTTGTCCAGCCAGAGGATATACTCGCCCACGATGTCTCCCAGCAAACGGTTGTTGTGATCCAATCCACCATTGTAAACGCGCGGGGCCGGTCATGAGACGGGCGGTGTTCTTTGTTTCAGATGGCACGGCGATTACTGCCGAAACTTTTGGCCACAGCCTGCTGACCCAGTTTCAGGACGTGGGCTTCCGCGAAATCCGGCTGCCGTTTGTCGATACCGAAGCCAAGGCCGAGGATGCGGTGGGGCTGATCAACCGGGCCGCGGAGGCTGGGGCCGATAAACCGCTGGTGTTCAGCACCATCGTGAACCATCAGATCGGTCGCGTGCTGACCAACGCCAACGCCCATATCTTCGACATGTTTGCGACTTTTATGGAGCCGCTTGAGCGGGTCCTGGGGGTGGAGAGCTCGCCGCGGATCGGCCGGGCCCACGGCATGGGTGATTCCGACAGCTATGAGGATCGGATGGAGGCGACCAACTACGCGCTGACCCATGATGACGGTATTTCCAAGCGCCTGGACAAGGCTGAAGTCATCCTGGTGGGGGTCTCGCGCTCGGGCAAGACCCCGACCTGTCTCTATCTGGCTTTGCACTACGGCATCAAGGCGGCCAATTATCCGCTGACCGAAGAAGACCTGGAACAGCCCCGCCTGCCGGGATTTCTGCGCGAGCACAAGGCCAAGCTGTTTGGCCTGACCATCGACCCCGATCGCTTGTGCAAAATTCGCGAGACCCGCCGGCCGGGCAGTCGTTATGCCTCGGCCAAGCAGTGCCGTTACGAAGTCGATGCAGCCGAAGCCCTGCTGCGAACTGAGGGCGTCCAGACGCTGTCATCGACCGGGTCATCGGTAGAAGAACTGGCCAGCCGCATCATCCTGCATCTGGGGCTGAAGAAAGACTGAAACCGGCCGGCGCGGACCCCCTAGGCGAAACGCTCAGGCTGTGATACGCTTCCGCGGCCATGCTGACTCGAGTCCGAAATCTTCATCCCCCCACCCGCGTGCTCGCACGGCGTCTGCCGGACCTGCACACAGCGGTGTTCCGCGCCTTGGGCGCGTTGCTGCCGGAGGGTTTGAGCCGCAGCGACTGCCTGGTCTCAAGGGTCGGATCCGGACCGGATCTGTTTCTGCAGGTCATCGAGCGACACAACTACACCAGCTACATCCGCCTGACCTACGTGATTGGCGACGAGCAGCAGCACAACCCGAATGCCCACATCCGTGTGTACCACGATGCGCGCATGGCCGAAGCCACCGCTTTTAGCCCGGAGCAGGGTATCGAACGGTTTGCCGGCCCGGAAATCCCCATGCACGGGCTGGTGATTCGCAACTGGCGTCTGAACCAGGCCCTGCTGAAGTGGCTGGACTACCTGCTGGCCGAAGGCCATGGTGCCGACACGCTCAAGCCGGTCGAGGAAATGCCGCCGTTTCTCGACATGCCTGTAGATCAGGAAGCCGCCGGCTGAATTTCTCCGAGCGGGCGATCAGTCGCTCGGTCCGCGTTCTTTTGGGTACAATCGCTCTTGCTGGCGAACCGACGGGTCGCTAGCGTCTGGGTGTCCGCCAGACCTGGCCCGTTTCCCACATTCGGAGGTCGTTCATCTTGTCTCGATTGCAGGCAGTTCTGGCGCTGGAAGACGGCTGTACGTTTTCCGGCCATGGTTTCGGTGCGCCCGGCCATCGTGTCGGCGAGGTGGTCTTCAACACCGCCATGACGGGGTATCAGGAAATCATGACCGATCCCAGCTACGCCGGACAGCTGGTGACTCTGACGGCCGCCCACGTCGGCAATACCGGCGTCAATACCCAGGACCCTGAGTCCGAACGAATCCACTGCAACGGCCTGATCGTGCGCGACTATCCGCGCCGGGCCAGTTCCTGGCGAGCCCAGAATTCTTTGTCGGACAGCCTGGCCGAACACGGGGTGCCCGGGATCGCCGGTCTGGATACGCGCAGTCTGACCATGCATTTACGCGAGCACGGCGCCAAGAATGGCTGTCTGATGGTCGGGGAGCAGATTGATGTGGATCGGGCCCTGGCGTTGGCGCGTGAGTGCGAGCCGATGGCCGGGCAGGACCTGGCCGCCAAGGTCACCTGCGCGGCCCCACACGCCTGGACCCAAGGCACCCTGGATCTGGCAAGTGGTGAGTTTGCACCCAGCCGCGGCGCACTGCACGTGGTCTGCTACGACTTCGGCGTCAAGCGCAATATTCTGCGGATGCTGGTGGATGCCGGTTGTCGGGTGACGGTGGTTCCTGCAGACCACCCCGTCGACGGTCTGCTGGCGCTCAATCCCGACGGCGTCCTCCTGTCCAACGGGCCGGGCGATCCTGAACCGTGTACTTATGCCATCAAGACGATTCGCCGCCTGCTCGAGCATGGCATGCCGACTTTCGGAATTTGCCTGGGCCACCAGCTGCTGGCGCTGGCAGCCGGGGCCAAAACAACCAAAATGAAGTTTGGTCATCACGGCGCCAATCATCCGGTCAAGGATCTGGAAACCGGCCAGGTGCTGATCACCAGTCAGAACCATGGTTTTGCCGTGGACGAGGCCTCGCTGCCGGCGGACGTGATTCCGAGCCACCGCTCCTTGTTTGACGGCAGCCTGCAGGGTATTCGTATCAACAACAAGCCCGCCATGGGCTTCCAGGGGCATCCCGAGGCCAGTCCGGGCCCGCACGATCTGCGCGGGCTGTTTGCCCGTTTTGTCACCATGATCCAGGAGAAGCGCGCCAATGCCTAAGCGCACTGACATCCAATCCATCCTGATCATCGGTGCTGGCCCGATTGTCATCGGCCAGGCCTGCGAGTTTGACTATTCGGGCGTCCAGGCGGTCAAGGCGCTCCGGGAAGAGGGCTATCGGGTCATTCTGGTCAACTCCAATCCCGCTACGATCATGACCGATCCGGAAGTGGCCGATGCGGTCTACATCGAGCCGATTCGCTGGGATTTTGTCCGCGAGGTGATCGCCAAGGAGCGCCCCGACGCCCTGCTGCCCACCATGGGCGGCCAGACCGCGCTGAACTGCGCGCTGGACCTGGATCGCCACGGCGTGCTCGAGGAATTCGGGGTGCAGATGATCGGTGCCTCCAAGCAGGCCATTGACATGGCCGAAGATCGCGATCTGTTCCGCAAGGCGATGGCCGACATCGGCCTGGAGTCGCCCAACGCGGCGGTCGCACACAGCCTGGAAGAAGCCTACGAGATTCAGCGCGAACTAGGCTTTCCGGTGATCGTCCGGCCCTCGTTCACCTTGGGAGGGTCAGGCGGCGGTATCGCCTATAACCGCGAGGAGTTCGTCGAAATCGTGCGTCATGGCCTGCACTTGTCGCCAACCAATGAAGTATTGCTCGACGAGTCGCTGCTGGGCTGGAAAGAGTTCGAGCTGGAGGTGGTGCGCGATTCGGCCGACAACTGCATCATCATCTGCTCGATCGAAAACATCGACCCCATGGGCGTGCATACCGGTGACTCGGTGACCGTGGCGCCGGCCATGACGCTGACCGACAAGGAATATCAGGTTCTGCGCGATGCCTCGATCGCCGTGTTGCGCAAGATCGGGGTCGATACCGGCGGCTCGAACGTCCAGTTTGCCGTCTGCCCCGACACCGGGCGGGTGGTGGTCATTGAAATGAACCCGCGCGTGTCTCGTTCTTCAGCGCTGGCTTCCAAGGCCACGGGGTTTCCGATCGCCAAGGTTGCGGCCAAGCTGGCGGTGGGCTACACGCTCGATGAGCTCAAAAACGAGATCACCGGCGGGGCGACGCCGGCGTCGTTTGAGCCCACCATTGACTACGTGGTGACCAAGATTCCGCGCTTTGCCTTTGAGAAGTTTCCGGCTGCCAATGATCGTCTGACCACCCAGATGAAGTCGGTGGGTGAGGCGATGGCCATCGGCCGAACCTTCCAGGAGTCCTTGCAAAAAGCCCTGCGATCGCTGGAAACCGGGCTGGACGGCCTCGATCCCATTGTTTTCGACAGCGCCGAGCGGCTTGACGAACTGATGCTGATTCGGCGCGAGCTGCAGGAAGCCGGCGCTGATCGTCTGCGCTACGTGGCCGAGGCATTCAGGCGCGGTCTGAGCCTGGATGAGGTCCACATGCTCTCGCGGATCGACCCCTGGTTTCTCGACCAGATTCTGGAGCTGGTCCAGATGGAGGCGCGTACCGCGGCCGCCGGTATCGCAGGTCTTGACGGCGAGCACCTGCTGGAGCTCAAACGTCACGGCTTTTCTGACGCCCGGATTGCGCGGCTGGTTAATGTCGACGAACGTGACGTGCGTCAGCTGCGCCAGCGCGCGGCCATCCGGCCCAGTTACCGGCGGGTTGACACTTGTGCCGCCGAGTTCGCGACCACGACGGCGTATCTGTACTCGACCTGGGGTGAAGCCTGCGAAGCCAAGCCGACCAACAAGCGCAAGATCATGGTGCTGGGTGGTGGTCCGAATCGCATCGGCCA
>CAZIMY010000163.1:0-5320 GCA_964540315.1 uncultured Wenzhouxiangella sp.
GCATCAACCGGCTCAGGAACCGGAAGCTTGCCCTCAGGGTCATAGACTTCGCGAAAGCTGTCCGGCATGCCCTTGTAGAAGCGCATTTCGTCTTCGCTGATCGCAGAGCCGGCTTCACCGGATGAACGCTCAGATGCGGCGGGACGGCCTTGGTCACGTAGCTCAGCGCGATCGGCGTAAGCAAACGTTGAGGCCAGGAGAACCATGAGCGTTACGCCGATAGTGGCGCCGATCCGGTTCCAGTTTTTGAAGTCTTGCATGGTCATCCCCATCTCCTTCACGTTGATTTCACTTCCCTTTGAGCTTGCATCGTAACCCTATGAATTCACTTTGTGCAAGCAAAAACCGAGAATTGATGCAATTTTTTCACATGATTTAGACATCGCTTATGGTGCAGCACAAAAAAAGCCGGCGCGCATATAGCGGTGCCGGCCTTTTAACTCGGACTTTCATCGCCGAAGCAGTGCCTTAACTCACCTTGACCTGCACCAGCTCGTTCCCGTCCTTATCGGCCACGTGCACGGCACAGGCCAGGCAGGGATCGAAGCTATGGATGGTGCGCAGGATCTCCAGCGGCTGATCCGGATCGTGCAGATCATGGCCCACCAGAGACGCCTCGTACGGTCCAGGCTTGCCGTCCGGGTCACGCGGGCTGGCCAGCCAGGTTGTCGGAACAACCGCCTGCCAGTTCGCGATCTTTTTGCCGTCGGTGACAACCCAGTGGCCCAGCGCGCCACGCGGTGCTTCCATGTAACCTGCCCCGCGGGCTTCCTTGGGCCAGCTGCCTGGATTCCACTTCTCGGCGTTCTGAGTCCGGGTGTCGCCGGCATTGATGTTGACGGTCAGTTCATTGAACCAGCCGTCCATCATGTCAGCCACGATCTTGCTTTCCAGTGTGCGAGCCGCAACCCGGCCCATGGTGGAAAACATGGACTCCAGCGGAAGATCAAGCTGACCCAGGGCGTAGTTGGCCAGATCAACGGTTTGCTCGTGGCCACTGGCATAAAGCATGAGTACACGGGCCAGCGGACCGACTTCCATCACGTTGCCCTTCCACCGTGGCGCTTTCAGCCAGGTGTAAGTCGAATCCATATCGAGATTCTTGTAAGGCGCTTCAGGACCGTCGTAGTTGAGGCTGGTTTCCCCGATGTACGGGTGCAATCCAGCGTCTTTGCCGGCTTCATAGTCGTACCAGGCATGGGAAACGAACTCCTGGATCTCGCTCTCGTCGTGCACATCGACTTCATGGATGCGCGACAGATCGCGATTGAGGATGGCACCACGCGGAATGATCAGGCTGTCCGGATCGAACATGCTGGTCGTCGGGAAATCGCCGTAGGTCAGGAAATTGCCGATGCCTTCGCCGTGACCGGGCTTGAACCAGTCCTTGTAGAACGACGCAATCGCCAGGGTATCGGGCAGGTAAACCTGATCAACAAAGCTCTTCATTTGAGCAATGATGTTGGCCAGCTTCTGCATGCCGGTCGTGTTCAGGGCCGTCTGGCCGGCGCCCGGCTCGTCGGCATGCACGCTGATAGCAACAGGCGCGCCACCAACCAAGAGGTTCGGGTGCGGGTTCTTGCCGCCGAGGATCGCGTGCAGTTTGGCGACCTCACGCTGCCATTCCAGCGCATCCAGATAGTGGGCAACCGCCATCAGGTTGGCTTCAGGCGGCAGTTTGTAGGCCGGATGACCCCAATAGCCTTTGGCAAAAATACCCAGCTGGCCGGATTCGACAAAGTTGCGCACCTTGGTCTGAACATCGCGGAAGTAACCGGGCGAAGAGCGCGGATAATCCGAGATGGACTGGGCCAGCTGCGAGGTGGCCGCCGGATCAGCGTTGAGCGCCGAAACCACGTCCACCCAGTCCAGCGCATGCAGATGATAGAAGTGCATGACGTGGTCATGGATATACTGCGCGCCGATCATCAGGTTGCGAATCAGCTGCGCGTTGGGCGGAATCTCGATGTTGAAAGCATCCTCGACGGCCCTGACAGCTGCCATACCGTGCACAAGGGTGCAGACCCCGCAGATCCGCTGGGTGAACACCCATGCGTCACGCGGGTCGCGACCTTTCAGGATGATCTCCAGCCCACGCACCATCGTCCCGGAGCTCAGGGCCTTGGTGATCTTGCCATTTTCTGTCACTGCCTCCATCCGGAGGTGACCCTCAATACGGGTTACCGGATCGACGACAACGGTTCCATTCGACGTGGCCATGGATTACTACTCCTTAATATTATCGGCGACAAGCTCGACCAGGCTTTCGGTCTTCTTGTCCCAGTTGAAATGTTCACCAGCATCGTCGAATGCCACGCGGCAGTCCGAACAAGTGGTCAGGAAGCGCTTGGCGCCGGTATCGTCAACTTCGCGAAGCTTGAGCTCCTGAGCCTTCAGGCGCAGCGGACGGGTTCGCTCGATGTCGTTCATGCCACCGCCGCCGGCGCAGCAGAAACTGAAGCCGCCGTGATTGAACATTTCCTTCAGATTGACCCCAAGCTCGTTCATCAGGGTCCGGGGCGCGTCTTCCACGCCGCCCTTGCGAACGATCTGACAGGGATCATGGAAGGCGGTGGGAAGCCCGTCAACCTTGTTGAGCTTGAGCTTGCCGGCTTCGACCTGGTCTGCCAGGTACTCAGAGACGTGACGGACCTTGAAGGGCAGTGTTTCACCCATCAGCTCGGCTGCCTGCCAGCGCAATGAGTAATATGCGTGGCCGCACTCCGGCACGAGCACCATGGAAGCGCCAATCTTTTTGGCCTGGTCAACCACGCGTTTGGCGATGGTCTTCTGAAGGCCGTTGCTGCCGGCATAGTAGCCGTAGTTCTCAGCCACGATCGCGTCAGACCGGAAGGTGTAGTCAGCCCCCAGCTTGTTGAGCACCTTGACCATCGCCGCGACCGATGACGGGTTGCGGTTGAGATCATTACGAGGCGCGCAAACCATGATGTCGGCCTTGGCCTTGTCTAGGACGATGTCCACGCCGTGCTTTTCACCGATCTCTTTAAGGAGTTCGGCATAGGGTTTTTCAACCGCTTCCGGAACCCCGGTTTCGGCCTGCAAAGCGGCTCGGTCCGCCAACTCTTTCGGCGCCAAACCGGCTTCGAACATGCCGCGGCGGCCGATTTCGATCAGCTCGGCGACCTCCAGGCCCATCGGGCAGATCAGGCTGCAGCGACCGCAGAGGTTGCAGCTGTCAAACAACAACTCCTGCCACTCTTCCAGATCGTTCAGGGTGACCTTCTTTTTAAGGTTCAACAGCTTGAAAAACGGTGCGAAGGCGCCGGACTCGCGACGGAAAGCGCGCTTGAACATCTCGGCTTTCCAGATCGGGATGTACTTGGCTTCTTCGGTCGCAATGTAGAAATGGCAGGCGTCCGCGCACATACCGCAGTGGATACAGGACTCCATGTTCCAGGCCACGGTGGCGCCGAAGCTTTTGGCAAAGGCACGCATGGCACCCTCGACCCGCTGCTCAGCGGTGCGGTTGTCTTCAGCAGCGCCCGTACCGGCAAATGCTTGAGTTGCAGTCGTGCTCATGTGGTTGCTCCCTTCTTGGCATGCAGGTAACCGTTAACGAAGCGCGTCGGGAAAATATAGAACGCGTGCATCAGCTTTCCGAACGGGAACCAGATCAACAGCAGATTGAATGAAATGATGTGGGCTGCGAGGATGTGCTCGTAGCGGCCCGGTCCACCCAGAACGGCCCAGATGCCGGAAATCATGATGGCGTAGAGAATCGCCAGGGTGAAGTAGTCATCAAAGTTCGAGATCTGACGCAGCGGCTTGTGCATATAGCGGCGAACCGTCGCAGTCAGCATCAGGACCACGGTCAGCACTGACACAGCGGTGATGATCGCGCCCGGCAGCGTTGGCCACCACGGTGCGGAGAACCCGAACAGGTTCTGCCAGAAAATAACGTGGGGGGCGCCGAGCAGGACCACGGTGAACATACCAATGTGGTAGCCGTATCCGACGACTTCACCAAAGGCGGTGCGACCAATGAACTCCTTGTGGGGCCAGGAACGCAGACCGCAGGTTGCGGTGCCTACCATCAGCGCCTTGTCGTTGGAGTGGCGGTCTTCACTGTACTTCTTGCGCAAGCCCAACATGACCACGGCAACAAGCCGCCAGATCACGCCAAACACGAAGACCAGCAGCGCAAAGTGGAGCATGGGTCCACGGGAAAATTCAAGTATCGACATGACTGATCTCCTTATTCGGTCTCGCTAGCCAATTTTTTCTTGCGCGCGTTTGCTGCAAGCCCAGCTGCGGCACCGACAGCGACACCCGCTGCAGCTGCGGCAATGGACTCACCACGCTCACTGAACAGTTTTGCCGTAACCGGCTCATAGAAACCGCCCTGATCCCAGAAACCGGGTTCGGAACAGCCAATGCAACCGTGGCCTGACTCGACCGGCCAGCCGGCGCCGCCGTTCCACTTGATCGTGGCACAGGCGTTGTAGGTGGTTGGTCCGCGGCAGCCGAGCTCGTACAGACACCAGCCGTTACGCGCACCTTCATCATCGAAAGTCTTGGCGAACAGACCGCGGTCATAAAAACGACGGCGGTAGCAGCGGTCATGGATGGTGTTGCCGAAGAACGCGCGCGGACGCAGATGCGGATCCAGATCCGGCACGCCCGTTGCCAGGAAACTGACCAGCGTACCGGTCATGACTTCAGGGATCGGCGGGCAACCAGGCACATTGATGACCGGCTTGTCCTTGATCAGATCCGCCACGCCCACCGCGCCCGTCGGGTTCGGGTGGGCCGCGCCAACGCCGCCGTAAGCCGCACAGACCCCAACCGCAACGATCGCGGCCGCACCTTCGGCGCACTGGTGGAGCTGATCGACAAAAGTATGGCCCTCACTGCAGCCGTACATGCCGTTGAGCTTGGTCGGAATCGAGCCATCGACAATCAGGATGTACTCACCCCAGTTCTCTTCCATCGCCTCAAGCCGCGCCTCTTCAGCCGCATGACCGGCAGCGGCCTGGAGCGTATGGTTGTAATCCAGCGAGATGGTGTCGAAGATCAGGCTTTCCAGGCTGGGCGCAAACGAGCGCGTCAGCGATTCCAGACAGCCGGTGCATTCCTGAAACGGCATATAGATCACCGAAGGACGCCGGGCAGCACGAAGCTGCTTGGCAAACGCCGTGGTGGCCATGGGCGGCATGGCCATCAGCGCTGTCATGCCGGCACAATACTTCATAAACTGACGACGACCGACGCCGGCCTCATCCATGATTTGACCGATCGTCGGCCGGTCTTTCCGTTGCTTGCGGTTGCTCATCTATAAAGCTCCTTTCAGTCGGTCGCT
>CAZIMY010000164.1:0-5218 GCA_964540315.1 uncultured Wenzhouxiangella sp.
ATGATTTCCAAAACAGGGCTGTTCCACTCGCTCTTGATCATGACTAATTCACTCCTAAAACCATTCAGTTAACAAGTCTGCTAGAGCCCTCCCCTTCCGGAGTGACCCAACCAATATTAATTTTACATGCCAGGAGTTACGCAAGTCAAGCTCTTTTTCTACCTTCAACAAGCCACCCTCCCAAGCACTTCCCTATTCCTAGCCCTCTGATTTAATTATATTTTTCTTCGTTCCGCAACGACTCATTCAGAACCGCTCCAATATTTCGGATCCGCCGAAGCCGACAACATCCCTTGCAAAAAACCGCAAGCCTGGTCGGCTCGCGGTTTTGAAATATCAGAGAAGAAACAGGCCCAATCGCCCGCCTGCATCCCAACAGTCAATCATGAAACCGGCGGGGTACCAGTAAATGAAGGCTGAGCGTCAGTGTTGCTATCTGCACTGTGGAAAACATCTGGAGCGCCCTGGCCGCCCGCTGCGGTATTGCGCGTGCTCAGCACTTCCAGTTGAGGTGATGTCCAATCTGTCTTCTTCATGGCGAATTCCCAGAGATAAGTTTTCTAAGGTTCGATCCCAATCGGTATCGTACTTGATGACCATAAACCGATGTGGACGGTTGAGTCAAGTCGAATCAGGGTTGCGTCATTTAGCCGGGTTGAATCACAACCCTTCATGCCTCGCCAGTCGCCACCCAGCCCGAGATCCAGGGCGACATAAAAGATGGCTGGCAGCACTTCCAGCGCCCCGACGATATCACTGATCAGGCAATCTACCGATACGCACTGGCTTGAACAACCACCGATGGCCTGCCATCGGTCAGAACCAGATGCCATCGATTGGATGGCCAGTAAAAAAGCTGGCCGGCGCGTACAGGAAAGCGTTCCGCCCTCGCCAAATGAAACGCCAATCGATCGGGATCAGGCGTATGCAGATCACCCGGGGGCCATTGATAGTCAGGCGGCCAGGTACAGTAAGTTCGTTCGCCCATCAAGCAGAAAGAGAACACACTTGCTTGATCTCGGTGTGCCCCGAACGGAGTGATTCGATAATTGCCGAAAAAAGTGTCCAGATCCCATCGCTGGATTAAGGGTGAATGGCGTTCGTCCAATCTTGAAATCAGTTCTGAGATGCGCGCCAGGAATATAGGCTGATGATTCTGAAGACGATGGATATTGGCACCCCCTGTTCGCTCGCCCAGACGCTTGAAAAACCCTTCGAAACCGCCATCGGCCGGTTGCGGGCCCATTAGATCGAGCGATGCCTGGAGAAAGTCTTCCGTACGGTCCCTGGGAGGTTCCCTACGAGCAATCCAGAGACGGTCGGCAGGCAGTCGCCTCGACCCTCGCATCGAAACGACAAGCTCGAAAAGCTCGGCGAGCGATGCCATCGGGCCGGACTCGAACATCGGGAGGCGTGTCGGCTTGCTCTCCCAGAACTCTTCCATGAACCGAGACCACAGATCGTCATTCCAGGCGACACAGAGCTCTGGGCTCAATTCCTCTATCATTCGGCTTGACAAAACGAGCAGTCTCCTAGAAGGTTTGGCTCCGAAACAAGGATCGACAGATCAGTGACCAAAGAGCCAATCAAATCCGATCTGTCGACGATGGCGACAAGGCTACTGGCCTTGCCAGAAGGAGAAGGCAAAGCACTCGAGCTGGCTCGTGCGCTGTATAACCAGGGGCGACGTGAAGCTGCCGCAGAGATCGAGCAATTGGTTCTCGAAAAAGGGACAGCTGAAGCGATGCATCGGTGGCGTCTCGCCCAGAGCGCCCGCGCTCCGGCTAATCAGTATCTGCTGATCAACAACCCTCAGCGCACCTCTGCTTTCAAATCCGCATTGGACGCCATGATCAGGCCTGGTTCCACGGTTCTCGAAATCGGCACAGGGTCCGGCATTCTCAGCATGCTGGCGGCGCGCTCTGGAGCTCGGCACATCTACACTTGCGAGCATCAAATCCTGATGGCAGAAGTTGCACGCGAAATCATCAAGGATAATGAACTCACCAAAACCATCACCGTCATCGCCAAGAGCTCGGACCAACTCGAGCTGGGCACCGATATTCCGCATCGCGTTGACGTCATTCTCTGCGATGTATTCACCGGCTCGCTGCTCGAAGCCGGCGGGCTCGGCTTGGTTGAACGAGCAGCAAGAACCTTCCTTGAACCTGGAGGGAGTGTTATCCCCGGACTCGGCGCGATCAGGGGCAGTCTGGTCGGCGGCACCGATCTCGAGGCGCTCTGCCGTTGCGCCAATGTCGATGGGATGAGGCTGCAAAGATTCAATCTGTTCTCACCGACCAAGCTGCAGCTTCAACCCGATCAATTCAAGAGGCTCGATATTCAGAGCTACTCGGCACCACTGGACTGTTTCCGGTTCGCGATCGGCCAGCCTGATTCGGACCGCCCGCAGCGGCGCCGTTCAGAGGTAGAAATCACCCGATCCGGCACCATCACAGGACTTCTGCAGTGGACCGACCTTGAACTGGCCCCTGGCATCCGATTGAATGGCTCGCCGGGGGAAGCGATCAGCTGGCCACGCTTTCTGCACGTATTTCCGGAGCCGATTCAGGTTCGATCGGGTCAGAGCCTGAGCCTGATGCAGGAACACAATGCACTGCAGTTTTCAGTCTGGCCGCATTCGGATCAATAGAACTCACCAAGGTTCGAAACCCGCCAGCGCTCAGCGCAATGGCGGGGCCAACCTTGCAAGAACTCCTTGATCTCGTCCTGCCGCAAGCCAACTTCACTGAGTTCGGAGAGCTGATCAAGCAAGCAGTCCACGCGTTCCGGACTTCGATAAGTCCTGATGGGTTCAATGAGCGAAAGATCATCCGGTCTTTGCTTCACCAGATCAGGAGCAAGGTCCATAACGGTTGGCCACTTGAGATTCAATGCGAGATGCAGAGATCCGCCCGAGGGCTGGCATTGGTGATGTAGACCTGCAGGAACGAACAGGCAGTCACCCTTCTGGAGGGCGATCTCGTCAGTCTTTACCTGCGGCCTGTCCTCAATCCGACGTGCTATGCCGCTTCCCTCGACAGGGTGACCGTAAAATGACCAGGTCTTGTCTCCGTCCATCTGAATCGCAACGACATCGACGTGATCGTAGTGCAGCGGCATGCAGGGTGCCCGTCCCGGAGACCCGATCGCTACCACTCGAACATATGCACCAGTCCGAGCTTCAATCTGCCTGGAAAGTCGGCCAATCTCCGGGACCTTGAGCTCCAGGCGGTTGATCATCACGCTTGCGCCCTGCTCGATCAAGGATTCAAGACGATCCGTTCGCAACCGGCCGCTGTGGTCCAGAACGCGCATCATGTTCAGATCAATCGGCTGTCCACTCTTGTACAAGCGCCAATGCTTGTCAGCATGGTCATCCGTTTTCGCAAGCCGCATCACATTGTTCCAGGCAAATAATGAATCCGACTCAGGAGAACAATCGATATCACTGCGGGCATGCAGAACCCGGCCGTCCTCGCAGGCTGCGATCAGTTCGCTCGGCTCAAAAGGAACCCAACTCAGCGTATTTTCGGGCGGCGGGCGCAGGGGCACCATCAATCGTTTTTTCCGTAAAACCAGCGGACGTAACTTCCCGCATGGAGGGGTCCCAGCAACGCAAGTTGCATTCGAACTGCCTTGCGCCGCGGCGCCACACGCCAATCGGTGGCATCGAATTCCGCCCACATTTCATCGAGCCTGTCCATGTCGAAAAGGCGACTCACATCCGGATCGTCCTTGAACTGACGATAGCGCTGCATGATTTCTTCCCGATCTCGCTCCACCCGGGAAAACCAGTCCGCATCCTGCAGACCGATCTTGTGCTCATCGACGATGCTGTTCGGGAGCAGATGTCGCATACCACATCGCACCAGGCGCCGATTGACCCCATCACGCAGATAGAACCGTTCCGGCAATGCGAGACAGAACTCGACCACTCGTCGATCGCCTGAAGGATCCCGTTGGTCGAATCCATAGAGCATATCGGCACCCCCACCCTGGCCAATCTGCTGGGTATGCTGGAACGGCTCGGAACGCTGTCTCCAGCTTGACCAGTAATCCCAATAGGCTCGGATATTCTGTTGCTCCTGAAGACGATTCTCGGCGCCAGTCTTTCGAGCGTAGTCACTATCGACCGCGCTGAATCGATCCCAGCTGGGCGACTGCCTCGCCTTTTGTCGAATACGCCAGTGGCAATACCACTCCGGCAGAGACGGCTTGATGACATCAGCGATCACAAGATGGCGGATGTTGTAGCCTTTACGCTTGAGGAGGCGCAGCTCGCGTCGTAGCTTGTGCCATCGACCTGTC
This sequence comes from uncultured Wenzhouxiangella sp., assembly GCA_964540315.1. Taxonomy (GTDB): domain Bacteria; phylum Pseudomonadota; class Gammaproteobacteria; order Xanthomonadales; family Wenzhouxiangellaceae; genus Wenzhouxiangella. The sequence continues at coordinate 4,312 of CAZIMY010000164.1, forward strand.
CTGAAGAGTTGATTGAGTCGACCGAAACCCGTGTAGCTGAAGGTGTGATTCCCGGAACCCGCATTCAGAAGCAATTTGACGCCATCATCTCGTGCCTGTTCCAACAGGGGTCGATAGCCGGTCTGATAAGTGGGTGATGCATTGGCCGGCGTGTGGTTCGCGCTGAACCAGTCCTCGAGGCCGTCCAGGATCGATCGGTCATCGGGGTAGATGATGTTCGGTTCGAGATTTGCGTAGATCGCGGCAAGATCATGCACCTTCGAAGATTCGTCCAGATAGCGGTTCCCAAGGCTCTCCGGTAACTCGGCATCCGGCCGCGGCACGCGGGTATAGCCATGCAGGACCTGGCCCTCGGCTGCGAGCTCTTTGCAGCAGAACGCGGCCAGCAATGAAGAATCCAGTCCCCCGCTCAGGCGGATTCCCACCTCACCCGTCCGCCTGAGATGCTGTCGGACCACCGTCGAGAACAACTCCTCGAAGGCCTCCCAACACTCCTCTTCACGCTTGAACTTCAGCAGCGAGCCCCGCTCGAGCCGCCAGTAGCGATGATCGGTCCGTCCCGACGGCGTCAACTCGACCCAGTGCGAGGTCGGAATCGAGGCCATGCCCTTGTAGAGAAAATCACTGCCCGACGGCGCGCCCAGAAGGACATCAGCAAGAACGCCGTCATCGAATTCGCGTGGAATCTGCGGCAGGGCGAACAGGGCATCCAGCGTGGTCGAGAAGTAGATCGTGTCGCCGCTGCGGTGATAGATCAGCGAGCGACCGTTGGGCGCGCCACGCAGCAGTATCAACTTCTGGTCATCGGGCTTCCAGACCAGGCTGGCGTGCGGGCCGATCCAGCGTCTCAGCCCATCGGTCGACCAGCGCAGCCAGGCCCGAGACGCAATAGCGCTGTCCGAGAGCG
>CAZIMY010000165.1:0-3919 GCA_964540315.1 uncultured Wenzhouxiangella sp.
TGTCCTATTTACAGTAGCGGGGTGGATGGTTTTCGGCGCTGGTGTACTGGCCTAGTTTCCTTGCCCGAGCGAAGCCAGCGGCGCGGAGTCGAGGTGATCCAATATACGTTTTAGTGCCGCGACGTTGATTTCATCTTCGGTGCTATCGAGCGCGTCCTGAAGCACTGCGCGGATGTCGTCGGCTTCGACCCGCTCCATATCCCAATCCGCGTACAGACGCTCGCGCTGCTCAACACTCCGGTCCAACTCGACAATATCGTAATGCCGCGAATCGGCATGGAGGCTCACAATCAGGTTTCGCACTTCGGCTGGCGGCCCCTCGACCCATTGGAAGAAGACGCCGCTGCAGAAAACTAACATCCCGGTGATGTCTCGGGTGGCATTGCGGCTTTGAGAGAACTTGATAATGCGATCGACCTCAACCTCACCGATGCCTTCAGCGGCACGGCTGCAGTACACGAAAGTTTCAAGTGCAATTCCAGCGTGATCCGGTTCAGCTGCGCGTGGAAAGCCGGGTTCGTCGAACATAAATGTAACTCGCTTTGTCTTTGATGGGCAGGCCGTATTGTCGCGCTAGCGTAGCGCATTCTTCTAAGGCGTGTAAGGAATGGCCAGAGCGAATCAGGACACCCAGGATTCTTGCCGGACAGCAACCAAGACACCCAGGCGAAGGTTTCATGCCAGAATCATCGGGAATATTCCTTCTGACGGCCCTGACATAGTGCCTGGGAGAACGCTTCGATGAAACAGCGCCGACTGGTTGAGTGGCTGGAAGTTGCGACGGGGCTGGCCGTCCTGGTCGGCCTGGGACTGGTCGTGATGGAGATTCGCGTCAACACGGCTGCGGTGAATCGGCAGGCGGCGGTGGATCGCGCGTCTTCGCTGACCGAACCGTTCTTCTATTCCGAAGCGCTGCGTTCGGCGGATCGGAAAATCAGTGGAATACCGGACAGGCACGTTGTAGGAACCCCACCTACCTAAAATCGGGTCGTTTTCCGATTTCTTCGGACTTGATCACCGACTACGGTGGAGCCTCGCTTCTTCAAGCCGCGCCCATGCCGCAAGCGCGAAAACGATTAGTGTCTACCGAGATCACGCCGTTCTACCACGTGGTTTCACGATGCGTGCGGCGGCAGTTTCTCTGCGGCCTGGACCCTCTGACTGGCCGCGATTATTCCGGCCGCAAGCAGGAGATCAAGGACCGTCTGGGGTTGTTGTCCGAGGTCTTTGCGGTCGATATCTGCGCCTACGCGATTCTCTCCAACCACTACCACCTGGTCCTACACGTCGATCCAGAGCGCTGCATGGCATGGGACGAGCTCGAGGTGGCGCGTCGGTGGACCCGTTTGTTCCGGGGCCCGACGTTGGTTCGCGCCTTCGCGAAGGGGCAATCGCTGACCGACGCCCAGAGAAAAGTCGTCCAGAAGCATCTGCCGGACTATCGAACGCGGCTGGGCAGTCTTTCCTGGTTCATGAAATGCCTGAACGAGCCCATCGCCCGGCAAGCCAATGCTGTAGACAACGTCACCGGCCACTTCTGGCAGTCGCGCTTCCGCAGCCAGGCTCTGCTGGACGAAGCCGCCGTCCTGAGCGCAATGGCGTATGTCGATCTCAACCCCATGCGGGCCTCGATCGCCGAGACGCCGGAAACGTCGGACTACACGTCGGTCCAGCAACGGATCGAAGAATGGCAAAATCGCAGGGCATCAAAACCCGAGGAGTCCGCTCCGGCCTCGGAAAACCAGCAGTCCGACTGCGTCTCTCTCGACAAGACAATCATTCAGCTTCTGCGATTCACCGACGATGCCGAGTGCAGCGCTGGGCCCACGATCCCCTCCTCCACCGAGGACTACCTCGAACTCGTCGACTGGTCGGGCCGCGCTATCATCCAAGGAAAATCCGGATCCATTCCCGGGCAATTGCCGCCGATCCTGCAACGTCTGGACATGAGTCCGGACAAATACCTGGCCTTCGTCCGAAAGTCGAAATCTGGATTCGCCAACGCCCTCGGCGCGCTGGACAAGCTCAAGGAGTTCGCGCGTCACTTCGATAAGCGATTCCTGAGGGGCCAGACCGCAGCCGCAGCGCTATTCTCACCCGGAAGATAGCCGCAACAAACGAGATTCAGTTCAGAAATGGCCTCGTTGCCAGCGTTGGCATGCCGGAAAAGCGAAAGGAGCACGCTTCCGCGCTACAAACACACTCTGGAGCGACTGAAATCTGGCGAAAACCGGGGTCGACCGGCCTGTAGCGAGCCGATTCGAGATTTTGGGCGCTTCTTGGTCTGTGCCTGTCCTCTTGGTCTGTGCCTGTCCAATTAGTCGATGTCCAATTAGTCGTTAATTAGTCGCTGTGGGCGCTTCTTGGTCTGTGCCTGTGCAATTAGTCGGTAGAAAATTCACCGGTGTAAGTTGGAGTATAAGAAGCATAAGCGCCTCATTTGCCCATTTCCGGCGGCACCCGCAGCCATGCCGCGCTAAGGTTTAACCCCGGTTGCGAGACATTTGGGGCCAGGTTTTGTTTCATGCGCCGACCTACAAATGCATGAAACAAGACCCGACCCTACCGCCCCCTCGAAACCCGGTGCGCGTCCAGCGCAAAGGCCGGTTCGACGGGTCGTCCGCCGAGCACCGTTTCGGCAACCAGCTCACCGAGCGCCGGACCGTGCTTGAAACCGTGTCCTGATCCGCCGCCAACCAGCCAGAGGTTGCGCGCATCCGGGTGACGATCGACGAGGAAGTCGCCGTTGCCGGTATTGGTGTACTGGCACACGCGCGCGTCGATCAGCGGCGCGTCGGCGAGCGCCGGAAAGCGCTGCGCCATGTAGTCACGGGCCGAATCAATGCCTGCCCTGGACGGCCTGCGATCGTCGCGCTCCGGATCGATTGGCGGGCCGTGCGTGTCGTCGGCGATCTTGAAGCCCCTCCGTTCGCTGCCGGGAATCCCGTACCAGATGCGCTCGCCGAAGTCGGCCCATACCGGCAGCTCGGCCTCATCGTGCGCCCGATCGCCGGCCGGGGTGCCGAAGTAATAGACCTCCTGGCGCGAGACAGCAAGCAGCGCCCCGAGCAACTCCGGAAACAGGCTCTGCAGCCAGGGGCCGCATGCGAAAACAAAATCGTCGGCCGCAAGCGACGTATTGTCGGCCAGGCGCACGGCAGCCAGCCGCCCTGATCGGAACTCGCCCGGCGAGGCTCGACCGGTCACGACCCGCCCGCCGGCGCGCCTGAACGCCTGAGCGACCGCGTGACAGGCTCTTCGAGCCAACAGATAACCCGACTGCGGCTCGAATCCCGCCTGCTCGATGCCATCCAGCGCAATCTGCGGCCATCGCCCAGCCAGCACGTCGGTGTCCATCGTCTCGAAATCGATGCCTTCGTCGCGCAATACGCTGCTGGCCGACTCGAAAAAGCCTGGAGTGGTCGATTGATCCATGAACAGAACGCCGGTCCGGCGAAACAGTTCCTCGTTCCAGTCGCGTTCGGCTTGCTGGAACAGCGCAAGCGATCGTTCGGCCATCCGTGCGTACAGCGGATTGGCGTACATGTGCCGAATCACGCGGGTCTCGCCGCCGGAGCTGGCGCGCGTGTGGCCCGGATCCCAGGCTTCGACGAGCGTAACGTCGGCGCCGGCGCGCGCCAGGTTGAGCGCCGTCCAACCGCCAAAGGCGCCGGCACCGACCACGACGATCCTGCGCCCGGCGACGGGCTTGTCCGCCGCGTACGCCAGACTATCGAGCGACCAGACAAGCGGCGCAGCCATCAAGGCCTGTATTAGGTGTCTTCGCTGCATTCAAGATTCCGGTATGCGATCCCCTCCAATGACCCCGCCGCTTCCTGTCGAAAAGGTTTAGGTCTGACAGACGGATCATCTGGTGGGCTCATGTCATAAAGCGATCTGGAGCAAAGAATCAATAGGC
>CAZIMY010000165.1:4019-5193 GCA_964540315.1 uncultured Wenzhouxiangella sp.
TCGGCTCGGCTGCTAGAAAGTATAAGCGCCCTATTTCCTGATTTCCAACGGCATCCGGAGCCACACCAGGCTGCCCCCTCAATTGATTTCGGCACAATCAAGCATAGGCAAAGCCAAAAGCACTCAGAGTGCTTCAAGAAAGGTTTACCTTTGGTTTAGTTCAGCTTGTCGTTGTTCAATCAAGACAGCAATCCGCTGATAGCGGTTGCCAAGCCGCTCCATATCTTGCATTCGATTTTTGGAAGATGCAGCCCTTGCAAGAATGGCATTCCGGAACTGCATGGATTTGAGGAACTCAGGTGGCTCGAATGGAGCCTCGTCATTGACTAGCCAGTCGATGGCAATTTTTCCCGACAAAGAAGGCTCGACCAACATCGCTGTCATATCTACATGCTGTAGCAGGATAGGGTCGGTTACATTCAATAACGTGGCCAGTTCAATTTCTACACGCCGCTCAATATCAGCAATATCGCTTTGTAGTTCCGTCAACTCTTGAACTAAGATGTCATCAATAAATACATCCAGACGCCCGGTACTTTTAAGTGCCTCAAAGGTGGTCTGATTGAACTCCATGGTTGGCATCTCCCATATTCCGTGGCTCAATAGCACTGGAATCTCTTGCGGTGGAATTAATGGGTCTTTGCCGACACTAAAGGCATGCAGTCGCTGGCGAGCATCATCTTGGCGATGAAGCATATCCAGCGTCCTGCTTGCGAGCTCTTGAGAACTGCGGATATCTTCCTCAAGCAGTCGCAGGAAGACGGCTTCATCCTCTCTTTGGGCGTTTGCAGTATTCCAGTTGGAGACCTGAATACCAATGAACACCCCGATAACTACAATGAAAAAGTCCAGGAAGACCGCAAACCAGTTCTGTTCGCGTAAATGCTCCGTGAGACGCCGCAGAATCATGCGTGGATCCACTTTGGCGTAGCCGTTTTATACTTGGAGGCAGCATTGGATGAAATTGAACAAAATACTTGCTTCATCTGATATGAATCCTTCTGTCTGCGTAAAGGAAGCATAAGCGTCCTATTTGCTGATTTCCAGCGATATCCGTATCCATTTCAAACCGCTCCCGACTCCTACCAAAGCCACAGGCACGCCAAGTCCTTGCCGGCCAGATGACGCAGAATCCGCTCGATCACCGGCGGGCCTTCGCTGCACGCGATGACCT
>CAZIMY010000166.1:0-5191 GCA_964540315.1 uncultured Wenzhouxiangella sp.
CACGCATTGATCTGAAAGCCGATCACAACACCGGCGATGACGATCACGAACTCCAGCGCGACGGCGTAGTAGTTCTGCTCGCGGATGGCTTTGGAGATGCTTTGGAGGATCATGCGGCTTTCAGTATGCTCAAGTGCGGCTCTGTCTGCCTCAGACCGTAGCACGCTTAATGGTATTCGCAGTGCCATGGCAAGGCTTCACAAATTGCCCCAAGGCATGCAGCGGACTACGCATACTATCGCAGGGAAACGACGGGATTCATGCGCTTCGGAAGATGCCAGCCGGTGTTTGCCCGGCGTTGCCGGGTCGAACGGGCAGGCCCGTTCAGACGGCGTCTTATGGGCTGTCGCTGCCGATGACGCGCTCAAGATACATCTTCAGCCGCTCCCAGGCATGGGCGGCCGCGGGCCGGTTGTTGGCTGGGTCACGCTCTGTGTAAAGCCAGAAACCGTGGTTGACGTCATCGTAGATGTGCACATCGTTTTCGATGCCGGCTTGGCGCAAGGCCTCGACAAAGTTTTCGACCTCTTCGACGGGAATACCGCGGTCATTCTCGGCGAACGTGCCGTAGACCTCATGGTGAATGTGCGACATCTGTTCAGGGTCATCGATGAGCGAGCCGTAGAAAATGGCGGTGCCCTCGTGCCGCTCACCGCCCAGGGCATAGGAGAGTGCCAAACCGCCGCCGAAACACCAGCCCACCGTGGCGACCTTTCCGGTTGATGGCGTGTTTTCCCGAACCCAGCGAACCGCTGCATCCAGATTGCGGATGATGGTTTCCTCATCAGACCTGGCCTCACGCATCAGCGCAATGTTTTCGTCGCGGTTGGATCCGGTCCGTCCGCGGTAGAGGTCGGCGGCAAACGCGATGTAGCCGTGTTCAGCAAAAGCATCCGCGGTATGGCGAATCCGGTCGACAACCCCGTTCCATTCGTGGATCAGGATGACTGCCGGAAAGGGGCCCTCGCCCTCGGGTACTGCCAGGTAACCGCGGGTGTCTGGGTCTTCGTCAAAATAGGCGACTGCACGACCTTTGATGTCTGCGGCGTCACCCGAGATGGAGCGCATCATCGCGTCGTGAGGCGATTCTTTTGCTGACAGCGGAAGCGCTAAGGCAATCAGCGTTAGTGCGAGAAGCTTGGGAACGCGAAACAGCATCGTCATGAATATCTCCTTGGATGAGCTGCAGGGCAACAGTGGAATATAGCGAGTGAGCCGTTCAACGTTTGTTGGCTCGGAAATGATGCGCGTCCAATTCTGACGATCTCCTCACTCCCGGGACTCTTCCCGCAGCAATACTCAGCATTGACGATATAATCTGCCAACTGTATTATCAATTGACATCATTTACTACGCTTGTTTCCATGAACAACCTTTCTGTGAAGGTCCCTGCCGACTTGCAGGAAAAGCTATTGAATACGGCGCGGGCCAACCGCTTAAGCCAATCTGAACTCATCCGTCGTGCATTGACTCAATATCTTGACCATCCACTTCCACGCAGAGATGCGCCGTCAGCCGCAGATCTCGCTGGTGATCTGGCCGGTAGCGTGCAGGGAGGCCCTTCCGACCTATCGAGCAACTACGAGTATTTGGAAGATTTCGGAAATTGATGAAACCATCTATCCTGCTCGACACGGGGCCGCTGGTTGCGTTTTTGCATGCCGGCGATGCCCATCATCAATGGGCCTCCGAACAGTTCAGGCAATTTGAAGCACCCCTGTTAACCTGCGAAGCTGTCGTCGCAGAGAGTTGCCATCTCTTGCGGAGGATTCCCGGTGCACCGAGTCGCGTGTTGGAGCTCATCGGGCGCGGAGCTGTGAAAGTCGGGATGTCTTTGGAGCATGAAGTGGCTGCAATCCAAGCCCTGCACCATCGGTATCGGGATCGACCGGCATCGCTGGCCGATGTCTGTTTGGTGCGAATGAGCGAGCTACTCGACCCCTCGATCGTGTTGACGCTGGATTCGGACTTTTACGTTTACCGAAGGCTGGGAAGAAAAAGCATTCCCTTGCTGCATCCAGATGGGCGTTAGGGGGTCAGGCGGCATCCCGGACTTCGGTGCAAAACATCGGAAGGTCCTGATGCGCTTTGGCGAGCAACACGCCGAAAGCGATGCGCTGTCCTGGCCTGAAACCGCCGGCTTTCTTTTCGCGGTTCAGGCTTGCCCGGATTTTGTGATGCCCTCGGAGTGGACCGAAATTGCTCAAGGTGAGGCCGTGTTCGATGACATGGATGTGGCAAGAGATGTCACTGAAGCGCGTATGGCGCTAATGAACTGGATCTCTGATTGCATTCATAAGGGTCAACCCGCGATTCCGTTGGACTGTAGGCCCGACCCCGACCCGATGCGCATTTTGGATACCGATAACGATTTCTCGCGTTGGTGCCGCGGTCTCTGTCAGGGACACTTTTGGCTCCAGAAAACTTGGGATGAGGTGCTGAAAGCAGACAGCGAGGATGAGCACTCCCACGGTATGGCGCTCACTCTGTTTATGTTCTTTGATCGTCGGGCGATGGCAGAGACGGTCGTGGAGGAGATTGGCAGAGATTCCGGCAGTAACGTGCTCACCATTGAACACCTCGCCAGTAAATTCCACGCGCTCATCGACCAAGCTGCCGTGGAGTACGCCTCAATCGGGCTCAAGCATCGCCAGATGCCCGGAGCACCAGACATTCAAGCGCCGGTCTCGTCTGTGAAGATTGGTCGCAATAAGCCCTGTCCGTGTGGAAGCGGAAAGAAATTCAAGAAATGCTGCGGGGGCCCGGTTGGCAAGCGCTTTCATTGAGCTGGCAGCTGGAGAACGTCGTCGTTCTTCGGCACAGACAATATGCACACGAAGCGAACTCAAAATCCAGGACAGCTGTGACGCATCTCTCTAATTCCCTGGCCCTTTTCCCTCCGACTCGCGAGGCGGCTCTTGGGCGCCTGAATGACTTTGTTCCTCGTGCCGGCAGGCCGTATGCCGCTGAGCGCAACACGGACCCCGGACCGGGCCCCAAGGGCAATGTCTCCATGCTATCGCCTTATCTGCGCCACCGACTCCTAACTGAGCACGAGGTGATCGAAGCGGTACTGGAACGGCACAGCGCCTCGACGGCAGAAAAGTTCATCCAGGAGGTCTTCTGGCGGACCTACTGGAAGGGCTGGCTGCAAATGAGGCCGGCCGTTTGGCAGGACTTTTTGTCCGAGCGCGATGTCGAGCGGGAAAAGGTTGGGGCCAATAGCGGCCTGACTCGCGCGCTGACCGAGGCCGAAAGCGGGCAAACAGGCATCGAGTGCTTCGATGACTGGGCCCGGGAGTTGGTCGAAACCGGCTATCTCCACAATCACGCGCGCATGTGGTTTGCCTCGATTTGGATTTTTACGCTCAAGCTGCCCTGGTCGCTGGGCGCGGATTTCTTCCTGCGCCATCTGCTGGATGGCGATCCTGCCTCCAATACTTTGGGCTGGCGCTGGGTGGCCGGTATTCAAACGCGCGGAAAGACTTATCTGGCCCGGCCGGACAATATCGAGAAATACACCAATGGCCGGTATCGACCGACCGGGTTAGCGGACAAGGCAGAACCGGTCAGGGATGAAACGCCGCCGTCAAAACAGCCGCTGGCGCCACTCCCGGAATTTTCAGGCAAGCGCGATGCTTTGTTGCTGGTCCACGGTGATGACCTCTCGGCCCATCAACTGCTGGCGCCTGATTGGACGATCAAAAGCGTTGTTGTTGCGTCGGGCGGTCATGCGGATCATCCGTGGCCGTTTGGCGAAAAGGCTCGATCTTTTGTCGCAGCGGCCGGTGCTGATGCAGCCGAACGGCTGGGTGACTGTTTCGACTGCCCGATCGAGACAACCGGCCAGCTGGATGTCGGAGAACTGGGCAGGTTAGCCGACGCCGCGGGAGCCAATCAGGTTTTGACCAGTGAGCCGCCGGTCGGGCCATTGGCTGATGGCTTGAAGCATCTTGAAGCCGGGCTGGAAAATCACGGGATCGACATCATCCGTCTGCGCCGTGGCTGGGATCAACGCGCCTGGCCTTACGCAACCAAGGGCTTTTTCCCGTTCAAGAAACAGATCTCCGCCCTGCTCGAGCAGGCAGGACTTGGCGCCTCATAGCAGCAGGGCCAAAGCGACCAGCGGCAGACTGATCATGGTCAGGGCGATCTGGAACAGGCAGGCTAGGATCGCAATGCTGATGACCAGCAAAAAAGGCAGCGTAAAAAGCCGGATCGCACCGGCGTAGCTGATCAGCACCGTTTTGTAGCCGACAACCTCCCGCCGGATTCCCCAAAGCCTGCGAAGCAGTGCAAAAGGCCCGCGCCGCCGCCCCTCGGATTCAGACGGCTCGCGCGACGGTTTGGCCCCCAGTTTTGCCGGCAGCTGAGCGAGGCTGTTGAGGCCAAGCGTGGTCGTGATCACGATGATGCCGGGCAGCAGCAGCACCAGACCGAGCACGGCGGCAGGGATCGCCAGAAGAAAATGCGGAATGTTGCCCACGAACACGAACAGAACGAGCCAGAGCCAGCAGGCACAGACCAGGGCCGACAAGCCCAGCATCCGAACCCGTCGCACCAGGCCAGCCGCGGATGCCCCAATCTGGGCGGCCCGTTCAGAGATGTTCAAACGCGTTTCCATGGTGTCAGGTCCGGAGTGCTGGCGTTAAAACAAGCCCGTAGTTTAAAGATTGATTGCCTGATGAATCACCAGACTCACAACAGCGGCCGTTGACGCCAGAGAGAAAATGGCCAGATAGCCGTCGCGAGCAATCAAGGAAAGGCCAAAAGCGGTTAGCGCAGTGCCGGCGAGCGTCGCACTGAATGGAATGAACTCAAGCACGGGCATGGCCAGGGCAACAATCAGCGCCGAAATGCCAATCAGGTGGGTCCCCAAACCGGTTACGAGGATGGGCAGGCGCGGACGAAAAAAGCGGTCGATTAATCGGGCGGGACGCTCCAGCCGATCGAGCACCCGCTCCAGGCGGTCCCGTTCGACGGCACGCTGTCGCAGGAATAGGGGCAACCAGATCTGGCGGCGTCCGGACAAAAGTTGAATAGCGACAATGACGACTAGCATCGCCATTAGAGTGGGCACGCCGGGAATGTCGCCTATCAGCGGAGCCAGGATGACAAGCCCGGCCACCAGCAGCACGGGCCCGAATGAGCGATAACCAACGCGGCGAAGAATATCGTCGAGCGAAACCGG
>CAZIMY010000167.1:0-5165 GCA_964540315.1 uncultured Wenzhouxiangella sp.
GGTTGTCGCAAGTGCGTGGATGCCTGTGCCACCGGCGCGGTCTTCAGCATTGGGGAAAAGGTGGAGGTGGATCCCTACCTCTGCCAGGGATGCGGCAGCTGTGTCACCGTTTGTCCATCCGGCGCCATGCGCTATGCCGCGCCTTCATCGGAAGACCTGCTGGATTCACTGCGCCGCTTGCTGGTCGAATTCCGTCGCCACGTCGGCGAAGGTGGCGTTGCGCCAGATGTTCTGATCTATAGCGCTGAAAGTGCGGCGGGGACGCTGGCGGAGGTTGCGGCTGACCTGCCCGAGCACGTATTGCCCATCGCTGTGGAAGATGTGGGCTCGGTTGGTGCCGATACCTGGCTGGCTGCGCTGGCCTATGGAGTGGGTCGGGTCATTTTACTGTGCGGACCCCATCCAGCACCCACCTTGGTCGATGCCAGCACGCGCCAGATCGCCATCTATCAGTCTATTTTGGCCGGGCTTGGCGACGCCAACGCCGAGCGTCGGCTCAATTTCTGGCCGGGCGTGGTCAACGTCCAATCGGTCGCCGAGCCCCTTGAAGCGATGGTTTCAGCGTCGGCCACCTTTGCCGCGCTCGGTACAAAGCGCGAGATCATCCGGCAGGCGCTGGGTCATCTTCACGCTCAGGCCGAGGACAAGGCTGCAGAGACGATCCCCCTGAACTCCTCGGCGCCGTTCGGCGAAATCAAGGTTGATGACGACGCCTGTACCTTGTGTATGGCTTGTGTGTCGGTCTGTCCAGTGTCGGCCATTCAGGGCGGCGGCGACAGCCCGCAGCTTTTCTTCCGCGAAGATCAGTGCGTCCAGTGCGGCATGTGCGAGGCGTCTTGTCCGGAAAACGCGATTGAGCTGAATGCCCGAATGAACTTTGCGGCTCATCTGGAACCGGCTCGTCGGCTTCTGAACGAAGAAGAAATGCATCACTGCGATGGCTGCGGCAAACCTTTTGCCACGCGCAAAATGATTGAGAGCATGGAGCGTCGTCTGGAAGGTCACTGGATGTTCAAAGACGCCGAGGCGGTCGCCAGAATTCGGCTGTGTGAGGACTGTCGAATTCAAAGAATGTACGAAGATGAAGGTGGCGTTGTGGCGCATCGCCCGGAACGTCGAAATTGATCGTGTTGAGCAGTGCGACTTTGGTCGATAGGGCTTGACTTGTTTGCGATGAGAGGAATACAGTTCGCGTTCGGGGAAAGATGGATTGAGGATGCAAGAATTGACTAAAAGCGCGGTGAGCGATCACCGCTCCGGTCTCCGCGACAGCAAGGCCGAAGGTGCTCAGGCCCGCGTGGAAACCTACGCCTTGCTGGCCGCGCTGCTCAGAGATGCGCCTGATGCCCGCACGCTTGCAACTCTGTCCGATTCAGAGGCGGACAGCAAATCATCCCAGCGGACAACTGACCTGGAAGCTGCCTGGCAGGAGCTGACAAGCGCTGCCGGCGACGCTGACCCCGATGTGATTGAGCGCGAATTCCACAACTTGTTTATTGGTGTGGGTCAAGGGGAACTCCTGCCGTACGGCAGCTATTACCTGACCGGCTTTTTGATGGACAAGCCGCTGGCTGCGCTGCGCGATGAATTAGGGCGGCTGGGCATTCAGCGCGCCGAAGGGGTGTCTGAGCCGGAGGACCATGCAGCGGCCATTTGCGAAACCATGGCGCTGCTTGTGGACCCGGAGCACGGCATTCCGTTAGCCGGGCAGCAGAAATTTTTCAGCGAATATGTTGGAAACTGGATGCCGAAATTTTTCAGTGATATTCAGGGTGCTAAGAACGCGACGTTCTATCGGCCAGTGGGTCGACTGGGCGAGGCGTTCATGGAGTTTGAACGAGTCTGGCTGAGTTTGCCGGAATAATAATTTTTTGGAGAAAGAGCATGAAACGATCGAGTGAATCTTCAACAAAACGGCCCATTGATCTGGCGCGTCGTCGACTCATGACCGGTGCTATCGGTGCTGGCGCAGCAGCCGGCCTGGGGCTGGTTTCCATCAATGGCCAGGCCGCTGCTCCAGAGCAAACCAGCAAACCTGAGGCGGACAGCAAGTGCTACCGCGAAACCGACCATATTCGGCGCTATTACAAGAGCGCCCGTTTCTAAGCGCCGCTCTCTAAAGCGCCGAATTCAGTCCGGAGGAGAAATATGAAACTTATTCGCAAGCAAGCCGCCAACGAAGCCCACAGCGCTTCGCGGGGTAAGGGTTTTGACCGTCGTACTTTCCTGAAGCGCTCGGGCTTGACTGCCGGGGGCACTGCTATTGCAGCCGCCATGCCGCTGAGCATGATGAAGCGCGTCGATGCGCAGCAGCCGCCGGAAGCTAACGCCGGTCCTGTAGAGACAAAGCGCACTGTTTGCACGCATTGTTCGGTGGGCTGTGGTGCCAAGGCCACCGTGCAGAATGGCGTATGGATTGGTCAGGAGCCTGACTTCGACTCGCCGTTCAACATGGGCGGCCACTGCGCCAAGGGTGCGGCACTGCGCTCGCATGGGCACAGCAAGAAACGGGTCAAGTATCCGATGAAGCTCGAGGGTGGTCAGTGGAAGCGTCTCAGCTGGGATCAGGCGATCGACGAGATCGGCGATCAGTTCATGAAGATCCGCGAAGAATCAGGGCCCGACTCGGTCTGGCACTGCGGTTCGTCCAAGGCCAACAATGAAGGTGCTTACCTGCAGCGCAAGTACGCTGCATTCTGGGGCACCAACAACATGGACCATCAGGCACGAATCTGCCACTCGACCACGGTCGCCGGGGTTGCCAACACCTGGGGCTATGGCGCGATGACCAATTCCTACAACGACATGCATAACTGCAAGTCGATGATTTTCATCGGGTCGAACGCGGCCGAAGCGCACCCGGTTGCCATGCAGCACATTCTGCGCGGCAAAGAAAATGGCTCGAAGCTGATTGTTGTCGACCCCCGGCTGACCCGAACTGCCGCGCACGCTGACCAGCACATTCGTATTCGTCCCGGAACCGATATCCCGTTCGTTTGGGGCCTGTTGTGGCATATCTTCGAAAACGGCTGGGAGGACAAGGAATACATCCGCCAGCGCGTCTACGCCATGGACGAAATCCGTCGCGAGGTGGCCAACTGGACGCCCGACAAGGTCGAAGACATCGCCGGCGTTCCGGAAGACCAGATGTATCAGGCCGCCAAGTCGCTAGCTGAAAATCGCCCTGGCACGATTGTCTGGTGCATGGGCGGCACGCAGCACCACGTAGGCAACGCCAACACTCGCTCCTACTGCGTGCTGCAGTTGGCCCTCGGCAATATCGGCAAGGTCGGTGGCGGCGCCAATATCTTCCGCGGTCATGACAATGTACAGGGCGCGACCGACGTTGGTCCGAACTGTCATACCCTCCCGGGTTACTACGGGCTTTCTGAGGGCGGCTGGAAGCACTGGGCCCGCGTATGGGACGTCGACTATGAGTGGCTGAAGGGTCGCTTCGACGACGGCATGTACGCGGATAACTCCGGCAACCCAGCGCATCCGATGAACCTGCCGGGGGTTCCCGTTTCACGCTGGATCGACGGCATCATGGAAGATCCGGCCAATTTCTCGCAGCGCGATAACATTCGTGCCGTTTTCTTCCAAGGCCATGCTGTAAATAGCCAGGTCCGCGGCCCGGAAATGAAGGAGGCCGTCGAGAAGCTTGATCTGGTGGTCATTTCCGATCCGTATCCAACCCATCTTGCGGTCATGTCTGATCGCACCGACGGTGTTTACCTGCTGCCGACCGCCTCACAGTTTGAGCAGGCTGGGTCCTGCACGGCTTCAAACCGCTCGCTGCAATGGCGCGAGAAGGTCATTGATCCGCTGTACGAATCCAAGACGGATGCCCAGATTCTCTATCTCCTGGCCAAGAAATTCGGCTTCGCTGATGAGATGTTCAAGAACATTGAGGTGAGCGCGGACGGCACGCCGCAGCCCGAAAGCGTCCTTCGCGAGATCAACCGAGGCGCCTGGACCATTGGCTACACCGGTCAGAGTCCAGAGCGTCTGAAGATGCACCTCGATAACAAGCACACCTTCGACACCACCACGCTCAAAGCGATGGGTGGGCCTTGCGACGGCGACACCTACGGCATGCCGTGGCCGTGCTGGGGGACAGCCGAGGTCAAGCATCCCGGCTCGCACGTGCTGTACAACCCGGACGAGCCAGTGTCAAAGGGCGGTCTGCCGTTCCGGGCCCGGTTCGGTACCGAGCACAATGGCACCAATATCCTGGCTGAAGACTCCTGGAGCAAGGACTCCGAAATTCAGGAAGGCCATCCCGCTGTGACCTATGGAATGCTGCGCACCATGGGCTGGCATACAGAGCTGACGCCGGACGAAATGGCGACGGTTGCCTGGGTGGCGGGACTTGCCGACAAGCCAACCGGTGGCGCGACCGAGGCCGACATCGCCCAGTACCGGACGATGGAGTCCGATGCTTTGGACGGAGTCGCGTGGCATACCGACCTTTCCGGTGGCATTCAGCGTATCTGCCTGAACCATGAGGTGGCGCCATTTGGTAACGCGAAGGCGCGTGCCATTGTCTGGACTTTCCCGGATCCGGTGCCTATTCACCGTGAGCCGCTCTATACACCTCGCTACGATCTTGTCGGTGAGTATCCGACCCACGAGGACATGGCAACGCGCTGGCGTCTGCCGACCCGGTACGCTTCTGTCCAGGCCGATGACTATTCCGGCGACTATCCGCTCGTGTTCACCAGCGGCCGACTTGTCGAATACGAAGGTGGTGGTGAAGAGACCCGCTCCATGAGCTGGCTGGCCGAGCTCCAGCAGGAGATGTTCGTCGAGATCAATCCGATTGATGCCAACGACCGCGGTCTGCGCGACAACGACTGGGTCTGGCTGGAAGGCCCAGAGGGCGGCAAGATCAAGATCCGTGCGATGATCACCGAACGCGTGGGTCGCGGGGTGGTCTGGACGCCGTTCCACTTTGGAGGATGGTTCCAGGGTGAGGATCTGGTCGATAACTATCCCGAAGGCACGGCACCGTATATTCGCGGTGAATCGTGCAACACGGCCAAAACCTACGGCTATGACCCCATCACTCTGATGCAGGAGACGAAGTCCACCCTGTGCCAGATTCAAAAGGCCGCCTGAGGCTAGGAAGGAGGAGACAAGACAATGGCTCGAATGAAGTTCCT
>CAZIMY010000168.1:0-5154 GCA_964540315.1 uncultured Wenzhouxiangella sp.
TGAATATCGAGAAAGCAGATATCGGGCTGACTGGTCTCGAACTCCTTCAGTGCATCAGTGCCGCTACGTGCCTGCGAGACCACTTCCAGTTCCGGCCAGGCTTCGGCGAGCTCCCGGATGAGTGCCTGGCGAAGCAGGGGCTCATCGTCGGCGACCATGGCCGTCGGCTGGGTGGCGCTCATGGCAGGCGTCTCCGGGCGGGAAACTTTAGCTTTGCAACTGCGCCATGCGGTTCACGCTCTCGCAGTTCCAACGTCGCCTCGGCACCGTAAGCCAGTCGCAGACGTTCGCGCAAAGTCGCCAGGCCGGTGCCCAGGCCGCCGGCTTCTATGCCGAAACCGACACCGGTGTCGCTGACCGTGATAAAACACTGCTGTTCATCTAGCTGCGCATCGACTTTAATCTGGCCACCCTGCTCGCTCGGATCAATGCCGTGGCGTACAGCATTCTCCACCAGCGTCAGGACAGTCATTGGCGGACAGCAGACTGCTTCGCCGTCAACCTCGGACTGGATCTTGAATTGCAATCGATCGGGCATGCGCATCTGCATTAGCTCCAGGTATGCGCGAACCAGTTCCAACTCCCGGTCCAATGTGATTGCCCCTTGTTCGAGCCGCGGCACCGCGGCGCGGAGGTAGGTGATCAAGCGATCCAGCACAACGGGAGCCTGCGGGGAACGTGACTCTACCAACTCACGCACATTGGCCAGGGTATTAAATAGAAAATGCGGCTGTATCTGAGCTTGTAAGAATCGCAGGCGGGCATCAACCGCGGCGCGTTCCAGATGGCTGCGTTCGCGCTCGAATGCCCGGGCCTGGCTGCGCACCGACTCATCGCGCTGGCGCAACAGCGCCGCCATGGCAAACCAGGGCGCAAACAGCATTCCGGTAACGGTCAGCATTGAAAACCCAAGAAGGCGCGTGCCGCCTTCCTGAAACGGAAGCACACCTGTTTCGCTGGTGGCCAGGTAATACACGGAAACCGTTAACGGCACCGAGGCAGCCACACTCACTACCTGCAGCACCCAGCGCGCAAGACCGGCCGGCAGCCGTCTCGGCCACCGCTCGAAAAGCCCGAACACCGACAGGGCAACCAGACCGGTGGCTAGGGTGCGACCCACAACTGACAGCGTGGAGGTTTCAAAAACCAGGCTCAGCGACAAACCCCAGGCAAGCGATGCAATCAGCGTTACCCGCAGTCTACGCCATCCGAATGTCAGCACTAGTGCCTGTATCAACCCCGAGTTTCCCATCTGTCGATGCTAACCCAATTGCCCTCCCTCGTGAAAGCGCACACGGGTTCTCACCGGCTGGCCTTGCGATAGCCTTTGCCAAACCGTACACGCAGGATCCAGAAGAACATCAATAGCACTACTGCTAGAGGAATGAGTGTTGGCACCGGGGTGTTCCGCACCATTTCGGGCAGCACCTGAGCCTGACCGAGAAAGAATGACACCACGGCCATCAGAAGCGCAAAGCACATGCGCCATAGATGTCTGGCAATGCGATAGGACCGGGACACTGCCCGTGCCAGAAACACATACACATCGCCCAATGCCGCCAGCAGCGACACCGAGCCAAATATGAACATGGCTTCGGGCGGTAATCCATTGATCTTGCCGTCGGCGCTGCGCAGGCCCTCCAGGCCCAGCGAGAAAAACACAACGGCAATCGAGAACCCCGCCAAGGCCGCGCCGATGCTGACCACGTCAAATTGTTGTAATGGGCGATTGATCGTGATTAACGAAGTCAGAACCAGATAAATGGTCAAGGCACCCCCCATTACCGATGTTAGCTTCTCGGCCCATACGGCCAGTGGAATCGCGCTTGCCGACATGGCCAGCATCGCGAGAACAAACCCCAATCCTCCGCGGCGATGCAGATAACTCCCCTTGCGCGTAAAAAGCGCAACGGCACCTGCGGCCAGGGCGATGCTGCCTGCGGCAATGTGAATGGTCAGGAGCATGAAATCAGGCCTTCATCGGGTAACGGGACAATTTTTCCAGCCTGAGCGTATTCTTGCTACAACTCAATAGCGTACCGATGAATGGTGAAACCAGAGGAATGACTTACGGTACTGGTCGATGAATGACGACAGCCGCAAAGACGCCGCAGTAATAGGGAGTCCCATAGGATGCCGTATAGACAATCAGGCAAAGCGGGAATCGCCAGGTTATAGCTGTCATGAAGCGTGCTTCAACGTAATAACGTGCATGCGCAACAGCAATATTGGCTGGAAAACGCAGACCGCCCGGCGTTGATGCGTTGATTCTGCGGCGCGTGCTAAGCCACCCTAACGGCGCTCGCTGTGAGATCCGATGACCGTAATCGTGTGGTCGAGCAGTTCGAGCCCGCCAGGGACCCCATGACCAGGGAGGAGGATCTCGGCATCTGGGTAACGGGCACGTACGCGCCGGAGAGACTTAGGCCATGCTGCAACGTCAGCATCGCCCAAATAGCCCGGGAGTTGACGCGATGACTCGAACACAGCGCACCCACCGAGAAGCACGCGTGCCTCGGGCACGTAGATTACCAGGTTGTCCGGGGTGTGCCCGACACCGGGGTAAAACACTTCGACGGGGCCGAACTGGACGGCGGTGCCCGCCTCAGCCAACCCATCAAGGATGAGGTCGGGGACCTCGTTCCCTTCGGCCTCCGCTAGCCGCCGCGTGAGCGGCGTCGCGTACGTCTCGACGTCCGCCGCCCGTAGCACGTCCACACCCTCGACTCGATCATCATGAAAGTGGGTTGAGACTGAGCGACGCACAGGTAAACCGATCTGGGTCTCGATAGCGTTCAGCAGAGCAGCCGTGTTCTCACCGCCCCACGCCGTATCGACGAGAAGCAGACCATTGCCGTCCAGGACGACCAGGCCGTTCGAGGGATAAACGATGCCGCCCATCTCTTGAGTCGCGACGTGCGCCCACACGCCGTCGCGGATCTGGTGAAGCCGGACCTCCCCGGGCGGGATCTCGTCAGCAGTGGGATACTCAGCGATTGCATCGAGAGCGGAGGCCGGAGCATCAGAGTGGGTCGAGGCGGTCGCGCATCCGGCGAGGACGGAGAGCAGTAGAACGATGCAGACCATGAAGCAGCGCAATCGGTCAGGAACGGCCGCCCGAGAGTGGCCAGCTGTTTGCGGCGGTAGGACGCGGCATAACGAGCTAGGAGCGTCGGAAAACAAAGGCACGAACTGAAGCGCCTTGTATGTGCAATGGAAAGAAAACACCCTTACCTCACTAGCCTGAAGAGACAATCTACCTACAAATGAGTTCAGCGCACTCACTCACCAACCAACTCACTACGCTCCCGCTGACCGGTGAAAGGAAATTCTAAAAATGCGCCCGACCGCAGCGGAAAGAGCGCCGGGTTTCTGAAAAAGGTTCAGATTTCCGGCCTACCCAAACGAGGCAACTGGGCCCGAGCTAACATTTTCAGCGAAGATTTTCCATTCATCACCGATCCTCCGCAGTACCATCAATATAACTCCGCTGTCGTCGAATGGGCCGTCGGACTGCAGGGACGAGATCGCAAATTCAGCCATGACCACGGCCATGTCACCAGCTTCGGAGACGTCCACACTGAGAAAAGCGAATTTAAAGTCGACTTCTTCCGGCTGCGGTAGGCCTGCACCCGTTTCGCCAGAATAGTGTTTTCTGAGTGCCTCATAACCCGATAAGCGTGGTGCGCCCGGCATTTTCAGGGAACCGTTCGAAGTAAACCGCTTTGCAAGTCCATCGTAGTCATTGTTCTGATATAGCTGAGTGTTCCTTTGGAACATCTCGTACACTTCCGCCTTAAGCTTTTCATGGTCAGGAGCGGCTTTTTGACCGTAAGCAACGGAAACCGGTAGAAACACAAAAAGAGCACAATAGATCACTGTTTTCATGGAATCACCTGGAGTTCGGTTAGTTTATGATGGGCGCTTGTTCTCCAGTCGATCTGGTCGACCGGTTGCGCTTGTCGTTCTTGATTTAACGGGCGGGCAAGACGGGTTTCGCCGTCAGGCTGCTTGATCTTTCAGCTATGCCTAAAATCATGTTGTGACACCGATCCGGACGGATTTGTTACCTTCATTATTCCAGTACTCGAGATCTATTCCCTTGAACAAAAGCCACAAGCCGGTAACGATTTCGGCCACAAACATCGGTAGCCACCACGCATTGCCAACGATACCTGTGCTGACAAGTGATGCGCATGCGAGTAGCGTTACCCATCCGGAAGCAAAGATTCCCAAGATGGATAGGCTACGTGGAATGAACCTCGATTTGAGCAAAAGATAGTAGAACAGGATGGATCCGAAAGAGAAAAACAATACGCTGAGATTGAAACTCGCGTTGGCACCGACCCTCAAAAGGCCTGAAACGGACTCCTGCTCGACAATACCAATAGATACAAACGTGCCCGTGAATATTCCAAGGCGCATGAATAGCAACACCTTCGTCACCGCACCGAGCACGGTCTCGCAGATTCTCCATAGCAGTGCTAATAATGCAAGGTTTGGGTCGACCACTTTCAAAAAGATATAGAGAGCACCGGCAAGCGGGATCGTCAGAACAGATCCCATTAGCATTAATAAGAGGGACGTGCGGTAGAGGCCTTCGGCTGTAGAGATATTCTGAGAGGTTTCTACGAAGTCGCCGGAGTGGAAGCCCGCGTTCATCATCAATCCCGCCATGTAAATGATAATGATGAACAGGTACATGAAGCCCGCGACTCTGGCATAGGAAACCAGGACTTTATCGCTTTCGCTCTTTTCCTTTTTCACTATTCCGCACCGACCATGAAGCTTGGATAAGCAACGTACCCAGCGCGGACGTGTCTCGCAAGTTGATTCCGACCACTTACGGTCTGTGGAGGATGGAATCCGGATAGACAGGATGAAATGCAGCGTTGCTTCGTATCGATCTCGGAAATGACAGTTACCGAATATTCGTACCGCTGGTTGTGGTCAATCGATAGGCTCGCCAAGCGACTGTGGAATTTTTCAGAAGGCACGCAACAAAAACGGGGCCGGGGCCCCGCTTTCGTGTCCGATGTTCAGTGCTGCCGTGATCACACGACGTAGACGATCAGGAACGTCTCCAGCAAGACCACATCCGTAAGCTTCCCCGTCAAGGCGACAGTTCAAAAGTAGAGACTCCGGCGCGTTTGG